>CAZHTZ010000006.1:35153-42432 GCA_964535455.1 uncultured Caldilineales bacterium
TGGACGTGGTCGCCCGCAAGTTCAGCCAGGAGAAGCAGGCGCACGGCGGCGATGCCTTCGCCTTCCTGGCTTCGGCCAAGTGCAGCAACGAAGAGAACTTCCTCTTCGCCAAGTTCACGCGGCAGATGTTGGCGACGAATAGCATCGACCACTGCGCCCGCTTGTGACACTCCAGCACCGTCGTCGGTCTGGCGACCTCCTTCGGCAGTGGCGCGATGACCAACTCGATCAAGGACATCGTCGAGCACAGCCAGAGCATTTTCATCATCGGCAGCAACACCACCGAGCAGCACCCCGTCATCGGCACGAAAATTCGCCGGGCCAGGCGTCATCGCGGCGCCAAGCTTATCGTGGCGGACCCACGACGCATCGATATCGCTGACTACGCCGACCTGTACATCCGCCACAAGGTTGGCACTGACATCGCCCTGCTCAACGGCCTCATGCATATCATCCTGCGTGAGGGCTGGGAGGACCGCGAGTTCATCGCCGCCCGCACCGAGGGTTTTGAAGAACTGAAGGCGATCGTCGCCAAGTACACACCCGAGGCGACCAGCGAGATCACGGGTGTGCCGATGGCGCAGTTGGAGGCCGCCGCTCGCATGTTGGGCGAGAACAAGCCCGGCGCCCTGCTCTACGCCATGGGCATCACCCAGCACACCTCCGGCGTTGCCAACGTCATGAGTTGCGCCAACCTGCAGATGCTGTTGGGCAACATGGGCGTCCCCGGAGGGGGCGTCAACCCCCTGCGCGGCCAGAACAATGTTCAGGGAGCCTGCGATATGGGCGGGTTGCCAAACGTCTATTCCGGCTACCAGCGTGTGACCGACCCCGCCGCTCAGAGCAAATTCGAGGCCGCTTGGGGTGTACCTCTCTCCAACAAAGTGGGTCTGACGGTCACCGAAATGCTCCACGCGGCCGAAGAGGGCCGCGTCCGCTGCCTGTATGTCGTCGGCGAGAACCCGATGACCAGCGACCCCGACCTCAACCACGTGCGCTATTCCCTGGGTAAGACGGAGTTCATCGTCCTGCAAGAGATCTTCTTCAGTGAGACCGCCCAGTTCGCCGACGTGATCTTCCCGGCTGCCAGCTTCGCCGAGAAAGAGGGTACCGTCACCAACACCGAGCGGCGCATCCAGCGGGTGCGAAAGGCAGTGGAGCCGCCCGGCGAGGCGCAGACCGACACCTGGATCGTGGTCGAGCTGGCAAAGCGCCTGCAAGCCCTGGGGGCGATCCATCCTGACCCCGATGCGCCCTATGCTGACTGGGAGTACCACACGCCGCAGGATGTGATGGAGGAGATCAGGGCCCTCACACCCAGCTATGGCGGGGTCACTTACCGGCGGCTGGAGACCGGCGAAACGCCGCAGTGGCCCGTGCCTCATGAGGATCACCCCGGCACGCCCATCCTGCACGTGGGCAAGTTCAGCCGCGGCCTGGGCCGCTTTGTGGCCGTCGACCATGTGCCCCCAGCCGAGCTACCCGACGCCGACTATCCGCTCATCCTCACCACCGGCCGCGTGCTCTACCATTGGCATGGGGGCGAGATGACGCACCGGGCCCGCAACCTGGAGGCGATGTACCCGGAAGCGTTGGTCGAGATCAACCCGAAGGACGCCGAGCGCGCCCACATCGGCCACGGCGAGTTGATGAAGGTGGCTTCGCGTCGCGGCGAGATCCTGGCTAAGGCGACCGTCACCGACCGCGTCGAGCCGGGCCTGATCTTCACGACGTTCCACTTTGCCGAAGCCGCCGCCAACTTCCTCACCAACCCGGCGCTGGACCCGGAGGCAAAGATTCCGGAGTTCAAGGTCTGTGCGGTGCGGGTGGAAGCGGTCTAGACGACCGTCCCACCGGCTTCGGTTTGGTCCGGCATGCTATTGATGCATACACATAGATCGGGTATACTGTACACATTCTTATGGTGAGGTCACGAACCATGCGCACGAATGTTGTACTGGATGAGAGCCTGGTCGAGCAGGCAAAGCAGTTGACCGGCCTCAAGACGACGCGGGCAGTCATTGACGAGGCGTTGCGTACGCTGGTGCAATTGCGCCAGCAGGAAGGAATACGCGGCCTACGGGGGCGTCTGCATTGGGAGGGAGATCTAGCCGCCCTGCGCGAAACAAGGTCGCGCTATGTTCCGGGAGACGACAATGCTTCTGGTGGATTCGTCAGTCTGGATTGACTACTTCAACGGCCGCAGCACTCTTTCCACCGATTACCTGGATGCGGCGCTTGCCACGCAACCGGTCATGATAGGCGATCTCATCCTGGCCGAGGTTCTGCAGGGGTTTCGCGAGGATGCACAATTCGAGCAGGCCCTGGCGATGCTTGGGCGGCTTCCCCAGGCGAACATGCTCAACACTGCCCTGGCGGTGCAGAGTGCCCTGAACTATCGCCGGCTGCGCCGGCTGGGCGTCACCGTACGCAAAACGATCGATTGCCTCATTGCCACCTTTGCGATCAGCGCCGGCTGCGAGCTCCTGCATGATGACAGTGACTTCGACCCTTTTGAGGAGTATCTGGGACTACTTGTCGTGCACCCGGCCTAGCGCAGAAACATTTGCACGGCCGATGCCATAATCACCACTAGCAGCAGGCGGTACACCCACACCTGGGCCCATTCCTGCATCGCCACGTGCGCCGCCGCCCACGCCCCTAACACCTGCCCGCTCGCCACCAAGAGACCGAGCCCCCAGTCGACCTGGTCGTTGCGCACAAAGACGATCAAGGCGGTAATGTTGAGGGCCAGGGTCAGCATCGACTTGACGGCGTTGCCGCGCACCATGTCCAGACCGATGCTCAGCACCAGCGCCGTGAGCAGGAAGATGCCCACTCCTGCCTGGATGAACCCACCGTAGATGCCGATCGCGAGAAAGATCAGCCAATCGCGGGGACGGGATGGGTGAGTCCCTTCGACGCGACCACGCAGCCAGCGTTCGGGGCGGAGCAGGATCAGGAACAAGCTAAGCACGAGCATGGCGCCGATGGCGCGGTACATGCTCGTTTCGTTCAAATCAACGGCAATAGCAGCGCCTATGAGTCCGCCGGTGGCAACGGCCGCGATCAGGGGAACGGCGAGCCGCCACGGCATCATGCCCTTTCGTTGAAATGCCACCGTGCTCACGGTACATTGCGCCAGGACGCCGATACGGTTGGTGCCGTTTGCCACGGTGGGCGGCAGCCCCAGAAAAACCAGCAGTGGCAAGGTAATGGCCGATCCGTTCCCGGCCAGTGTGTTGATCACGCCGGCCATGAACCCGGCGCCGATGGCCAGAGCGACGTAGAGGGGATTCACGAGAGACGGCGCACCATGATGTTCAGTCGGGATCCAGCTCGGTCCACTTGGACCCCCTCGGATGCCGGTACGCGCGCAGCGCCGCCAGCAACGTCGCCGGATCAGTGGCAACGGCGAACAACAGGCGATGCTGGGGCTTCACGAAACCGTGAGCGACGGCGTGGTCAATCATCTCCACCAGCGGATCGAAATATCCTTGCACATTGAGGATGCCGATCGGCTTCGTCTGATAGCCCAACTGGCTCCAGGTCAGGGTCTCGAAGAGCTCATCGAATGTCCCTACGCCGCCCGGCAGGGCGATGAAGGCATCCGAAAGCCGCGCCATCGTTGCCTTGCGGGTGTGCATCGAGTCCACCACATGGAGCGCCGTCAACTGCGGGTGGGGTACGCCGGGCCGGTTCATCGCTTTCGGCAATACGCCGATGACCTCGCCGCCTGCGGCCAGCGCAGCGTCGGCCAGGCTGCCCATGATGCCGGTCGCGCCTCCACCGTAGACAATGCCCACTCCCTGCTGCACGAGCAGGCGGCCCAATTCACCCGCCGCCTGACGATAGGCCCCGAGGCTGCCGGGGTTAGATCCACAGAAGACACAGATACGCTGGAAGTTGTTCATGGCGTCAGAACCCCACGATATGCTTCTTCGTGTAGTGCAACGATGGAAGACCAATCGTACCGGGCAACGGCAAGCGCCCGGGCCGTGGACGCCAACCGCTCGCGCAGGGCGATGTCTCCCATCAGGCGCTCGACGGCGTCCACGAAATCACTGTCCGTCTCGGCTGCCAGCAGATGCTCGCCAGGTGTGACGTCCAGGCCCTCGTAGCCGATCGGCGTGCTGATGACGGGCACACCCAGGGCAAACGCCTCCAGGATCTTGAGACGAGTGCCGGAACCGGCGCGGAGAGGCACGAGCACCAAATCGGCCTGGCGGTAGAGCGGCGCCAGATCGGGAATGCGACCCGTGATTTCGACATGAGGCGACGCGCAGGCCCTTACCTGGGGATGGTCCAGGTTGACCAGGGTCAGGTTGAGATCGGGATGGCGTCGGTGCAGCGCCGGCCAGATGTCCGTCAGCAGCCAACAGGCGGCGTCGAGATTCGGCGCGTGGGTGGGCGAGCCCACGTAGAGAAGCCGCTGCACCTGGGGGCGAATCTCGACCGGCGTCAGGGCTGTGGTGTCGACACCATTGGGCAGAACGACCACTCTGGCGGCGGGTGCGCGCTGGCGGATGATGGCGGCATCGGTCGCGGACATGGCAGCCACGGCGCCAAAGCGGGGGTAGACACGACTTTCGTAACGCGACCAGGCATTTGCTTGCTGCTGCAAGCGCTGGCGCTCGCCCGAGCCGGTCGCCAAAGGCGCGCGGCGCTGCAAGCCCACGCTGAAGATATCGTGGGTGATCAGGATGCTGGGTGTTTCCGGGTGCACCAGGGCGTAGGTCGAAAGGTACGGCCATTCCACCTGGATCAGGTCAATGGGCCGCGCAGCCAGAACGCGGCTGACCGCCTCGTGCATGGCGGGCTGGTCCCAGACCGGGACATCGGCCGGCAGCCCCTGCCGTTTCCCCTGCCAGCGCCGCCATAGCTGCCGAGGCAGTCGGCGGCCAGGACGCAGTCGCGCGAAAGGCACGGGCACGACGTCCACCGGCATGTCTTTCCCCAGCCGCTGCAGGCCCTCGCGTGCTTCCTCATCCCGCCAATAGCTCAGGACGGTGACCTCGTGCCGCAACGCCAACCGCCGCAGCACCTCAACCATCCGCTGGCGTCCTCCGCTGAAGACCGGAAGCGGCGAGGTGGGTAGCACGACCAACAGACGCAAGGGCCTGAGAGTACTCAGCGCGGCGCTCACAGGTAGCCGAGCGCCCGCAGACGCTCTTCGACGGTCGTCTGCTCGTCGGGCGTGAACCCGGCTGCCGATGCTGCGGGGCTGGCGCTCCCAAGGTCACCGTCAACCCAGTCGATCGGCCGCGGCTCCGACCACAGCGAGAGCACGCGGCCCTCCAGGTCACGGGAGACCGGCAGCGCCAGGGCGTGCTGCAGGGTCGGCGCCAGATCGAGCAGTTGGGCGCCGGCGATGTGTCCGTGCTGGATACCCGGCCCCGCTGCGATCAACATGCCGTCGAGGGCGTGGTTGCCGGTGAGGTCGCCGCTGCTGGTGAACGGCCCCGCCGCCCCCGCCGGCGCGAAACCAAAGGCAACGGCGGTATTGCGCATGGGGTCGGGGTCGCTGCGCACGGATTCCAGAATCAGATCGGGTGCAAGCTCGACGTAGGGACCCTGGTAAAGGTTCTCCCGCCTGTAGACCGCCTGGATGGGACGATGGCCGGTCGCCGGGTCCACCAGGTCAAGCAGGGCAGGTATCAACTCGGCGGCAAGCCGGTCAGCGCCATCAGGACTCAGGAACCCCTCTGGCTCCCGACCGCGGATGTTGAAGCGTAGACCCCCCGCCGGGCTGAAGGCGACGGCCGTCTGCGACCAGTCAACGCCACTTAGATGACCGCGCGGGGGTGGCGGGCGCTGCCAGTCGCGGGCAACAGGCAAAGAGCGCTTCAGGCGCCGCAGCGTCGGGCTGGCGCGCAGTCTCCGCCAAATGCCGGGCTGGGCAGTGGCATCCGGACGACGCACCAACAAACCGGCCTGCTCCAGCCAAGTGTTGGCATAGAAGCGGCGCGTGCAGGGGGCAAAGCCGTGGTCGCTGATCACAAGGACGGTGGCATCGGACCCGGCCAGCGCCAACAAGTCGCCTATCGCGCGGTCGAGCGTCTGGTAGGCGGCCAGCAAAGCGGGCAGCAGTGCTGCGGCCTCAGCCGGATCGTATCGGGGATGGCGGGGCTCCCACAGGTGGAGCGTGTAGTGGTGAAGGCGATCGGTATCCGTGAAAACGATGACGGCGGCATCCCAACGGTCCCGTGCCAGCAGCCAACGGGCGGCGCGGCCGCGGGCGGCAATGGCCTGCGTCGTCTCGACGATAAACTGCCTGAGGCTCAGGCCGGTGCGTTCGACGTTGAGGACGTACTGCGGCACGGAGGCCAGGAGTTGGGATCGCAGTTCCGCTGGGGAAGTGAAATCGCTCTGCAGGCCGGGCGCCAGCATTCCCCCGACCACGGCGCCGCCCGGTAGGGGTCCGGGCGGATAGGTCATCGGCACATTGAAGACGACCATACGCTTGCCCATCGTTGCCGCGGTCTGCCAGAACGCAGGACGGCGAATCGCCGGAGTCAGATTCAGGGTGGTGGCGTAGCTGTCAGGCTGTTGGCCGCTGAATCCGTAGATGCCGTGTCGTCCGGCGTTGACACCCGTGGCAAAGGTCACCCAGGCAATCGAGGATTCCGGCCGGATGGTGGAGCGCAGCGGTCCCCAGACCCCTCGTGCGCGCAAATCGGCCAGGTTCGGCAGGTGGCCGGCGTCCAGCCAGGGAGTGAGAATGGCCCAATCGGCCCCGTCCAGGCCGAGGACGAGAAGTTGGAGGGGCACGGGGAGGTAGAGGCGAGAGACGAGAGGCGAGAAAGGGGTGGCGGGTGGCTACGACAAACCTGCAACCTGCAACCTGCAACCGTTTTTCCGGTCCGTGGTCGTGCACCTGTCAACTGCGGGGCACTACAAATATCCCAGGCTGCGAAGGTGATCCGTTACGGCTGCGGCTTCGTCAGCGCGCAGGGCTTCGGCCGGGGCTGGCGGCGGCAGGACCGGGCCGCGCCGCGGAGGGTGCAGCACGAGGTAGCCGTCCGTGAAGGCTGAGGAAACGACCTGTCCTTCCATCTCGGCCAGGGTGGGCAGGTCCGCCAGATGCAGGAGCGTGGGAGCCATGTCGATGAGGTCTGGCGTACCCGGTAGAAACCCCGGCTGCACGTTCGGACCACAGACCAGGAACATGCCGTCGGGCCGGTGGTCGCCCGAGCGCAGGAGGCGGTGAACAGGCGTGATCAGGCTGGTGCCAAGGGTCGGCACCACTACGTAATCCGGATCGAGCGTGATGATGACG
>CAZHTZ010000007.1:0-42042 GCA_964535455.1 uncultured Caldilineales bacterium
CGATGTGCTGAGGGTTCCGCCACTTAGATCCGGAACGATGTGTTGATGCATGACACGTAATGCGTAAGAAGAGAGCAACTTCTGCACATGCCTCATATCCTCGTAACGAATGATGATGGTGTGGAAGCGCCGGGCTTGCTGGCCCTGGCGCAGGGGTTGCGCGACCTCGGCGAGGTCACGGTGTTTGCGCCCAACCACAACTGGTCGGTTGCCGGCCACAGCAAGACGATGCACAAGCCGCTGCGGGTGTGGAGCGTGATCCTGGAGGACGGCAGTACAGCGATGTCGACGGATGGCGCCCCTTCGGATTGCGTGGCGCTGGCCGCCCTGGGGCTGGTGTCGCAGCCCATCGATGTCGTCGTCTCCGGTATCAACACCACTCCCAACCTCGGCTTCGACGTGACGTACTCGGGCACGGTGGCGGCGGCGATGGAAGCGGCGATCAGCGGCTGGCCGGGGATCGCGGTTTCGCTCGACAGCGGTGAAGGCGAGCGCCATTGGCGCACGGCTGCCGAGGCTGCGGTTGCCGTGACCCGCATGGTGCTGGAACAGGGGCTTGCTGCCGACACGCTTCTCAATGTCAATGTGCCCGACGTGCCGTTTGGGCAGGTGCGCGGCTACCGCGCCACGCGGTTGGGTCACCGCGTCTACCGTGATGTCCTGATCGAGCGCAGCGACCCGCGCGGGGTGCCGTACTACTGGATCGGCGGCGAACCACCGACCGGTATCCAGGAAGAGGGCACGGACCTTGAGGCCATCAGCCATGGCTATGTCTCGGTCACCCCCCTGCACATGGACATGACGCAGCACCGCTTGCTTGATAGCGTCCGCCGCTGGCTCGCCTGAACGCCGGCTACCCCTCCCCTTTCGACCGTCCGTGGCTTTTCGACCCCTTACCCCGCGTGAGCGCCGCCTGGCGCTGGCAGCGCTGGCAGGACTGACCGGCCTGACCCTCCTCCTTGTGGTGCTGTTGTTGCGCGCCCCGTTGGGCCCGACCACGGTGTTGCTTGGCGCGCTGTGGGGTGTGGGTGTGGCGGCTCTGGGTGTACTGATCTACCGGCTCTGGCAGATGCACAGCCTTGACTACTGGCTGGATCGGGATGCTATGCACATCCTGTGGTCGGGGGACGAGTTGTTCATCCCCATGAGCAGCATCAAACGCATCGAGGCGGCCTCCCCGCGGTTGAGCATCAGCAATCCCTGGTGGGTGTGGCCGGTGCGATGGGTGCATCCGCGCACCCCGGGTGTCTCGTGGATGTCTCCGCGCTTGTTTGCCTATGCCACAAGACCCGCGTCCGAGTGCCTTGCGGTCACGACCGGCGGCGCCACCTACCTTGTCTCCCCTGCCGATCCCCTTGCTTTCCTGGCAGCCTTTGAGTCCCGGCAAGCGATGGGCGCCCAACGCCAGGTGTTCGAGGATGTGGCGCCAGCATCGTGGCGCGAGCAATGGCTTTGGCGGGACCGCATTGCCCGGTTCCTGCTGGCGGCGGGGCTGCTGTTTGGGCTGTTTCTTCTTGGCTACTGTATCTGGAGCTTCCCCGACCTCCCCGCCATGATGCCGCTGCACTTCGACGCTGCGGGCGTCGCCGACCGCATTAGTCCCCGCCGGGCGTTGTTCCTGCTTCCCGCCATCACCCTGCTGATGTGGTTCCTCAACGTGGCGATTGGCTACGTGCTTTATGACTACGAGCGCCTGGCTACCTATCTGCTGTTTGGCAACGGCCTGGCGCTGCAAGTGGCAGGTCTTTACGTGGCCCGCAGCCTGCTGCACTTCAGTGTCTGACCGGGAGTGGGAAAAGGAGTTTGGCAGGGGCATGAGCCGCCACCGCCTGATGCGCGGCCGGCCGGCTTCTGTGCTCGTGTCCCGTCAGCCTCCTGGAATTGCCACGCCTGCCCGCCCCTGGTATGCTTGGATGTCATTCATTCCCATTTTGCGCACCTTGTTCTTATAGATGGCGACCCGCGTTCCGTCAACGGTTGAGACTCCCCACCCGTTCCTAAGCATCATCATTCCTGCCTATAACGAAGAGAGCCGGTTGCCGAATTCCCTCGACCAGATCCTGTCCTGGCGGCAGACGGTGCCTTACGAGGTTGAGGTCGATGTCGTAGAAAACGGGAGCACGGATCGCACGACCGAGGTGGCGGAGGAGTATGCGCGCCATCACCCTGGCGTGCGTGTTCTGCACAGCGCCAAGGGCAAAGGGGTGGCGGTGCGCGAGGGAATGCTTCGTGGTCGTGGGGAATACCTGTTCATCTGCGACTCGGACCTCTCGATGCCAATCGCCGAAGTTGAAAAGTTCCTTCCCCCGCAACTGGTTGGCTACGACGTTGTGATTGGCAGCCGCGAGGCGCCCGGCGCCGTGCGTTACAACGAGCCGCGCTACCGCCACATCATGGGGCGCGTCTTCAACCTGATCGTGCGCTTGCTGGCGATTCGGGGCTTCCAGGATACCCAGTGTGGCTTCAAGCTTTTCCAGCGCGACATGGCCGCCAGCGTCTTCCTCCGACAACAAGTGACCGGCTGGACTTTCGACGTGGAAGCGCTTTACCTGGCCCTCAAAGAGGGCGCCAGGGTTGCCGAAGTGCCCATACACTGGTACTTCAACGCCGATAGCCGGGTTGAGCCCGTGCGCGACACCTGGAACATGGTAATGGATGTGCTGCGCATCCGTCTGAATGACTGGCGCGGTCTTTATGACCAGCAACCGTCGCCCCCCCCGCTACCGGAAAATCCCGCCCTCTGACCACTGTCTTGCCCAACTTCCCGTACATGGCGACTTCCTACACCGATCTTGACGATGTCATTGCTCAGGCCCAGGCGGATCTGAAGGGCGCCCGCAAGGCGATGCGCCAGGTAGCTCCTTCTGTGCCTGATACCGCTCCCGCCCAGACGGCGCTCGGTTTGGCGTATATGACGCTGGAGCAACCGCGCGACGCCGCCCGCGCCTTCAAACGTGCGGTCGATCTCGACCCGGAGGATGCGCTGGCCCGTTACCAGTTGGGCGCCTACCAGACCGACGTGGGCCTGCTGCCGCAAGGGGAAGAGAACCTGCGTGTGGCGGCAGCGGCGGAACCGGAGAACGCCGAGTATCAGGCGGCCCTGGGTTTCAATTTCTACAAGGCCGACCGCCAGCCTGAGGCCATCGCCACCTTCGAGGCCGCCGTGGCGGCCGGGAGTGAGGATGACGACGTCTTTGCTTCCCTGGGCTATCTGTACTATTTCGGCGAGCGACTGGACGATGCCCGCCAGGCGTTTGGGCGCGCCAGCGAACTCAACCCCGAACGCGGTGAAGTGAACAACAACCGTGGCTACCTCCATATCCTGTTGGGCGATCTGCCTGCGGCCCAGACCGACCTGACGGCCTGCCTGCTGAAGGATGAGGAATTCCAGCGCGCCCGCTACAACCTGGCCCTGGCGACCTGGCTGCAGGGCGATCACGCAGCGGCCGAGGAGCTGTATCGCACTGCCCGGCAGCACGATCGCGGCGAAGAGGAATTGAAGCTGCATCTCGATGACTTCGATGAGGTCATGGCCCACTATCCGCAGGATGACAGCCTCAAGGGTCTCAAGGTCCAGCTTGCCGTCACCCGAAAAGCGGGCCGGAGATGAGGAACATCCGCTGGTTGCGCATCGTGCTCGGTGCACTGGTGAGCTTCGCCTTCGGCGTGCTCACCCTGGGCCTGCTCGCCGGCTTCATCCTTGCCTTCAGCCCGGCCAACAGCCTCGCCGAGGTGCAGGCTATGCCTCGCTTTTCTTTCGTCACCAGCGTGATGATCGCACTGGGCTGCGCCTGGGGCGCTTATGCCGTCCTACGCGGCGTCACGATCTGGACCACCCTACACGGCGCCCTCATCGGCGCCCTTGTCGGCATCCTGGGTTTCTTTGTACTTTCCGGCGATCTGATCTCGCATCTCTACACATTCCTGATGGCGATTCCCGCCGGCGTTCTCGGCAGTCGCCTGGCGCTGGGTGGCAAACACCCCTAGGCCTCCCTTCGTCAGGCAAGCTCTCCTTTAATGGGTCTTACCATGCACCGCGAAGAACTCACCTGGCACGACATCGAAGCCTTGATCGACCACATCCTGCCCCAAGTCGCCGGCAAGTATGATGTCATTGTCATGGTCACCCGGGGGGGTATCATACCCGGTGGCATGCTGGCCGAAGCGCTGGATATCCGTGCCGTGCTCACGGCGGCGGTGGAGTTTCCCAAGGACCCGGAGATCGACCGCTTCGCCTGGCCCAACTTCCTGCAGTTTCCGACCGATTCTCTTCTGCGCGACCGCAGCGTGCTCATCGTCGATGACGTCTGGGATAGCGGCCGTACCGTCAATGCCGTGCGTGGACGGGTGGAAGCTGCCGGCGGCCTGGCCCGCATCTGCGTCCTGCACTACAAGCCGGGGCACTCCCGGTTTCGCGAGCGCCGGCCCGACTACTACGGGGCCGTCACCGACAATTGGATCATCTACCCCTGGGAAGTCGATCGGGGTCCCGACTTTGCCCTGGCCGCGCCAACCCGGGTGCTGTCGTAGGCGTGCGGCCGCGCCTGCTGCCTCCCGGCGGCGTGGGTCAGTCGCCGAGGTTGCCGATTTCCAACAGGCTTTCTAGCCGCCCGATGACCATCTCCAGGGCGACCTCGTTGTAGCCGCCTTCGGGGATGATAATGTCGGCGTAGCGCTTGGAGGGTTCCACGAAGCGCAGGTGCATGGGCCGCACGGTGGACACGTACTGCTCGATGACGGATTGCACAGTGCGCCCGCGTTCGTTCAGGTCGCGCTGTAAACGCCGTATGAAGCGGATATCCGGGTCCGTCTCGACATAGATCTTGATATCCATGAGTTCGCGCAGAGCCTCGTCCGCAAACACCAGGATGCCCTCCACCAGGACGACGGGACTGGGCAAGACGCGGCGGACCTGCCCACTGCGCGTGTAGTTGGTGAAATCATAGACGGGGACCTCGACCGGCCTCCCGGCGACCAGCTTGTGGATGTGCTCGATGAGCAAGGTATTGTCGAGCGAGTTGGGATGGTCGAAGTTCAGATGGATGCGCTCGCTGGTGGGCAGATGCGAGGCGTCCTTGTAGTAGGCATCCTGGGGCAGGTAGGCGATACGGTCCCAACCGACACGCTCCAGAATGCGCTGGATGACGGTGGTTTTGCCAGAGCCACTGCCGCCGGCAACGCCGACAACGACGGGTGAGGAGGACATGGGGAGGGGAGAGAAGAAAGAGGCGAGAAACGAGAGGCGAGAAACGGGTGAGGGGTGGCGGGTTGCGAGTAGCGCCGCAACCCGTCACCTCTCACCCGTTACCCTTCATCTGATGTCGTCGAGGTTGAGGTGGGGGCGGCCCTGGCCCTGCCAGCGCAGCGCCAGGCTGCCGGCGCTGGTTCGTGCGCCGAGACGGCTGTAGGGAAAACGCCAGCGACAAAACCCGCCCGCCAGGCTGAGTACCAGCGCCGGAACCAGCAGCCACAGCCAGGGGCGGCTGCGCACGCCGAGCGTGACGAAGCGGGCGGGACGTAGATAGACGGTCAGGTCGTCGAGCGCCAGCTGCGCGGCGCCGTTGATCTCGCGGGTCAGGAGTACGTTGTTACCGGCGTCGAGCGCCTGTACGTTGAAGGCATTGGCGCCGGTCTGGACGATGCGCAGGAAGAGGTTCCGGTCAGGGATGGCGACGGCGCGTTCGCTGCGTGCCTGAGGAAAGCGCAAGACCGAGGCTGTGGAAGGGGTGCCGCTTTGTTCGATGGCCTGGACGGCCACGGGCTGGTTGTTGGCCGTAGCCGTGATCACCAGGGCCGGGCCGATCTGCTGCTCTGTCACCCGCAGCCCCGGCGGGCCAAAGCTGCCGCCGCCGACCGTAGCGGTCTGGTCCGGATCGCAGCAGAGGTGCACGGTCTGAGCGCCCTCGTCCAACTGCACGATGGCGGCGCTAAACGGTTCCAGGCTGGCGCTTTGGCCGGGGTCCAGGCTGATCGGCCCTACCTGCCACCCAAAGCGCAGGTTGAGAAGTAGCGCCGCCAGAGCAAGCAACCCTCCCGCCTCGATGAGTACAGCCGCCCAGGTAAAGCGCTGGTTGCGATCACCGTACCACTCGCTCATCTGATCGTCATTCGTACGGATCGTGTGCTGGCGGTGGGCGTAGCCAGCCAACAGGCCAGCCGGCAGGGCATCGGGACGTGGGACCAGACTGTCCACTGTCGTGGTAGTGGGCAGTTCCCGTTCCGGCGGCGCCAGCCGCCGCGTCGTCCAGGCCAACTGCAATCGGTCGATAACGCGCAGAGCCAAGGCGGCCGCGAGCAAGGCCAGCAGCACGCGCGCTGCCGTATTGTGAGCCAGGTCGAACAGCCCAAGAGCAGCCCAGAGCGCCCCGCCCGGGATGGACGCGGCGGTTTCGTTCATCCAGGCGCTGGCCGCGAACGGGGCCCCAGCGCGGCCGGCCGGCAATTGCGGCAGCCAGATGTGGCTGGCCAGCATGGCCAAACCGAGGCCAAGCAGTGCCAGCAGCCACACAGGATGAGTCAGGCCGCGCCAGAGGCGGGCCAGGGTGGTGTCAGGCGCGTGGTGAACGGTGGTCCAGGCGGACATAGCGTCAGGGCCGCTTACAAAAAACCCCAGCCAACCATGGCCGGGGTGAGCAGAAAGAGCCACCCATCGGATTCGAACCGATGACCTACGCATTACGAGTGCGTTGCTCTACCAGCTGAGCTAGGGTGGCGCTATGGGGCAAGATTATAGCAGCGAACGAGGGGTCAGGCAAAGTGCCGATGTCTTCTGCCGCGGCGCGCACCGGCGCCAGCAGGCCTGCACCACCCGCCTCAGATTGGCTCAAGGCGCCATTTGCGAGAGGGCGGCACGCAGCCGTTCTTCCACGCCCTCCAGGTTCCTGGGCAAGGATTGCACGGCGCGCTGCGCCTCGACAATGCTGTAGCCAAGACTGGTCAGGGCGTCGATCACCTCGGCGTCGCTATCGCTGACGGGCCGAATCCCTAGACCTGTCAGGTCGGCCGGCGCCAGCTTGTCTTTCAAGTGGAACAGGATCTTGCGCGCTGTTTTGATGCCGATGCCGGGAACGCGCGTGAGCAATGCCGGCTCGTCATTAGCAACGGCCAGTTGCAGACTGTCGAGCGTGAGCGTGGAGAGGATATTGAGCGCCAGCCGGGGACCGATTCCATCCACTCGCAGCAGGAGATCGAATAGCTGCAGCTCTTCTGCTGTGGGGAATCCAAACAGTGAGATGTCCTGCTCGCGCACGTGCAGGCGAGTGAACAAGGCGACGGCCTGGCCCAGGTGACAGGTGGCCAGTTGGGCAGCAGGCGCGTAGACCGTAATGCCAAAGGCCCCAACGTCGACGATCACGTGGTCGTCTTCGATCTGTTCGATGCGGCCGCGGACGCGAGCGATCATGCGGCCTCAGAGGGCGGGAGAGGGTGGAACTTATAGCCCACGCCGCGCACGGTGTGGATGAGGGTGGGCTGTGACGGATCTTCCTCAACCTTCTCGCGCAGGCGGCGGACGCCCACCTCGATCAGGTTCGTCGATCCCTCGAATTCGTAGCCCCAGACTTCGCGGAAGAGTTCCTTCTTGCCGATTATCTGGCCAGGATGTGACATAAAGTACCTGAGCAGGTTGAACTCGATGGGGGTGACGTGGCAATCCAGGCCATCGACATACACCAGATGGTTTTTGACGTCGAGCATGAGACTGCCGCTGCGGTACTGTTGGGGCTGCGGCGCCGGCTGTTTCATCCACTGCATGCGCCGGTGGATGGCATCGAGCCGGGCGATGACCTCGCGGAAGGTAAACGGCTTGACCACGTAGTCGTCGGCGCCCATCTGGAAGCCCTTCACCACGTCGTCACTGGTGCCCAATGCCGTCAACATGACCACGGGGACTTCGGAGACTTTGCGAATCTCCTCCAGGGTGCTGAAACCGTCCAACTCCGGCATCATAATATCCAGGACGACAACGTCGATGTTGTCCCGCGCGGCCATAAACACATCCAGCGCCTCGCGACCGTTGGCCGTCGCGATCACCTCGTATTGGTTGGCCGCCAACCCCATCTCGATCAGGTTGCGCAACGATGCCTCATCCTCGGCAATGAGGACACGTCCTTTCATCGTAGGGGTGGGCATAGAATCTTTCTCACACGGTGCAGCCGCGGGTGCTGTGCTTAATAGTACGCTCGCAGTCGGGCAGAGTGAAAGTGACAGATGGCAATGGCGAGGGCGTCAGCCGCATCATCGGGCTGGGGGTAGGTTTCCAGTCCAAGCAGCAGTTTGACCATCTCTTGAATCTGACGCTTGTCGGCGTTGCCATAGCCGGTGACGGCCTGTTTGACCTCGGCCGGCTTGTATTGGAAGAGGGCGGCGCCCGATTGGGCCACGGCCAGGAGGACGACCCCCCGGGCATGGCCGACGCTGAGTGCTGAGGCGGCGTTCCGGGCGAAGAACAACTCCTCAACCGCCACAGCCTCCGGGTGGTGGCGGTTGATCAACTCCTGCAGGGCATCGTAGAGCTTGATAAGCCGCAGGTACAGCGGGTCGGTTGACGCCGTGCGGATGACGCCGTAGTCAAGCGGTCGCATGTCGCCGCGCTCATCCGCCAGAAACCCGTAGCCTGTAATGGCGGTGCCGGGGTCAATGCCAAGGATGACCGAAGGCGTGCGACTCACGCCGCCTCAAGCTGTTCCAGCAATTCCTCGCTGAACGCCATGTTGCTGTGTACTTTCTGGACGTCGTCCAACTCTTCCAGGCGATCCAGCAAGTTGATCACCTGCACTGCATCATTGACGGGCAGGTCGATTTCGCTTTGGGGCACCATGGTCAGCTCGGCGCTTTCCGGGACGATGCCGGCCTTGCTCAGCGTGTCGCGCACCACTCCCAGCTCAACATCAGGCGTCATGATGGTGGCGGTGCCGTCATCGTTGATGACGACATCCTCGGCGCCGGCATCGACGGCGGTGAGGAAGAGGTCATCGGCGCTCATCTTGCCCATGTTGACAAGAATCTGGCCCTTGCGGTCGAATTGCCAGCCGACGGCGCCGGCGCTGGCCAGGTTGCCGCCCGCCTTGGTGACCACGTGTCGCAGCTCGGAGACGGTGCGGTTGCGGTTGTCGCTCATGACTTCGATCAGCAGGGCGATTCCGTGCGGCGCGTAGGCTTCATACACGATCTCTTCAAGGTCTTCGCCCTTTTCCAGACCGGCGCCTCGGGCGATGGCGCGCTCGATGCTATCTTTGGCCATGTTGGCCGCGCGGGCCTGGTCCAGCACCAGGCGCAGGCGCATGTTCATATCAGGGTCGGGGCCGCCCTGGCGAGAGGCGATCTGCAGCTCGCGGGCAATTTTCGTAAAGATCTTCCCGCGTTTGGCATCGACGGCCGATTTGCGGTGTTTGATGTTGGCCCATTTACTGTGTCCAGACATACAGGTGCCACTCCGACATTGGATTGGAAATAAGTCTCTAAGGCTGCTAATTATAGCATAGGCAAGTGGTCAGGAGGGCAACGTTTTGACCCGTTTGACGCACCGGCTCACGACTCCGTCTACCCCGCCGCTGCGTCTGCCTTCTGGCGGTACGCAATGGCAGCGCGCACGAAGGCGACAAAGAGTGGATGGGGTTGGTCGGGACGGGATTTGAACTCGGGGTGGAACTGGCTGCCCACCATGAAGGGGTGATCGGCTATCTCGGCTATCTCAACCAAGTGCCCATCGGGACTGAGGCCGCTGAACCGCAGTCCGGCGGCAGCGAGCACCTGCCGGTAGGCATTGTTGAACTCCCAACGATGCCGGTGGCGCTCGTTGATCAGGTCGACCTGGTAGGCGGCCTGCGCCTGGCTGCCGGGCTGCAAACAGCAGGGATAGAGACCCAAACGCATGGTGCCGCCCATATCGGCGATATTGTGCTGATCGGCCATCAAGGCGATAACGGGGTGGCGCGTGGTCTGGTTGAACTCGGTGCTGTTGGGCTCATCGCTGCGATAGATGTGCCGGGCCAGCTCGATGCACATCACCTGCATGCCCAGGCACAGGCCCAGGTAGGGCGTCCGCTGCTCCCGGGCAAAGCGTGCCGCCACGATCTTGCCCTCGATGCCGCGGTAGCCAAACCCGCCCGGCACGACGATGCCATCCGCCGCCTCCAGTCGCTCCAGCCCCCGGCCTCGCTCCAGGCCTTCAGAGTCGATCCAGTCGATGTCGACGGTGTGATCGAGGGCGATGCCGGCGTGGAACAGCGCCTCGCGCACACTCATGTAGGCATCCTGCAAAGCCACATACTTGCCGACCAGGGCAATGCGGACCACCGGCTTATCCGCCTCGATCCGTGCCAACATCCGCCGCCAGGTCGTCAAGTCCGGCTCCTGGGCGGTCAACCGCAGGCGCTCGACCAGATAGTCGCCCAACCCGGCTTCCTCCAACGTCAGCGGCACCTGGTAGATACTGCTGGCCGTGACCAGCGGGATCACGGCGCGCGCTTCCACATCGCAGAAGAGGGCGATCTTCTCGCGCACCTCATCGTTGATGGGCACGTCGGCGCGACAGCAGATCACGTCGGGCTGGATGCCAATGCCGCGCAGCTCGGCCACGCTGTGCTGAGTGGGCTTGGTCTTGAGCTCGCCGGTGGCGCCGATGTGGGGCAGCAGCGTGACATGGACATAGAGGGCGTTCTCCCGGCCCACGTCTTTGCGCATCTGGCGGATGGCCTCCAGAAAAGGCAGCCCTTCGATGTCGCCGACCGTGCCGCCCACCTCGACCACCACCACTTCGGCGCCCGTCTCGCGAGCCACCAGTCCGATGCGGCGCTTGATCTCGTTCGTGACATGGGGAATTACCTGGATCGTGCCACCCAGGTAGTCGCCCTTGCGCTCGCGGGCAATGACCTCGGCATAGACCTGCCCGCTGGTTACGTTGCCGGAGCGGGTGACGTTGACGCCGGTGAAGCGTTCGTAGTGGCCCAGATCAAGGTCCGTCTCGGCGCCGTCGTCGGTGACGAAGACCTCGCCATGCTGGTAGGGGCTCATCGTGCCCGGATCGACGTTGAGGTAGGGGTCGAGTTTCTGCCCGGCCACCGTAATGCCGCGACTGCGCAGCAGGCGCCCGATAGCGGCGGCCGTGACGCCCTTGCCCAAACCGCTGACGACACCGCCGGTCACGAAAATGTACTTGGTCATGGTGCGCACCTCGGCACAAAAAGAGACACGGAGACGGCTCTCCGTGTCTGGAAAGGCCGAATAGGTTGGCACGCCTGGGAGTCGAGGCTATGAGAAAGGAAATCCACTCGGGCTGCTCCCGTCGGAAGGCTAGGGAAGTCTAGCATGCCCCGCGAGCGGTGTCAACGGCGATGAGCAGGGGGCGATACTTCCCTTCTGGCCGCAGAAACTTGACAAACAACCCCTTGCCAAATAGACTAGACTTGTTCTCGGGGCTGTAGCTCAGCTGGGAGAGCGCTACAATCGCACTGTAGAAGTCAGGGGTTCGAGTCCCCTCAGCTCCACTAGCCTGGCTCCCCGGGCACGCAACTTCAGAACACAATCGCAGCGAACAGGAGTAGTAGGCCAGCTCGATAGCGAGTCAGGGACAGTGCAAGCCTGGCAAAGCGGTCACGAGCCCGCATAGGGTCGAACTCGCCTGGGAGCGGCGCCGGCGAAAGCAGCAGCCTGTAACTTGCAGCCTGTAACCGGCGACGGGTCCGCCCGTTATCGCGGTCAAGTGGTCGGAATCACCCGCATGGGGCAGTAGCTCAGCTGGGAGAGCACCACAATGGCATTGTGGGGGTCATGGGTTCGAGTCCCTTCTGCTCCACCTACACGAGGCCGGTCGTCACTGACGACCGGTCTCAGTGTTCCGACAACCAGGGTGGTACCGCGGAGATCCCTTCGTCCCTGAGTGGCGAAGGGATTTTTTGTATGTCATGAGTCTGGAGCAGCCAAGTGTCACCTTGTCAGCACCGTCGTAGCATCCGCCCGCTTTCCGAATGATTCGAGTGAGGTGTCATCATGCCCATGCGCGCCGACTGGATTTGGATGAATGGCTCCCTGATTCCCTGGGATCAGGCGACCGTCCACGTCTTCACCCACGCCATCCACTATGGATCGAGCGCCTTCGAAGGCATTCGTGCCTACAACACCCCGGCCGGTCCGGCCATCTTCCGCGGTCGTGAGCACATGCGCCGGCTGCACGATTCGTGCAAGATGCTGCGTATGCCCCTCGACTACAGCATCGATGATCTGATCGCCGCCTCGAAGGCCGCGATTCGCGCCAACAAGCAGGATTCCTGCTATATCCGCCCTATCGTCTTTCGCGGCTATGACTCCCTCGGCGTCGACGGCCGCAAGTGTCCGGTGGAGGTCGTCATCGGCACCGTGCCCTGGGGCCGTTACCTGGGGCCGGAGGCCATCGACCAAGGCGTCGACGTCATCGTCAGCTCGTGGCGCCGGATGCCCCCCGGCGTCCTGACGCCCCTGGGCAAGATCGGCGGCCAGTACGTCAACAGCCAGTATGTGGCGATGGAAGCTCATGACCTCGGCTATACTGAGGGCATCAGCCTCGATATTCACGGCTACGTCTCCGAAGGTTCGGGTGAAAACCTGTTTCTGATCCGCGACGGCGTCATCGTCACGCCGCCGCTGTCGGCCTCGATCTTGAGCGGCATCACCCGCGACTGCGCCATCACGATCGCCAAAGATCTGGGCTACGACGTGCAGTATAGTTCCCTGACGCGGGAGATGCTCTACATTGCCGACGAGCTGTTCTTCACCGGCACGGCGGCGGAGATCACGCCCGTCCGTTCGGTCGACCGCATGCCGGTCGGCTCTGGCAGCCGCGGCCCACTCACCAAGGCCATCCAGGACCGTTTCTTCGCCATCACCGCCGGCGAGACGGACCCGCACGGCTGGCTGGACCACGTGTATGCGGAAGGCGAGTGGCCGTTGGCGTAGTGGTTGCAGGTTGCACGTTGCAGGTTGCAGGTTGGCCAGCAGCGCTGGATGAGTTTTTACCTCGTTGTAGCCCTCACTCAGGAGAAAAGGCATGGCACTGCGAACATTCACCGCTATCTTGCACCGCGAAGAAGACCTGTTCGTCGCGGAGTGTCCCGAAGTTGGAACGGTGAGTCAGGGCTATACCATCGAAGAAGCCGTTTCCAACCTGCGCGAGGCTACCGAACTCTATCTCGAGGAGTTCCCACTGCCCGACGTGACCCGACCGCTCTTGACCACTTTCGAGGCAGAAACCTCTGTTCATGCCTAAGCTGCAGCGTGTTTCGGGCGCAGAGACGATTCGGGCGCTGGAGCGTCTAGGCTTCGAGCAGGTACGCCAACGCGGCAGTCACGTTGTTCTCAGGAAGCGAACGCCGGAGGGAGATGTCGGTTGTTCAGTGCCTCTGCATCGCGAGTTGGCGATCGGCACCCTGCGCGGCATTTTACAGCAAGCCGGTGTGACGCCTGAGGAGTTCATGGAGAACCTCTAGTAGCTCGTCAGCGATGATGTGATGGGCTGGTAGTAACGACTTCAGTCGTTTTCGTGCGGCATCAGCGACTAAAGTCGCCACTACGAACCCGCCACTTGAGTCTTGACGGACTACTAGCATGAGACTCCACCATTTGGCATATCTGCGTCGTCGCAAGAGATCGGCTCTTCGATTATCCCGTATCACCGGAGCTTCATGATGTCCGAACGCTACAACCCCGCATCCATCGAACCGAAATGGCAGAAGACCTGGGCAGAAACCGGGTTGCACCGCCGCGACGACGCCTCGGATAAGCCGAAGTGGTACTTCCTGACCATGCTCCCCTATCCCAGCGGCGATCTGCACACCGGCCACTGGTATGCCATGTCGCCGTCGGATGCGGCAGCGCGCTTCAAGCGCATGCGGGGCTACAACGTCTGGTTTCCCATCGGCTTCGATTCGTTCGGGCTGCCCGCAGAGAACGCCGCCATCAAACACGGCGCCCATCCCCACACCTGGACGATGTCGAACATCGCCAACATGCGCGGGCAACTGCGGCAGATGGGCACGATGTTCGACTGGGAGCACGAGGCCGTCTCCTGTCTGCCGGGCTATTACCAGTGGACGGAGTGGTTCTTCCGCAAGTTCTACGACATGGGCCTGGCCTACCGGGAGGAAGCGCCGGTGGATTGGTGCCCCAACTGCAACACCACCCTGGCCCGCGAGCAGGTCTGGGGCGACGACCGCCACTGCGAGCGCTGCGGCACGCCCGTCATCATCAAGAACCTGGCGCAGTGGAAGTTCCGCATCACCGGCTATGCCGACGAGCTGTTGGAAGGCCTGAACCGGGTCGACTGGCCGGAGCGGGTCAAGACCATGCAGCGGAACTGGATCGGCCGCAGCGAGGGCGTCGAGTTCGCCATGGCCATCCAGGGGCGTCCCGACCTGAGCTTCCGCGTCTTCACCACCCGGCCCGACACCACCTTCGGCATGTCCTTCGCCGTGCTGGCGCCGGAGCACCCACTGGTGGCGTCGATCACGACGTCCGACCGGGCGGAAAGCGTCGGCGCCTACGTGGAAGCAGCCGGCCGCAAGAGCGAGCTGGTGCGCCAGACCGAGGCGGGCGAGAAGAGCGGCGTCTTCACCGGCGCCTATGCCGTCAACCCCGTCAACGGCCGGCCCGTGCCGGTCTGGATCGCCGACTATGTGCTGATGGGTTACGGCACCGGCGCCATCATGGGCGTGCCTGCCCACGACGAGCGCGACTTTGCCTTCGCCCGCAAATACGGCCTGCCTACGCCCATCGTCATCGTCGACCGCAAGGTCTTTGAGACAGGCCCGGTCGCCGTCTGGGACGAGGCCGCCGGGGTGGCGCTGGCCGCCGCCTATGACCAGAAAGAGGGCGGCGTCATGGTCAACAGCGGCGCCTTCGACGGCACGCCCTGGCCGCAGAGCTTCGACGCCACCGCCGCCTGGTTGACCGGGCACGCCGCCGGCGAGCGCAAGGTCAACTACCGCCTGCGCGATTGGCTGATCAGCCGCCAGCGCTATTGGGGCGCGCCCATCCCCATCATCTACTGCCCCACCTGCGGCACCGTCCCCGTACCCTACAGCGACCTGCCGGTCGTGCTGCCTGAGGACGCCCAGTTCAAGCCCACGGGCGAGAGCCCGCTCAAGTTTCATGAGGCCTTCCGCCACGTCGCCTGCCCGCAGTGCGGCGGCGACGCCGAGCGGGAGACCGACACCATGGACACCTTCCTGTGCTCGTCCTGGTACCAGTACGCCTACGTCACGCCCTACTGGAAGAGCGGCCAGGCGCTGTCGCCCGACGACACGCCCTGGAACCCGGCTGAGGGGGACGTGTGGGTGCCCGTCGACCAGTACACCGGCGGCATCGAGCACGCCACCATGCACCTGCTCTACACGCGCTTCTTCACCAAGGCCATGCGCGACGCCGGGCTGGTGGACTTCGACGAGCCGATGCTGCGGCTGTACAACCAGGGCATGATCCTGGGCGCGGACGGCGAAAAGATGTCCAAGTCGCGCGGCAACGTCGTCAACCCCGACGACTACGTGGGCAAATACGGCGCCGACACCGTGCGCGCCTTCCTGATGTTCATCGGCCCTTGGGAACAGGGTGGTCCCTGGAACCCTCGCGCCATCGAGGGCGTACAGCGCTTCCTGCACCGTGTGTGGTCATTGGTGGTCGACGCCCCCGGCAAGCGCCCCGCCCAGGCGGCGTCGCCGAAAGAAACCCGCAACCTGCGCCGGCTCACCCACCAGATGCTGCTGAAGGCCACCGAGGACTACGAGCACTTCAAGTTCAACACCCTGGTGGCGGCGCTGATGGGCTTCAGCAACGCCCTGAGCGAGGCCAGAGAGACGGCCGTCTACGGCACCGCGGCCTGGGATGAGGCCATCAGCTCGCTGCTGCTGGTGATGGCCCCGGCCATGCCCCACATCAGCGAGGAGTTGTGGTCGCGGCTGGGCAAGTCCTACAGCATCCACACGCAGGCCTGGCCGCAGGCGGATCCCGATCTGGCAAAAGCCGAAGAGGTCGAGATCGCCGTCCAGATCAACGGCAAGGTGCGCGACCGTCTGCTGGTGGCGGCGGACGCCGCCGAGGCGGACGTGCAGGCTGCGGCCCTGGCCAGCCCCGGCGTGCAGAAGTGGCTGGACGGCGTGACCGTGCGCAAAGTAGTCGTGGTGCCGGGACGGATGGTGAACATCGTCGCCGGTTAGCGGCGGCGCCTGCAAAATAGACAAAGCGGCGTCAGGGCAACCTGGCGCATCCCATGCCAGACCTCCGGGAGGCCCAGGTTCTCCCAAGTGGGCCTCCCGGAGGTCTGGTGGGATCGCACCTTGTTTAGTTCTGCCAGACCCGCAAGAGTGAGACCAAATTCGTAAGTTCGTCCGGTCCAAGGATACCCTCGAAACCGTCCATAGAGGTCCCATTCCGCCCGGCCAGAATGAAATCCACCAGTTCCTGGTCGCTTTTGGCCCGGACGAAGGCATTGCCGTTCAGGTTGGGCCCCATACCGCCTCTCCCGTCCGCATCGTGGCAGGCCGCGCAGTTGGTGTCGAATACGGCGCGGCCCATTTCTTCGGGGGGCAAAAAACGGATGAGCAGCACTTGGGCATCGAAGAGATGGTTCTCTTCAATCAAGGTGATGATTGCCTGAAGCTGTGCAGCCTGCTCGTTGGTGCTGATAGCCTGTGCCTGTTTCAGGTAGAAGATTGCATCCGGGCGATCGAACTCGCGCAGGGAGAACAGGGCGTTGGTGACCGTAGTCGCCAGGGGGATGGAGGGGATGACAGTCTGCCCCTCGCGCCAGGCGGCGATCAGGGCGACCAGGTCGTTGATCTGGCCCGGAGAGAGCACTGTGCCCCAGGTGGGCATACCTTTGGCCGGACGGCCGCGGGCGATTGTGTTGCGGTACCAGCCATCATCCAGACTGGTCAAACGTTCCGGGTCATTCAAAGCCGGGACGGGGTCCGTTCCCTGCCCGTTTTCCCCATGACAAATAACGCACGTCTGCGTATAGATGACGGCGCCCCGGGCGGGGTCTGGCTGCTCGGCTACGGTCTCTACCTCGGGGGCGGTCGGCTCCCAGGATCGCGCGAATGCCACAAGTTGAGACAGTTGTTGATCGGTGAACGGGCCGCCAAAAGCCTGCCCCCAGGCCGGCATCTCCGTCCCGGGTACGCCGCTGCGGGTCAGGCTGAAGAGCAATTCATCCGACACCATCGCCAGGAATTCCTTTGAGTTGAGGGCCAACCCCACACCCCCTTCCCCGTTTTCCCCATGGCAGGAGGTGCAGTTCTCTTCGAACAAGACCCGCCCGGTCTGAACGGCAAGCTGCCGGTCGCGAGCCGCGTCTCGTTGAATGCGGATCGGTTCTCGCCAAACGTACACTTGAAAGGCTGCCAGGATCGCCAGCGTGAGACCAAAGCCGACAGACAGAAAGGCTGTGTAGTTTTCTTTATGGCGCATGGCTGGCTCCTTAGCCTAAGTTTCGTGCAACCAGAGGCCGAAGCACGAAAAGTGGCCTCAGGTTGGGGCCGCTAGGTTAGGCCTTCGTCACCTGGGAGGGATCGAACTTTTGTCGGGTGATCGGATTCCCGGTATCGACGATCACATCGCCATCGCTGATTTCTATGGAAAAAATATCCAGGGGCCGAGGCGCCGGGCCGCTGACGACCTCGCCGGTGCTGGTGAAGATGCTACTGTGGCAAGGGCAGAGGAAGTAGCCTTCGTCTGCCCGCCAGGGGACGGTGCAGCCCAGGTGGGTGCAGCGATGCCACAAGGCCAGGAAACTGCCGTCCTCCAGTCGGGAAATGTAGAAGCGCCCTTTTTGAATCTGGCTGATCGAACCGGGTTGAAATTCATCCACTCGCCCGGCCGTCACTTTGGTGCCAAAAGCGCCGGCTTCGATGCGCGGCTTGAAAAACCGCAGCAACGCCACGCCCGCCTGCCCAAACATGCCGATCAGGGAAACCGAGCACGCCAGGCCGAGGAACTCCCGCCGGTTGAGGCCGTTTTTCTTGGTTCTATCCGCTAACATGGCTCATACTCCAGGAAACCGTTTACAACTCTGTCCAGGGATTGTACCCTTCGGGCATTTCCCAGGGCCAGAAGAGCTTGAAACCCGGCCCGCGGAACAGGAAACCGCTGATCGTGAAGACCAGGGCTGAAGACAACATTACTGTAAACAACGCCAGCATGATCTCGTGCCGGTCGGCTTTCAGACGCCAGAGCACCAGCAGGGGTACCACAACCAGGATCAGTAAGGAGGCCAGCGGAATCAGGCCGTTGGCGATCCAATCGGGCACCGTCTCGCGCAGCAGTTCCCTGAAGGGGAAGGCGTTCTCCAGCACGATGTAGAGCGGCATGACCACCAGCGTGTACAGCGCGGTCCACGCCACAATGCGCCGGCCGCGCTGCGAGGAAAACCACACGCCAACGCCCTCGCGGGAATAATCGATATATGGCAGGGATGCCAAAAACAGCACCAATGCCGTAGGGATCAGAATGCCTGCCAGGGTGGGGTGCATATGCTCCAGCAGTTCCTGCAAACCCACAAAATACCAGGGAGCTTTGGCGGGATCGGTGGTCACCATCGGGTTGGCGATCTCCCCCAGGGGAGCCTGCTTGGAGAGCGAAAACAGGAAAATCCCCAAGGTGATGGCCAACAGCAAAATGATCTCCCACAGCAAAACAATCGGGAAGGAGAAGACCGTTTTTTCCGGGCCTTTTCCCACCAGCGGGCTTTCCCCGCGCACCAGTTCCACCAGCGTGAAACTCTTGGTCGTGCCCTTCGGAAACACCTCATCCGTGGAAGGGGGTTGGGTGCTCATTCCTGTCCTCCGTCGAGGTCGCTGGCCGCCAGCCCACCGTCTTTGCGCACCCGCCAGATATGCAACGAAACCAGCAGCGTCACCAACACCGGTAGCGCGGCGATGTGCAGGGTGTAGAAGCGAATCAGGGTGTTTTGCCCCACCTCCACCCCGCCCAGCAGGATTTGCTGGGTGGCGGGCCCTGCAATGGGGGCGTACCCGGCGATATTCGTGCCCACCGTGATGGCCCAATAGGAAAGCTGGTCCCAGGGCAACAGGTACCCCGTGAAGCTGGAGCCCAGGGTGAGCACCAGCAAGACCACCCCGATCACCCAATTGAACTCGCGCGGCGGCTTGTAAGCTCCCGTGTAAAACACGCGCGCCATGTGCAACGCCACCGACAAGACCATGCCGTGCGCCGCCCAGCGGTGCATGTTGCGGGTGAACTGGCCCAACGGAACCGAAAGCTGGATCTCTTTCATCGTGCTGTAGGCCCGTTCTACAGAGGGGATGTAGTAGAACATCAGCAGCACACCCGTCCAGACCAGCACCCCAAACAAAATAGCAGAGATGATGCCTAAACCAAAGGAATATGACCAGCGCAGGCTCCTGCGGCTGACTTTGACCGGGTGCAGGTGGAAAAAGATGTTGCTGGTCATCACCAGCGAACGGTCGAGCGGGTTGTCCGGCCAGCCGTGGCGGAAGAACGAACGCCAAGGTCGGGATTGTGTCAGGCGTTTCAGCAGTGGGGAGGCTCGATTCATGCTGCACTCCTAGGGGCTTCCGCAGGCCTGCCCTTCACTGCGTTCAGGGCAGGCCTGCGGGGAGAGGTGATACTTACTTTGTCGGCAGGGTTTGAGCATAAGCCAGCAGGTCGGCGATCTGCTGCATGTCCCAGCCCAAACCCCGGCCGCGCGGCATGGGTGCCCCGGGTTGGCCAAAGGATGTTTTGTGGAAGAATTCCCAGGGGTTATCTGAAGCAATCGTGCCCACATATTCGGGATCGTTGGCGGAGCCGAAGTTGATCCTCTTGCCGTCTACCCCGTGGCAGGCCGCGCAGGTTCCTTCGAAGAGAGTCTTGCCATTGACGGGGTCGCCGTTGACCGTCTTGTCGGGGTTGACGTTGGCCGTGATGTCGGCCATCTCGTTCTGGGTGAAGGCCACCAGCGCGTTGAGGGCGAAGTCTTCCATCAGGCCGGAGAAGTCGTGATCGGGGTTTTCTCCACCGGTCAGCCAGGAGAGCAGTTCGACCGAGGATTTCGAGGCTGACCCCAGGATGCCGGGAAAGCCGGTCTTGTGGGAGCCCGAACCGTACACGCCGTCTTTGCCCTTGTAATCCCAGCCGTGGCACTCTTTGCAGCGCCAGGTGTCCGCGCCGCTGCGGGTATTGGTGGATTGGGTGGCCCACAGGGGGTTGTCACCTTCAGGGGCTTCCATCCCCAGGACTTCCCACCACTTATCGTAGAGTTGGCCGCCATCGCTGAGGGCCGGTTCCGCCGGGAAACCCTGCACGTAGGCCAGGACATTGGCAACGTCCTGGTCCGGCCAGCCGTTCTTGATGCCGGAGGGCATCGGCCAGCCGGGCTGCCCAAAGCGCACCTTGTGGACGAACTCCCAGGGGTTATCTGGGGCGAGGTGGCCAAGAAACTCGGGCTCTTCCAAACTGTCGAAGTTGATGGCATTCCCTCGGGGGCCGTGACACTGGACGCAGGCCTGCCCGTACAGGGTCGCCCCGGCAGAGGCGGTGCCTATGGCGGATTTATCGGCATTGATCAGGGCGTTGTCGTCGACCAGGGAGGTGCTGATGAAGAGGGCCAGGTTGATCAGGTCTTGCTCGTCCATGACGGGGGAAAAATCGTGACCCGGGTTGGTACTCCCTTTGAGGGCAGCCAGCACCTCACTGGCGGGCTTGTCTTTGCTGGCGTAGACGCCGGGGAAACCGGTCTTGTGGGAGCCCGAACCGTACACGCCGTCTTTGCCCTTGTAATCCCAGCCATGGCACTCTTTGCAGCGCCAGGTGTCGGCGCCGCTGCGGGTGTTGGTGGATTGGGTCGCCCAGAGGGGGTTGTCGCCTGCTGGGGCCTCAATCCCCACGACTCCCCACCATTTGTCGTAGAGCAAGCCGCCGCGCACCGCGTCGCCCTGCAGTGCGGGTTCGGGCGGGGTGGTTGGCGGCGGCGGCTCAGTGGGGGGTGGGGCGGTGGGTTGCGTCTGGGTAGTTCGGGCAGGGCCACCGCAAGCCGCCAAGGCTAAACTGGCAGCCAGCAGCAAAGCGCCGGCGATAAATAGGAGCGGATAGGTATGGACCTTCATGGGTGCCTCCTCCAGGCTTTGAGCAGGTTACAAACCTGCCATATTGCGGCGGTTTTTCAAACCGCCATTACGCATGGTACTCATTTGCTGGTTCGTAGCGATCGAAAATCACCTCCTCGGTAAAGCGAAACGTTTCCATTTTGACAGCTTCGGTGGGGCAGCGGGCGGCGCACAAGCCGCAGCGGATGCAGTGATCCGGGTCGAGCAACATGGCACTGGCTGCGCCCCAATCTTCGGTTTGCCGCTCGATCCAGGCAGCCACATTTTCTGCACCACTGACCTCTGATACGGGCACCAATTTAAGGCAATCCATTGGGCAGACATCCACGCAGCCGTTACACAGGATGCACAACTCTCCATCGAAGACTGGGTTGATCGAGCAAATCAAACAGCGTCCCCCCTGTTCCCGGGCGGTGTCCTCGTCGAAGCCGATCTCCACCCACGAGACTCCGATGCGGCGCTCCACCGACAGGGCTGGCGGCTGGCGGCGCGGCCAGCGCAAGTAATCCCGCATGGGGCCAACGTCGGGGTATTCGCGTTTGCTCAACGGGGTGAAGAAGCCTTTGCGCACCAGTCGCGGCTGTACCCTTTGTAAATAGGCATGGATGCCGCGGGCGGCACGCTGGCCGTCGGCGACGGCGTTGATGATCAGCCGCGGCCCGAAGGCGATGTCCCCTCCGGCGAAGACCCCTTCGGCAGTGGTCGCCAGGTTTTCGGGATCCACCTTGAGCGTGCCGCGCGGGGTGATTTCCAGCCCGTCATGGGGACGAATCCAGTCCAGCTCCCCGGACTGGCCGATGGCGATGATCACGCTGTCGCACTCCCAGGTGCGCTCACTGTCGGGGATCATCTGGGGGTTGAAGCGGCCGTGTTCGTCGAAGGCGCGCGCCACATCCAGTGTTTCGATGGCCCTCGCCCGACCCTGCCTCCCGATAATCTGTTTGGGAGCCACGTGATTGTGGATCACCACCCCCTCGTCGGCGGCCTCCTCGATCTCGAAGGGGTCGGCCAGCATTTCGTTGCGGTCTTCCACCACCAAGCAGTGGACCTCCTCGGTGGCGCCCAGGCGGGCGGCGGTGCGGGCCACGTCAAGAGCTATCTCCAGATCACCTCCCGATTGGGAGGGAAAACCCAGGCGGGCGGCGGTACGGGCGACATCCATGGCGACGTTGCCGCCGCCGATCACCAGCACTTTTTTGCCCAGGTCGAGGTTGTAGCCTCCCAGATTGACGTTGATCAGGAAATCCACTGCGAGCAGCACGCCGTCCATCTGTTCCCCTTCGATGTTCAGTTTGCGGCTCTGATAGCTGCCGATGGCGATGAAGACGGCATCGAAATCCTTACGCAGCTCGTTCAGGCTAAAGTGGGTGCCCAGCGCACCGTTCAGTTCCAGCTTCGGGCCGAGCGCTAGGATGGCCTGGATTTCCAGGTCGATCAACTCGCGCGGCAGGCGGTATTCGGGGATGCCCAAACGTAGCATCCCGCCAGCCACGGAAGCCGCCTCGAAAATGGTGACATCATGCCCCAACAGAGCCAAATCGTGCGCGCAAGACAGACCCGCCGGGCCTGATCCCACAATTGCCACCCGTTTGCCGGTTTTATCGCCGCGTTGGCGTGCCGTAACCAGACCACTGCGGCTGGTCGGAAAGATTGTGTTGTCCAGGTCAAAGGCGTCGGTGCGCCCGACATATCCCGGCCAGGCAGGGGGTTGTTGAGGTTTGCCGGTCTCGCCCAAAAAAACGCCGTAGCGGTCGTTGACGAAACGCTTCAGAGCGCGGATGGCGATCGGGGCGTCGATCTTCCCCCGGCGGCAGGCCGCCTCGCAGGGCGCGCCGCACACCCATCCGCAGGTGGATGCGAAGGGGTTAGTCTCCCGAGCGATCAGATAAGCGCGTTCGTATTCACCGCGAGCGATGGCGCTCACGTATGCGCGCCCATCTGTGCGCACCGGGCAAGCGAACTGGCAGGGAATGTTCTTCTGGTAGAAGGTGAAGTCAGGGAGGGTTACTGAATAGTGCGCCATTAGTCCTATTCTCCTCCCAAACAGGGTAGCAGGCGCAGGTCTAGGTTTGGTCTAGGTCCGGTGCGAGGATGGTGTGAAGTTACTCAAATCTGTAGCCATAGCCTCTTTCGGTGAGGATGTGTTGGGGGTTTCCAGGATCATGTTCAAGCTTTTTTCGCAAAGCCCAGATGTAGTGTTTGACGTGCTCCGCTTCTCCGGCGTAGTTTTGTCCCCAGACATCGATCACTAACTGCTCGGCGGGCATGGTGCGGTGGGCGTGGCGGGCGAGGGTCTCCAGGAGGCGGTATTCCGTGGGGGAAAGCTCGACCGTTTCGCCCGCCAAGGTCACGCGGTGCTGGTCGAAGTGAATGGTCAAATCTCCGCTGGTCAGGCGATCGCCGGGGATCGCCCTGCTCGTGCGGGCCAGTACCGCGCGGATGCGGGCGATGAGTTCGGAAAACGAGAAAGGTTTGGTGACGTAATCGTCCACACCCAAGTGGAAACCGCGCAATTTGTCGAATTCCTCGCCTTTGGCCGTCAGCATGATGATTGGGATGGAAGCACGTTCCCGCAGGCGGCGACACACCTCCCAGCCATCCAACCCCGGCATCATCACATCCAGCACGACTAGGTCAGGGCTGATCTCGAACGCCAGGCGCACCCCTTCTTCGCCGCTGCCGGCCACGCGCGGCTCGAAGCTGGCAGCGCGCAGGTGCTCACTGAGCAATTCCAGCAGAGTTGCGTCGTCGTCAATCAATAAAATCGTTGCGGCCATCACTCTCACTTCAATGTGGGGGGCCAGATTTATTGCCAGACCGGTAGCGAAAAAGAGAACACCGCGCCGCCATCGGGGTGGTTCTCGGCCCAGATGCGGCCGTGCTGAGCCTCCACCACCTGGCGGCAGAGGTACAGACCCAGGCCGTAGCCATAGGCGCTTTGGGAGTCGCTGCTGTCCAGGCGGTAGAATTTCTCGAAGATGCGCTCGAGATCGGCCGGGGGCAGGCCACCGCCCCTGTCCCGCACGCTAACGGTGATTTCCGTCTGATCGGCCCGCAGTGAGATGGTGACCTCCTCTTCGGGCGGGGAGTATTTGTCGGCGTTGTCGAGCAGGTTCGAGATGACCTCCGCCACCCGGTCGCGGTCGGCGAAAACCAGCGGCAGGCCCGGCTTTTGGACGATTTGAGTTTCGCGCCTGACCTGGCGGGCGCGAAAATGGTCCACAACCTGTTGCAGCAAGGGCAGCATCGAGATGGGTTCAGGGTGGAAGGTCAATTCTCCGGACTCGATGCGGGTGGTGCTCAACACACCTTCGGTCAGACGGTCCAACCGCGAGGTTTGCTGGTCGAGGATATCGAGCATCCGCTCGCAAAGAGGGCTTTTCATCCCACAGCCGGCTCGAATGCGCTCGACGGCACCGTTCATGTTGGTCAGCGGGGCGCGCAACTGGTGAGAGACCAGAGAGACGAATTCAGTCCGCATCTGGTCGAGTTTCTGCAAATCCGTATTGGCCTGGGCGAGCTGTTCGATCTTTTCAGCCAGCTCGCGGGTACGGGCGGCCACCTGTTCGTTCAGGCTTTCATTTAGGCGGCGGATCTCGGCCTCGCGTTCCTTGCGGCTGCTTATATCACGCAAGATGATGAACAACCCCGAAGGTTGCTGCTGTTCGTCCTTCAGGGGAATGGCGGTGAGTTCTACGTGGATAGCCTTGCGCTGTAGGTCGTAGCAGACGGTCTCATGCCCGCGCAGATACTCTTCTCGCTGAACCATCTCTTCGATCCAGTGAAACTCGGCCTTTTCGGCCTTCCCGCCCCCCATCAGAGCGGAAAACGGCTGCCCCTGCACCTGCTCGGGCGAAAAACCAAAAAGATCCACCGCCCCCGGGTTCCACGTGACGATCTCACCCTGCCGATTCAGATCGAGAATGGCATCGGCAGAGACGCTGGTGATGGAGATAAGTCGGCTTTCCATACTGTCAGCCTTCATTTCCATTTGCTCCATCTCTTGCAGCCAATGGTCCACCAACACCAGAAACGCAACCGCCAACAGGGGACCAATCGTCCCATAGAACACGATCTCTACAGCAAAATGGAGCGACTCGCCAAACTGCACGCTAACCCAACGGGCGATTACAAGCTGGTAGAAGATCACCCCCAAAATCCAGACCAGGGAAAGTAGCCAGCGAAACGATGCGATTCGCTGATGAAGGGTAATTCCAGAAATAGTCATCTTGGGTCCTCTCGACCTGTACGGGAAAAAACTGAGACAACTCGCCCGTCGAAATTAGTGTAGTATTCAGACAGGGAGAGTTGCGGATGTCACACGAAGAGACCGTCCAACCGAATCGAAAAAGCCGCCAAGCAGATGGTATTGCTATCGCAGCCCACCCGGAAGTGTCGCCAAAGGCGATGCGGCGTCGGTTCACGGCCGGGTACAAGCTGCGCATTTTGGCCGAGGCCGAGGCCTGCACAAAACCCGGTGAGATTGGCTCCCTGTTGCGTCGGGAAGGGCTGTACCACTCGCACCTGGACAAATGGTGGCATCTGCGCCGCAGCGGCAGCCTGCACGCGCTTTCGCCGCAGAAGCGGGGGGCGGAAACCGGACCTGCAGGGGGCCGAGATCACCAGGCTATTGAAGAATGTTCCCTACCGCTCGGAACCCTGCATCGATATGTTCGACTACGCGGTCGATCTGTCTCATCCTCTCGCCTTGCGCCTTCCTGCCCGTGGGATCGTCAGACCGGTGAGGACTCGTCCTCACCAAAGACTTCGTCAAAGTAGCGTTCGCGGTCCAGGGATGCCTGCCATTGGCGGTGCCACTCGACAGAATCGGGATAGAGGCGTCGAGGTAGATTGAGAAATCTCGCTGCCTCCACGGGTCCAAGCGCCTTCATCAGTGCTTCGACCGCCCGTTGGATCATGGTCTCTTCAGGTAACAAAGACTGTGTGCTCATCTGAGATTCTCCTTCTCACAGAATGCCATGGGCGTGCCACACCAAATGCCGATTCCAACTCTCGTACATTGACGCAGGAGCTGCTCATCGACGGTCACGAAATCACAACTCGCCGCCTCGGCAAACGCAACGTGCGCGGCATCCGCTACGCCCACGCCCAGCTCGGTGAGTTCGATGGCTCGCTTGCGCGTAGCGGCGAGTTCGTGCGAAGCTGCCTCTGATCATCGAAAGGGCGATTCAGCGCACAGACATCCAGGTATACCAATGTGCCTTCATTGGTCATACTGCAAGCCTCCTTATTGGCTTGAAGCAGCTAACGCGGCTATTGTAGTCCCTCCCTGGCGATCTTGAAAGTGCTCCTCATGCTGGTCATTGCCTCGCTGCTTGTCCCCACGCGCCGTCGGTGCTACCATGGGAAGGGCGATCACGACAATCGCACCACAATCATGTCCCGCAACTATCCTGCGATCCATCGCGTCCTCATCATCACCATGCTGCTGAACTGGCTGGCAGCCCTGGCGAAGCTGGCTGTGGGCCTGCTCACTGGCGCCCTCAGCCTGGTGGCGGACGGCCTGGACAGCGTGTTCGACGGCCTGGCCAATATCATTGGGCTGGTCGGCGTGGCCGTGGGCAGCCGCCCGCCTGACGACGACCATCCCTACGGCCATCGCAAGTTCGAGACCCTGGCAGCGCTGGTCATCGCCTCGCTGCTCTTTTTCACGGCCTGGGAGCTGGCTCAGTCGGCCGTCCAGCGCCTGCGCAGCCCGCAGCCGGTGACGGTCAATGTCTGGAGCCTGGCGGCGCTGCTGTTCAGCATCGCCGTGCAGGGGGCCACCAGCGTCTATGAACTGCGGCAGGGGCGCCGCCTGGCCAGCGAAGTGCTGGTGGCCGACGCCTTTCACGCCCGCGCCAGCATCGTGGCCTCGCTGGCCGTGATGGGCGGTCTCATCGCCGTACGCCTGGGCTACCCCATCGCCGACCCCCTGATCACCCTGGGCCTGGCTGTGTTCATCGCCAAGATCGGCGTCGACATCGTGCGCGAGAACACGCCCGCCCTGGTGGACCATGCGGCCGTCGATCACGACCTGGTGGCCGGGGTGGTGAGCGCGGTGCCGGGCGTCGAGTCGTTCCACCAGATCCGCAGCCGCGGCCCTGCCGACGCCGGACAGCTCGATCTGCACGTGCGGGTGGCGCCCGACCTGACCATGCAGCAGGGCAACGCCATCGCCGATGAGGTGCGCCGGCGCTTGCTGGCGCTCGACTCGGTGGTGGACGTCACGGTCCACGTGGAGGCGCAGCGGCAACGCGGCCGCGAGGCGGAAGAGGTAGACGCCATCGTCCACCATGCCGCCCAGGAGTTCGGCTTGCACGTACACGAGACCTGGACCCATCAAGTGCAGAGCCGGATGATCCTGGAGGTCCACATTGGCGTCGATCCGGCTCTGAGCGTGGGGGAAGCGCATGAGCTGGTGGACCATTTTGAAAGGGCCTGCCTGGCGCGCCTGCCCCAACTTGCGGCTTGCGAGACCCATATCGAGCTGCACAGTCCCGAAGTGCTGCCCGGCGCCGAGGTGTCGCGGGCGCTGCACAACCAGGTGGCGGCGGCCGTGCAGAAAGCCACAGCGCAGACCAACGGCCTGCGTCATGCCCACAACATTGCCGTGCGCCAGAGCGAAGGGCGCCTGACGGCCAGCTTCGAGGTCGTGGCCGACCAGAACCTGCCGATCGCCGATGCCCATGAACTGACCGAGCAGGTGGAGACGCGCCTGCGCTCCCAGATTCCGCACCTGACCGACGTGCTCATCCACGTCGAACCTCAGGAGCAGGACGATGACAAGGACGCGGGGCCGGCCGCCACCAAGCAGGATGGGCGCCCACCGCGCTAAGTCTCGACAGGCACGTTCAACCCTCAATTTCCAACCTTCAACCTTCAACATCCAACTTTCAACCCCGCCTGGGGAGCGCGGCTGACAGCTTCCATCCCGCCAACAAGCGTTTACTAAGTCAGGAAGTACACTCATAAGGGACAGGGCCGGAGGCCACAAGCCTGACGCCTGCCCCCGCCACCCATCGGAGGTGCGACATGCTTTCAGGTCCTCTGTTTTTCCTGGTCATTCTCTTCTTTCTGCTCGTCGTCTTGCTCGCGGCGATCAAGATCGTGCAGGAATACGAGCGCGGTGTCGTTTTTCGCCTGGGCCGGTTCGCCGGCGTGCGCGGCCCGGGTCTTATTCTGTTGATCCCTTTCATCGAGCGTATGGTCAAGGTCGATCTGCGCGTGATAGCGTTAGACGTCCCGGCGCAGGAGTGCATCACCCGTGACAACGTCACGGTCAAGGTGAATGCCGTGGTCTACTTCTTTGTCCTGGACCCGGAGAAGGCGATCATCGCCGTCGAGGACTACCGCCGGGCTACGTGGCAGGTGGCGCAGACCACCCTGCGCTCCACCCTGGGCCAGCACGAGCTGGACGACCTGCTCTCGCGCCGCGAGCGCATCAACAATGAGCTCCAGCGCATCATTGACGAAATCACCGAGCCCTGGGGCGTCAAGGTCAACATGGTCGAGGTGAAGGACGTTGAGCTGCCGGCGACGATGCAGCGGGCGATGGCGCGCCAGGCCGAAGCCGAGCGCGACCGCCGGGCCAAGGTCATCAGCGCCGAGGGCGATTATGCCGCCTCGCAGCAGTTGTCCAAGGCGGCCCAGGTGATGTACGACGCACCCGGCGCCATGCAACTGCGCTACTTGCAGACGTTGACTGAGATCGCGACCGAGCAGAACTCGACCATCATCTTCCCCCTGCCGCTGGACCTCTTCCGGGCGTTCATGGGAGGCCCCCTCTCTGCGCCACCTGCGGCTGCGCCTCCTACCTTCCCGGCCGCCGCCAACCTGACTCCGGATGAACCGCCCCAAGAAGACGACACCGCGGCCTGAGGCCGCAAGTTGATCGTATGTTGAGCAACCTGCGCCGTAGTCTTCCGGCGATTGCCGGCACCTCGGCCTTCTGGATCGCCGTTTTGGGCGCGGTCCTGCTCTATGGGCTGCGGCGCCCACCGCCGCAGCCCATCCAGATTGTGCCACCGGCGGAGGTGACTGCTCCGGCGCCCGCGGCTGCGACCTCTGCCAGCCCCACGCCGGGGCAGGTGCGGGTCTATGTGAGCGGGGCCGTGGCCCAACCCGGCGTCTACCGGCTGGCGCCGGACAGCCTGGTGCAAGATGCGGTCAACGCCGCCGGAGGTGCAGCCGCCGAAGCCGACCTGGTGGCGATCAACCTGGCCCATCCGCTGGCCGATGGCGAGCAGATCTACGTGCCCCAGACCGGGGAGGTCTCACCGCCCGTCACCGGCGCCAACCGCTCGTCTTCCCTGGCGTCCGACGCGGGCGCTTCAGCGGGCGCTTCAGCGGGCGCCCCCATCGACCTGAACCTGGCCACGGAAGCCCAACTGGAAGCGCTGCCCGAAATCGGCCCCAAGACGGCCGCGGCCATTATCCAGGGGCGCCCCTACGGCAGCGTTGACGATCTACTGCGGGTCAAGGGGATTGGCGAGGCGACGCTGGCGAAGCTCCGCCCCTTTGTGAAGGTGGAGTAGGCAGCGGGTGGCAGATAGCAGGTGGCAGATAGCAGGTAGCCGGTTGGAGTCCCCGGCTCCTTGTGGTGGTCCGTCGTCGGCGGTCGGCGGTCGTCCGTCTACACCATCCCGAACACGAGCGAAAGGATATACACGGCCGGCCCCACGAAGAAAAAGGAGTCGATGCGGTCGAAGAAGCCGCCGTGACCGGGGATGAGGTTGGAGGAGTCTTTGGCGCTCACCTGGCGCTTGAACACCGACTCGCTCAGGTCGCCGAGCGGGCCCACCACGCCGATGACGACGCCGATGACGACGCCGTGCACCCACGTGAGGTCGGGCAGCAGCAGGGGGGTGAGGATGGCGCTGCTGAGGGTGCCGACGGCCAGGCCGCCCAGCAGCCCTTCCCAGGTTTTCTTCGGTGAGAGACGCGGCCAGAGCTTATGCCGGCCCAGGCTGCGACCGATGAAGTAGGCGCCGGAGTCGGTGATCCAGGTGACGAGCGCCGCCACGATGATCCATCCCAGGCCCGCAGGCAGACCCCGCAGCAAGGCGACGAAGCGCATGGTCATGCCCAGGTAGACGGCGGCGCCCAGGGTCAGCAGCCAGTCGTTGCCGGGGCGCGCAGTGGCGCGGAAGAGCATCACCGTGAGACCGATGAGGACGGCCGCCACCAGCAGCAATGGCAGGCGTTGGGGCTCGGGGGGTAAACCACCCTCCAGCACCAGGAGCGCCGCCAGCGGGATGCTTAGATAGGGCATCGGTTTGTCGCCTGTCTTGGCCACCAGCTCGCCCAATTCCCAGACGGCGAGCGCCGTGAGCAGGGCCACCAACCCCGTAAACCACCAGCCACCCAGCCAGGCTGGGATGGCAACCAGAGGCACCAGAACAATGGCGCTCAACACACGCTGTTTGAGCATGAACCCCCTACTTCACCAGACCGAAACGCCGTTCGCGTCCCTGATAGATGGCGATGGCCAATTGCAGCTCGGCCTCATCGAAATCCGGCCAGTACGTTTGCGTGGCATAATATTCGGCGTACGCCGCCTGCCAGATGAGGAAGTTTGACAGGCGATACTCTCCGCCTGTGCGGACGACCAGATCGGGATCGGGCATGCCGGAGGTATAGAGATAGCGGCTGACCAGCTCCTCGGTGACAGCGTCGGCAGGTACGCCTTCCTGCATGATGTGCTTGATGGCGTCCACGATCTCGGCCCGGCCGCCGTAGTTGAAGGCCACGTTGAGGATGATGGTGTCGTTATGCCTGGTGCGCTCGACGGCGCCCCGGATCTGCTTCTGCAGGTAGTCAGACACACCGGCCATACGCCCGCTGTGCCGGATCTGCACGCCCCTGGCATCCAGCTCGTCCAACTCATTGCGGATGCCGTCGCTGATCAATCGCATCAGGTGCATGACTTCGGGGCGGGGACGTCCCCAGTTTTCGGTGCTGAAGGCGTAAATGGTCAGGGCCTTGATGCCTAGATCCACCGAAGCTTCCAACACGCGGCGGATGTTCTTGGTGCCGGCGCGGTGCCCGGCCAGGCGCGGCAGTCCCCGCTCCTTGGCCCAGCGGCCGTTGCCATCCATGATGATGCCCACGTGCCGGGGGACAGGCCGTCCCTCAGCCATTTCCATTTGTTTGACAACCTTGGTCGCTGTGGACACGTCAGACTTCCATGATCTCGGCCGTCTTGACCTCGCCGATGCCGTCGATGCGCTTGACGGCGTCGTCGGTCAACTTCTGCACTTTCTCCGAGCCATCTTCCAGGTCGTCTTCGGTTAGCAGCCCTTCTTTCTCGAAGTCACGGAGGTCAGTGATGGCATCGCGGCGGATGTTGCGCACCGCCACGCGGGCTTCCTCGACCCGGCGGGAGACCTGTCTGCTGAGGTCGCGGCGGCGCTCATCCGTCAGGGGCGGAATCGCCAATCGGATGAGTTTGCCGTCGTTGGTCGGGGTCAGCCCTAGATCAGACTTCATCAAGGCCTTGGAGATGGCGCCGATGTCGCCGGCGCTGAAGGGGCGGATGGCGATCAACCGGGGTTCAGGCACGGTGATGACCGCAAGCTGATTGATGGCAGTCGGCGTCCCGAAGTACTCGACCTGCACGTGCTCAAGGATGGCAGGGTTGGCGCGACCGGTGCGGATGGAGGTGAGGTCGTGCGTTAGCGACTTGATGGCGCCGTCCATGCGCTCGCGTGTTTCACGTTGTACATCATCGATCATGACATCCTCCCAACCGGAGAAGTTGCTACGATGCAACCACGATGGCATCGAAAGTGTAGATCAGGGGTCGTCAAACAAACAAGCCGGACGCATCTCACGCGCCCGGCTTGTATCTACCCTTAGTGGTAGATCACAGTGCCTACCGTATCACCCAGCACAGCCCGTTCCAGGCTGCCTTCCTGCCAGAAATTGAGGACGATAATGGGCATGTCGTGGTCCATGCACAGCGTCATGGCGGTGGAGTCCATCACACCCAGGCGCTTGTTGATGGCCTCGATGAAGCTGAGACGCTCGTAGCGCTTGGCATTAGGGTCAAGCTTGGGGTCGCCGTCGTAGACGCCATCGACTTTCGTGGCTTTGATCAGGACCTCAGCATCCACTTCCATGGCGCGCAGTGCTCCCGCCGTGTCCGTGGTGAAGTAAGGGTTGCCGGTGCCTGCGCCCAGGATCACCACCCGGCCCTTTTCCATATGCCGGATGGCGCGCTTGCGGATGTAGGGTTCGGCGAGCGAGCGCATTTCGATCGCGGTCTGCACGCGCGTGGTCACACCCACGCGCTCGAGCGCATCTTGCAGGGCCAGGGCATTCATGACGGTGGCCAGCATGCCCATGTGGTCGGCGGTGGCCTGGTCCATGCCGTGTTCCAGACCCTGTTTGCCTCGCCACAGGTTGCCGGCGCCGATGACGATAGCCACCTGCACGCCCAGGTCGTAGACCCGCTTGACTTTGGTCGCCATCACCTCGGCCTGGGTAGGGTCGATACCGAACCCACCCGGGCCGGCCAGGGCTTCGCCGCCGAGCTTCAACAGGATGCGATGGTACTTGATGTCTGCCATTTCGCCCTCCAGGCGCCGGGCGGTTACTCGCCGACGGCGAAGCGGACGAACCGGCGGACGCGGATGTTTTCGCCGAGCTTGGCGATGTGCTGGTTGACCAGGTCCTTGATCTTGACACTCGGATCCTTGACGAAGGGCTGCTCCATCAGGCAAGTGTCTTCATAGAACTTAGCCAACTTGCCTTCGATGATGCGATCCACGACGTTGGCGGGCTTGTTCTCTTCGGCCAGTTGCGTACGGTAGATTGACTTCTCCTGCTCGATCACCTCGGCAGGCACGGCTTCAGGCGTCAGGTACTGCGGCTTGGCCGCAACAATGTGCATGGCCAGGTCGTGGACCAGCGACTTGTATTCTTCGGTGCGGGCCACAAAGTCGGACTCGCAGTTGACCTCGACGAGCGAGGCGACTTTGGAGCCCATGTGCACGTAGTGGCCCACCAGACCTTCGTTGACATCACGGTTGGCCTTCTTGGCAGCAGCGGCCAGACCCTTTTCGCGCAGCGCGGTCACGGCCTTATCAAAGTCACCGTTGGCGCTTTCCAAAGCCTTGCGGCAATCCAGCACGCCGGCGCCGGTCGCCGTGCGCAGTTCCTTGACCATCTCTGAAGTGATTTCCATTTTTGCTATTCTCCTGGTGATTTTCGCAAAGTGCCAGGCACGCTCCTGGTTACAATCGCCGGTCTCTCCGCAGTAGGAAGGGGCAGCGTTGTGACCAGACGTGCCTGGCACGCAGAAAGGGCTTGTTTAGAGGGGGCTTTAAGCCGCGGTGGCGTCGACTTCTACATCGTCCGCCGAGGCTGCGGCAACTGCCAGAGCAGCCTGAGCTTCTTGAGCCGCTTGAACGGCTCTGGCTGCCAGAGCTGCCAGCTCTACCTGCTTTTCGGCTGCGGCATACCCTTCTTCGTCAGTGCCGATGCCTTCCTCTAGCTTGGCCAGCGTGGAAGGCCCCAGCAGCTCGTCAATGGTGCGTTCGCGTTCGTATCCGCGGGCGCGGCGCTCGGCCCGTTCGGCCTCAGTTTCCTGCGCCTCCGCCTCGTCTTCCGCTTCCGCCTCCAGGGTCTGGCGCAGGGCCGTGCCTTCGAGGGCGGCTTCGGACATCTTGCCGACCATGAGCTTGATGGCGCGGATGGCGTCGTCGTTGGAAGGGATGACGAACTTGACGGGGTCCGGGTCGCAGTTGGTGTCGACGATGGCAATGATCGGGATGCCCAGCTTGCTCGCCTCTTTCACCGCCAGCTCCTCGCGGCGAACATCGACGATGAACAGGGCCTCAGGCAAACGTTCCAGACCGCGCAGGCCGCCCACGCGCTTGTTCAGGCGCTCGATGGTCTCGTTGAGCTTGAGCACTTCTTTCTTCGGCAGGCGAGCGAACTCGCCGTAGTCGCGGCGGCGCTCCAGCTCGTCCATGTACTCGACGCGGGAGCGGATCGTGCGAAAGTTGGTCAGGGTGCCGCCAAGCCAGCGCTGGTTCACAAAGGGCATGCCGGAGCGCTTGGCTTCTTCGGCGATGATCTCCGCTGCCTGCCGCTTGGTGCCCACGAACAGGACGTTGCCGTTCTGGCTGACCAGTGTCCGGACGTAATCGTAGGCCCGATCGAGCTCGGTCACCGTCTGTTGCAGGTCGATGATGTGGACGCCGTTGCGCTCGGTGAAGATGTAGGGCTTCATCTTCGGATTCCACCGCTTGGTGCGGTGCCCGAAGTGCACGCCCGCTTCGAGAAGCGCCTTGAGAGAAACTGTAGTCATCTGCGTAGAACTCCTTGGGGTTGGTTTGGCCTCCGCTCCTTCGTGGTGTGGGCGACTGCTTGTGGGCAGCCACGAGCCCAACCGGTCGAGGAGCGTGTGAGATAGGGGTGTTACTTGGTGGGCGTTCAATACCCAAGCGAAAAGTATATCAAAAGGAAGCGAGGCCCGCCAAAACCGGGCGCTGGCCGCGTTGGGACAGCCGGTCTGCGTTTCTGGGGCATGGCGGGGTTGGCAGCCACACGATGTGCGTGCGATACTCCGGCATCGTTCGCACTCCTCTCGCGCATTTCATCGCCCCTTGTACATCAGACGCCATGACTTACCAGGAAACAACCTTCACCTCGGCTGACGGTCATTCTCTTTACATGCGCATTTGGACACCCGACCGGCCGGTGCGGGCCGGGCTGGTGTTGGTGCAGTCCCAACGTCACATTTCGCGGCTATCCCACCTGTCACGAGTCTCACAACGAGCTGCCCGAGTTGCGTGAGCCGGTGCTGCGCGAAACCGTGGCCTGGATGGTTGCCGCCCTCGACACTTCATCCTGACCCTCAGAGGCCCGTCATGTCCATGACGCTTGTGCAACAGCAATTCGGCCCCAATGCTCAGGCCTACGTGCGTTCGGCTGTTCACGCCCAGGGCCGGAGCCTGCAGCGACTGGTGGAATTGGCGGCGCCGCAGCCGGACTGGCTGGCGCTGGACGTGGCGCCGGGAGGCGGGCACTCGGCGCTCGCCGTGGCCGGTCAGGTGCGACAGGTCATTGCCCTGGACCTGACCTTCGCCATGCTGCGGGCGGCGCGCGCTTACGGAGCCAGTCTGGGACTGCACAACGTGCTGTGGGTGCAGGGGGATGGTGGACGGCTGCCCCTGGCGGAGAACTGCTTCGATCTGTTGACCTGCCGCGTCGCTCTGCACCATTTTCCTGACCAGGGCGCGGCCATCCGCGATTGGGCGCGCACCCTCCGATCTGGCGGCAGATTGGTGCTGGTGGACAACATCAGCTCCGATGACCCCGCGGCGGCCGCCTACGTCAACGCTTTTGAGAAGCTGCGCGACCCCTCGCACGGTTGGCTGCATACGATGGACTCACTGGTGACTTTCTGCAGCCAGGCGGGTCTGCGCATCCTGCACCAGGAGCGCCTCAACAAGCCCATGAATTTCCAGCAATGGATGGATCGCATGGCCGTCAGAACTCAGGATCAGGAGCGGTTGACCGACTTGTTGTGGTCCAGCCCCGCCGCCGTTCGCCTCTTCCTGGATCCCCAGGGCAGCGGCCCCGACACGACCTTCAGCCTGCACGAAGGCATCATCCTGGCCGAAAAGGCCTCCGGCAGCGCTCCCTCCTTCTGAACATGGCCGAAGTCCGCTCGCTTTCCCGCAGCTCTTTCCCCGCTTATCTGCGTGATACGCGTTTTCTTGCCAACGATGTGGGTCACTTCAGCGTCGACGTGCTCAACGCCACGGTGCCCATTGTGCTGGCCATTCTCAGTGTGCCGTTGGGCTTGAGCAACACGGCGATCGGCCTGATCGCCACGGCGTACACGTTCGCCAACGCCCTCACCCAGCCCTTGTTTGGCTGGCTATCGGATCGTTATGGCCTGCGCTGGCTCGGCGCCGTGGGTGCGATGTGGACGGCGGTCTTCTACGCGTTTTCGGCGGTGAGTCCGGGATGGTGGTCCATTGTCTTCCTGATCACGTCGGCGTTGGGTTCGGCTGCCTTTCATCCGCATGGCGCCACGGTCGCCAGCCGTGTGCCATTGCGTGTCGTGACAACGGCCACGGCGATTTTCTTCCTTTTCGGACAGACCGGATCAGGCTTAGGCCCGCTCATGGGTGGTGCGCTGGTGCAAGCGACCAGTCGCGCCGGCCTGCTGCTGCTGTCAGGCATCACCGCTGCTTCTGCCGTATGGATGTGGCGGAACCAACCCGATCTTCATACTGTGGTGCATGAAACACACGCCAGCCGCCGGGCGCTGCATGTGAGCGCTGTGGCGCTGGCGTTGTTTGCCCTGACGCTGTTCAGCCGGATGACCGTACTTGCGATGACCACGACCTTTCTTCCCAAACACCTGCAGGACCTGGGTTGGAGGCCGGCCAGCTATGGCCTGGTCTTGTCGATGGTCATGATCGGCAGCGCCCTCGGCAACGTGCTTGGCGGCAAACTGGCGGATCGCCTGGGTCGCAAGCCGGTGCTGGCTGCCAGTCTGCTTTTGGCGGTACCCCCGCTTTGGCTTTATCTCAACACCATGGGCATCACCCTTTTCTTGTTACTCTTCCTGGTGGGCCTGACCACGGGCGCCGGGTTTGCCGTGTCGGTAGTGATGGCCCAGGCGATGCTGCCGGCGCGCAAAGCGCTGGCTTCCGGCCTGGTACTGGGCTTCATGTTTGCCAGCGGGGCCGTTGGCGCTGCCATCGGCGGTTGGCTGAGCGACAGCGTGGGTCTGGCGGCTGTGCTGCAAGGCATGGCATGGGTCGCCCTGGTGGGCGGCATCTGCGCCCTTGGTCTGCCGGAGTTCATCCCACAAAGCGACCCCATCTGACCCTGCACCGGCCAGGGCCTTCGCTTTCAGGCGCTTGGCGCTGCCCTGCGTCTGCGCACCCAGCGCAAGACCAGCCACACGGCGATGAGCAGGAGCACGACCGTGAGAACAGGGACGAGAATGGCCATCAGGGTCAGGGCGATCGAGGCGACGTCTTCGATCACGCTGATGACGGGATTGCCAAGCCCACCCGTGGTCGCCGTCACCAACGGGCGAGCCGTGGCTTTGACGGCGTGGATGCTGCCGGCGGCGGCAATGCCCAGCACCATGGCCAGGACTGGGCTCATGTTGGCGATGAGGTTGTCACTGGAGGCGACAGTGGAGGCGAACAGAATGGCGCCAGCGGCAGGTCGCACGACGGTCTGGAGGATGTCGTTGACCGAATCGGCGACGGCGATCTTATCCACCGTCATCTCGACGATGAGCAGAATCACGAGCGCGCCCAACACCCAGGGGCTCTCCAGGGCGTTCCAGGGTGAGTTGAGGGTGATCAGGTCCGTATAGCGGGCCAGGAGGCCCACAATCAGCAGCGGCAGGTAAGCGTTGAGACCGGCCGCTGCTGAGACGCCGAACGCAGACAGGACATCCATGGGGCGGTTGGCAGTAGGTAGAACGGGTGCGTGGAGAGGCGCCCCGACTAAGGACGCCTGCGCACTCATTGTCTATACGTTGTCAGGCGCTGGCAAGTCGCGGGGCCGTCCCTCCGGTAGGCGAGGTCTCCACTCTGTTCGACGGGGCCGTCCCTCTGGTAGGCGGGGCTGGCAGCAGGTCGCCCTCACCGTAGCGGTGCGCAGCCTCCCAGCCGAGAAGGGCCTTCTTGCGGGTGGCGCTCCACCGGTACTCGCCGGTATCGCCGTTCTTGCGCAACACGCGATGGCAGGGGATGAGATAGGCGATGTGGTTGGCGGCGACGGCGCTGGCCACGGCCCGCACGGCGGTGGGCCGGCCCATGCTGGCGGCAACGTCCTCATAAGAGGCGGCATGACCGGCCGGGATGGCGAGCAGCGCCTCCCACACCTTCACCTGGAAGTTCGTGCCTTCCAGGATAAGCGGGATGCGGCCCGGCCCGGCGCCAGGTTCGGACGGGCAGATGGCATGCGCCAATTGCTGCGTAGCTTACGGCTGCGCCAGCAGTGTCGCCCCTGACCAGCGCCGGCGCAGCGTCTCGAGCGCAGCTTCGCGGCCCCCGTCACCCAGGAAGGCCAGATCACAGATGCCGCGGTTTGTGGTCGCCAGCGAACACTCCCCGAAGGGCGTATCGTGAAAGCCGTAGCCGATCTGCAGGCCGGCGCCCTTCTGCTTGAACTCGCCTGGCGTGACGGCATCGACGCTGACGAAGAGGTCGTGCAGGCGGCTGGGGCTGGAGAGGCCGGCCTCATAGGTGGCGGCAAGGACGCTCTGCTCTTCGGCGAGCAGCTGGCGAGCGTAGTCGACGGTCAGGTACTGGACGAAGCGCTTGGGACTGATGCCTGCCCAACGCTTGAACAGGCGCTGGAGGTGGAAAGGGCTCAGGTTCAGGTGGGCAGCCAGGTCGTCGAGACTGGGTTGGCGGCGGAAGTTGGTTTCAAGGTAGCGGATGGCGGCGGCTACGATCTCATAATCGCTAGACATGGGCAGATACCTCAGGTGTGGTGTATGCTCTATTCTAGGCTGGTTGCGTGTCCTTATCCACCCGTTTCTTGCGCAAAAGGACAGTTGTCGTCTCGATCTATGTCGATCGCTGGCGCAGGAAGAGGATGAGGTCGAGGTCGCCGGGCGAGTGGCCGAGGCTGCTCAACATCATGGCGGCCTCGGCGCGGTGTTGGGTGCCGTGGTTGACCACATGGGTCAGGATATGCCAGAGCGGGTTTTGGAGAGGGGCGCCTTTCGTCGTCTTGTAGTGGATGGTAGCGTCAAGGGCGGCATCGTCGAGTGTGGCCAGGTAGCCGCGCATGGCGGCTTCCTCCTCGTGCCAGCTCTGCTGCAGCGTCGCAAGGGTGGGGAAGCCGGCGCCGTTGGGCAGGGAAGTAGGCGAGATGCCTTGGCAACGACATCGCCAGGTCATCTCTGCCGCCAGCGTGTGCGCCAGGGTGTCACGCAGGCTGCCGTGACTGCTGGCGCCTGCCGCAGTGTACTCCTCTTGATCGAGTTGAGCCGCGGCGGCAAGGATGCGGGCGGTGGCCCAGTAGTTGTAGTCGTAGAGCAAACGAATGTCATCGCTGCGCATGGGGCGCCTCCGTGGTGGTCGTTGGTGATGGGTGGCTTGCAGTATAGGATGCACGCTTCTGCCGGGCAAAGGGGGCAGCGAGACAGGGCCTCGAAACGCGTTTCTCTATTGACAGCGGAGGCAACAGGGTGTATTCTGTCTTACAGAAGCAGTAGAACCTTTTCAACCGTCTGCATCGCTGTTTCATCGACCATAGGGGTTGGGGGGTGGGGAGAGCGATGGGGGCAACCCTGACAGCGAAGCCCTGGCCTGGCACGCCACCCCCCTGATCCCAGTTCTGGCTGAATGTGCCTGGGGCGCCGGCAGGGACCGCCGGCAGGTTGCGCCAAACGCGCCTGGCGGCCCCAAACCACCCATCTCGCCAGGTTACAAACCCTCTGTTCCTTGGGCGCCTGTGCTGTTTCGCAGGCAAGATAAAGGCGACGACGACGTCGTCAGAGGCGAACAATGATAACTCAATACCTCTTCACCTTGGTGCTGCTGGCTGTGTTGGCGCTGGCGGGGAGTGTGAGCGCGCGCAGCGACGCCCCGGCGATCGCTCCGGCCACGGTGACCGAGTTTCAGGATGGGGTAGCGCCCCAATGTGCCGAGCTACCTGAACGTCAGCTTCACTGCAGAAGGCCCCCGACCTGCTGTCAAGCTCCCGTGGTCTTTCTCTCAGAACCGCCTTCCAGAGCGGCATCGCCAGGTGTTTCCCATGAAAAAACCCATCGCTTTTGCAGCCGTTCTTGTCTTCGTCCTGGTCCTATCGACCGTTAGCATCCCGGCCGGCAGTGCACCATCCCTCAGCGCCGATGATGCCACCGCCCAGCCCGCAGCAGCGTCTGGTCCGGTGGCCCCGGAACTCACCTGGGACATCCAACGCGTGGCGGCGCCGCCCAGGTCACCCACCACTCCCGGCGAACGCAGCCTGCAACTGGATGCCGCAGGTCTGCCCCATGTGGCTTTCGGCGGCGATCTCCTCTACTATGCCTGGTACGACGGTCAGGCGTGGCAACGGCAGATCGTCGATGAGACGAACGGCGTTGGCGGCTACGCCTCGCTGGCGCTGGACGCCACCGATCATCCTCACATCAGCTACTTTGACGAGCAGAACGGTGATCTCAGGTACGCGACCTGGACGGGCACAGCGTGGAGTGTGCAGGTCGTGGACAGCAGCGGTGTCGTGGGCCTGCACACGTCCCTGGCTCTGGACGCCGCCGGCCGTCCCCACATCGCCTACTACGACGAGAGCAACACCGCTCTGAAGTACGCCTACTGGACGGGTTCGGCCTGGAACAAGCGGGTGGTGGATGCGAGCGGCAGCGTGGGCGCGCCTAGTTCGCTGGCGCTGGACGCCGGCGGCAGCCCGCACATCGCCTACTATGATCTGGATCAGGCCGATCTGAAATACGCGCACCGGGTCGGAACCCAATGGCAGATCGCCACCATCGATCACGACGGTGACGTGGGCTATCATCCCTCCCTGGCCCTGGATCGACATGGCAACGCCCACATCAGCTACTTGGACGGGACGAACGCTGTCTTGAAATACGCGCGTGCTTCGGGCGCCGTCTGGCAAATCGAGACTCTGGGCCATGCGGAGGGTAGTACGTCACTTGTGGTTGACGCTCAGGACTTCCCCCACATCGGCGTTTTCGTTTCCGGGCTGAGAGTTGGCATCAATCATGTCTATTGGGATGGCGCTGGCTGGCAGACAGAAGACGTTTTGGGTGCGTACTACATGACGTACACATCCGTTTCGCTTGCGCTCAGCCGCAATGGCCATCTGGCGCTGAGCTCTGTCAATGATATCGTCGGCTGGTTTTTCTACGTGCAGCGTGATGGGGGAAGCTGGATACCCCAGATCATCACCGTCTTCGAGACGGTCGATGGTCCTGTCTCATTGGCACTTGACAGCAGCGGCCAACCCCAGATCGGCTACGCCAGCACCCGTGGGCTCGACCTCCTCCCTACCGCCGATCTGATCGCGTCCGATGAGCAGTCCACCCAAGGCCCCGTGTTCTATCACCAGTTCGTGATGAACTATATGTACCGGCAGCAGGGGATCTGGATCGCCGAGCGCCTCGGCCAAGACTACTTTGGGGACTACATGGCCCTGACCCTTGACGGCGGCGACCACCCTCACGTGATCAGCCTGAGCCGGGAACCGTATGGTCACAACAGATTGAACTATGGCTACTGGTCGGGAAGCCACTGGCTTAGGGAGCAGGTGGCGGACAATGTGGGTGCAAGGCACGCGTCCCTGGCCGTCACCCCGGCAGGTGCGCCGCATATCACCTACGATGGCCTCGAGTACGTCTGGCGTGATGGCGGCCAGTGGCAATTCGAGCACGTGGTGGACAACGGCATCCACAGCTCCCTGACTCTCGACTCGCAGGGCCAGCCCCACGTCAGCTTCTATCGCACCGCTGCCGGCGGACTGTACTATGCCCGGCGCTCGCAGACAGGTTGGGTGATTGAACTGGTAGACCCAACACCAGACGCCGGTCTCTGGTCATCGCTCAGGCTCGACGCCCAGGGCAACCCTCGCATTGCCTACACCGGCGGCAGCAATGCGGGCCTCCAATACGCCGTCTGGACAGGTTCGGGGTGGTCCATCCAGGTGATCGAGCGGGCGCGCGACGTCGGCCTCAGGCCGTCTCTGGCCCTTGATGCTGCTGGGAACGCCCAACTTTGCTACTACACCGCTCCCGACAAGGCTATCAAATATGCCCGCCAAACAGCAGCCGGCTGGGAAACCGCGACCGTGGACGATACCAGTGTGGAGGGACAGTTCTGCTCGATCGCCCTCGACTCTGGCAATATCCCGCACATCGCTTACGTCGACCTGACCAGCAGCGACCTCAAGTACGCGGTGGGAAGCACAGCACCCGTTGAGGATGTCTGGC
>CAZHTZ010000008.1:0-21502 GCA_964535455.1 uncultured Caldilineales bacterium
ACCTACTCGATTTCAATGCTTTCTACGTAGAACTCGCGGCCGCCGGCGACCTGTAACTGGGCGCTGCCGCAGACCGGGCACTCTGCTGCCAAAGGCGGGGTGACCTCGAACTGGTGCTGGCACTGCCAGCACGTGGCGGTGGCGGGGTTGCGCCGGAAGTGCAACCGGGCGCCGGCAGCCGGCGTTTCGCGGCTCAGGATGTCAAAGTAGAACTGCACGGAGTCATCGACGATGCTGCTCATGGCGCCGATGACCAGATGGATGTCCGTGATGGATTGGGCGCCGTTCTGCTGCGCCGTGTCGAGCGCGACCTGGAGAATGCCTTGGGTAACGGGAAGCTCGTGCATGTTGGAGGGCGCTATGCCACGTGCAGTCGGGCCAGACGAACAACACGTGCAGCAGCATCGTGCGGAGATCCCTGCTTCACATCCAGCGTATCCGCAATGCCCGATACCCAGCGCCAGGCCCAGCGCATCGCCACCCCGCGCACATAGTTCCCGCCCCGCCGCACCGGCAGCGGCACCACCGTACCTGCTTCCAGCGCCATGCGCAGATCGGCGGCGGTGCTTCCGGCAAAAGCCGTACGGGCACAGCCGATCTGGGTCAGGAGATGGGCGTCGGAATTGCCGATGCCCGGCAGTTGCAGCTCCCAGCGCAAATCCTCTGCCTGCCCGTTTTCCCAGGACAAAGGCAAGGAGCCGTTGGCGGCCTCCACACCTGCCAACAGGCCTGGAAAGCGCGTGGTGATCCGGCGCAGCCTGGCGGCGCCTACGCTGCTGACCAGGGCGCCCGCAGGATGCGGGGCAAACGGCAGTCCACCTAGCAGACGCACGCGTTCGGCCGTCTCGACGTATGACAGCCCCGGCGGGACGGGTCTGTCCAGAAACAGGGCCAGCAGATGACCCTCCCGGGTGCTGATCTCGACCCCAGGGATCACCTCGACCCGGAACTGTGCTGCCATCTCGCAGGCCATGAGGGCGCCCCGCAGCGTGTCATGGTCGGTGATGGCGATGACATCCAGGTCGGTGCACTCCGAGGCATGGTGCAGGATGGCGCCGACCGTGGACGTGCCATCGCTATGGACGGAGTGCATGTGCAGATCGGCGGCGCCCATGGCGTTAGAGGATCAAGAACGGCAGCAACAGCGGCGCGCCGCCAGCGAACCTGCAAGCAGGCTTACAGGCAGGCCATAGAAGAGCCAGACGGCGGCGTACGCCTTGTGTCAATCGCTTCGTCATTAGGGGGATGTGCGCCTTGTTGTCCGTGAAAATCGGTCAGATCGACAGCAAATAGCGCTAAAGGAGTATTGCAGACGCCCACACTGCCTGCTATGATAAAGAGGAGTTGGGGTTCTGTCCAGCTTGCACGTACGCGTTCATCCATGATACGTCGACACCAAAGCACCCTCGGCCCCATTGTGCTGCTCCTGGCGATCGGCATGGTTCTTCCTGTGGCCAGGCTGGAGGCTGCTGGTCCCCCCTTGCCTCCGCCCGGCTTCTTCCAGGCGCCACCCACACCTACACCAGTTTCGCTGCCTACCTTCACACCCACGCCTGCCTCCACCACGCTCATACCGGTCAAGAATGAGCCGGCAGCACCGGTGGCGACGGCAGCAGTGCCGGCGACGACAACGGTGGCAGCAACCATGGCGCCGGTAGCAGCGCCAGCAGGGGCAGTGCCGCAGCGCCTTTACTTCCCCCGGCTTGCCCATGGCGTGGGTGCCCACGGCGAGGGTCTGCAGCAGGCTGGGTCCAGCCATGGCAATAGCGGCGACCCGCTGGCCAATGGCTTCGCCTATCAGGTGAAGGCCGGTGATTCGCTCGACGGGCTGGCGCTGGAATTCGGACGCGACGCCAAGACGATGCTCTGTGTCCGGCGACCCGACGGCAGCGCCATCTCCACGCTCACGCCCGGCGAAAGCGTTCTCATCCCTGCTCTCGGCGATCTCTGTCATCAGGTGAAGGAAGGTGAGACGCTTGCCACCATTGCCACCTGGTACGGGATCCCTGCCGAAAGCCTGATGCCGCCGAATCAGTTGAACAGCGCCGCCGTGGTTGCCGGTCAAACGCTACTCATCCCCAACGCCCGCAACAGGTACCACAACCCTGCGGAGATCAATGCCCCACGCCAGCCGTCCAACAACTGGCGCTACGGTGACGGCCACTTCATCTGGCCGATCGAACGGGACAAGGTATGGGTGAGCCAGGGCTTCCGGAATGGCAAGCACATGGCGGCGGACCTGGCGACTACGGCAGGGACCCTGGTGCGTGCGGCTGATACCGGCGGCGTAGTGAAGGCAGGGTGGACGGACAACGGCTATGGCTACCGTATCATCCTTGACCACGGCATCGACTACATCACCCTCTACGCCCACCTTGGCGAGTACTACGTGAAAGAAGGTGACGTGGTGAAGAAGGGCGACGTGATCGGTATGGTCGGGTCCACGGGCCATTCCACCGGCCCGCACCTGCACTTCGAGCTACGCGACTTCGGCTACCTCGTCGACCCGCTGTTGGTGCTGCCGAAATAGCGTGGGGGCGAATGCGCAGGGACCAGCCGGCGATCAGGCGGGGGTGAGCCTCAACCGGTACAGAGGATCGGACTCCTCGACCTTGGCACGTGTGAAGGCCATGGGGAACATGTCGCCTTCCAGCCAGATATGCATGAGATTGTCGTAGAAACGATGCCCCGGCAATCCGGATTGGCCGGGACAGGTAACAAAGAGCGAGCGATCCCAGTTGGCCACATCGATGACCATGCGGAACGTGGGAGCCACCGAAACCGTGCGAAATGGCAGGGAGTACTCCAGGTGTTGGGCGTTGATCGTCTGGGCGCTCCCCGACACCGGGAAGGGCCCACGGTTGAGCAGACCGCGGAAGAGCCGCAGGTTGCCCAGGGGATGTCGCCAGAAGACCTGATGAAGCCGGCCCCAGTGCCAGCGCCGGGCATCATCGCTGACCTCTTTCTTGATAGTATCGACCGCACGTTTGAGCGCCAGACTCAGTAGCTCCTCGCGGGTGCGCGGCGTGCCCGTGCTCCCTTCACCGAACCACCAGTTCTCTTCCTGCTCCAGCAACTCGGCCAACTTCACCTGCGACTGGGAAGCGAAGGCGCCGCCGCCGAACTCGCGCTGACGCGGGATGCCGATGTAGTCCCTGGCGAGCGGACCCAGCTTGTCCACGAAGACGAGCTGCAGAAGGTGGTAGAGCGTGATCTCGAACACGAGAGCGGCGGTGCTGTCGGTGTCCATCCGGTAGTTCCACTCCACCAACGCCTTCTGCGCCCGCCGCTCCCACGGGTCCTTGGGGTCGATAAGGGTGAAGTAAGGGGCGATAGTCCGCCCCAAGTGGTTATAGGTGTCGAGCTGGAACGCCTGCATGTCGCGCAGCGACAACTTAGGCCGGCTCTCGATCAACTCGGCGATCCGGCGCGCCCGATACCCGGGATAATGATCGATCCCCCACCAATAGGGATAGTCGTCGGGAACGATGCGGTTATTGGCCGAGAGCAGCCGGCCGATCGGCGGATTGTAGCTGTGCGGCATCTCATCCGCCGGGATAAAACCCACCCATTCATGATCGCCGGTGTGCCCCGGCGCCGGCACCAGCCCTCGCCCCTGGCCGCGCACAGGCACCAAGGCGGCCGCGACATAGCCGATGTTGTCCTGGGGATCGGCGTAGACCAGGCTCAACGCCGGTGTCACCACCCTGCCGGCCGCCTGCCGGAACTCCTCCCAACTGCGGGCGCGCATCAGGCTCAAAAAGGCGTTGACGGTGCATCCTGGTTCGTGACCCACCCAACGCACCGCCAAAGGCGGCAAGTTCGCTTCGTGGGGCGCCAACAGGTCTGTCATGAGCGGGCCATGCCGGGTGACGGTCACCCGTTGCCGCACCGGCTCCTTCTGCCCGCGCACGGTGATCGCCTCCTCCCAGACCTGCGCCTGTTCCCACTGGTCACCGTATAGGAAAAGGTCCTCTTGCTGGGGATTTCGCTTCTCGACATACAGGTCGACGGAATCGGGAAAGGCAACCGTCGCCCCCCAGGCAATGTGCTGATTGTGCCCCACGAGGATGCCCGGTGAGCCGGGAAGTCCACCGCCGATGAGTTGGACGGGTTCCCCCGCCGCTCCTTGCTCGGCCTCGAGATGGATGAGGTGCCAGAGTCCGGGCATGGTCACGGTCAGATGCGGATCGTTGGCCAACATGGGTTTGCCGGTGATGCTGCGGCCGCCGTTGACAACCCAGTTGTTGCTGCCCTGACCCGGCGCGGTAAGGCCGATATAGTCGGCCATGGCCTTGTAGGCATCGAGGAGCAGTTGGCTGAGGTCTGCGGTCAGTTCGCCGGGCAGCACGGCCGGATTCGCCCTCGGTTCGTCGGGTAGAAGTTCGGCCGCGCGCTCGGGACCCAGACGGCTGTAGAGGCCAGCGCGCACCAGCTCCTCCTGCCAGTTGCCGCTCAGCATCCATCCCAGCAGGAGGCTGATGGCGATGGTGTCGGTCGGAGTCCAGGGGTCGGGCTTGATGCCCAGCACAGTAAATTCCATGGGCAGACGACGGCGGTGGCGCTCCAGGTAGGCATTGACGCCCGCTCCATGTCGCTCCAGCACGGTGCGGGCATCGACGCTCAACTGCGGAAGCTGTGCCTCGGCGCTGCGGCGGAAGCCGACAATGCGCGCCAACCGGTCGATGGTCAAGCCTTCGTCGCCCACCCCCTCGCTTATGCGACCCGCCGCAATACGCCTGAACAACTCCATCTGCCAAAAGCGATCCTGGGCCTGGACGAATCCCTGGGCGAACCACAGGTCGCTCTCGGTCCTGGCATAGACATGTGGCACGCCCCAGCGGTCGCGCAGCACTTCCACAGAATCCGCCAACCCGGGCAGGCGCAGACGACCTTCGATGCGTGGGTGAGGCCGGTAGATGAGCACCCAGTAGATAAAGAGGATGGCGGAAGCACCGGCCACGAGCAAAATACTGAGCAGAATCGCAAGCGTCAAGGTCATAGAGACGTCTACCCGGAAAGAAGGGAAAGCACAGAGTGAGAGCGCACCAAGGCTCCAGTCTAACAACGGCGACAGGGATGGTCAACTGGGAAGGGGACCTCCCGGAGGTCTGTCCGTTCGAGATTACCCCTTCGCCGGTGTATAATCCAGCGCATGTCCAAGCATTCAGGCTTCAGTGTGGGTGATCGTCTCGCCAGAAAAACGCCTACGTCCGGTTTTGTGGCGCCGGAGCGTCAGGGATAAGCATGGGGTTCCTCCAATCGCGACCATTGCGGCGTCCGCTTCGCCATCCCCTGTTTTGGCTGGCACTGGCAACCGTGTTGTTGACCCTTCTGCTGGAGATGGGCCAGCCGTATGCGGCGCGCGCCTTCCAGAGCCAATCGCCGCTGCCGACTGACACGCCGATTCCCACCGACACGCCGATCCCCACCAGCACGCCGATCTCTACCGACACGCCGTTCCCCACCGACACACCGTTTGTGCCCACGGCAACGCTGCTCCCGGGCGTTCCCACTGACACGCCGCCGCTTGAGACGCCGTTCCCAACCCTGATCCCGACCGTCCCGCCCGCTGTCGTGACCCTCATTCCCTCGCCAACGCCCGAACTGCCGCCTCCTGTTCCTCCAACCGCCGTTCCGTCTGCGCTGGCACTGCCGCAAGTCCCCGCCCTGGCGACGACCACACCGGCTCTGGTGGCCGCACCGCTCGTGAGCGGGGCCATCACTATCACGGCGGAAAGCCAGATCGTGGCGGTGTCACCCGAGAAGACAGAGAAAGCCGAGACGACTCAGCCCAATGCGGATGCGCTCGTTCGTCTCATCGATACGTTTGTGCTCTACAGCGCCTATTTCCTTCTGGGTTGCGGGTTCCTGGTGTTCGTCGCCGCTGCCATCGGGTTGTACTTCCTGAACCGGCGCGCCAGACAGTTGGCCGGGCGCGAGGATGAGACGAAACCACCGCCGGTCTGAGAAATGGACCGCCTGTCGTCGCGCACGCGTATCCTCATTCTACTGCTTTTGCTGGCAGCCTGGGCCTGGCGCCTACACGGCCTGGATGCCCAGTCTCTCTGGCGCGACGAAACCGACAGTTTGCGCTTTGCCACGAGGCCACTGGCCCAGGCGCTGGCCAACTTCACGCGGCCTGGTGAGAATGGGCCGCTCTACTTCCTGCTCCTGCGACCCTGGCTGACGCTGGCGGGACACAGCGAATACGCCCTGCGTTTTCCCAGCGCTCTGGCGGGCCTACTCGCACTGCCTCTGATTCTGGTCTGGGGCCGGAGGCTCTTCTCCCTTGAGGTGGGCCTGCTGGCAGCCCTGCTGCTGGCAGTCAATCCCTATCACCTATGGTACAGCCAGGAAGCGAAGATGTATGCGCTGCTGGTTGTCGTGGTGATGTTGGCGCTATGGGCCTTTGCTCAGGCCCTGAGGCGAGGGGGCTGGTGGCGATGGCTCCTCTGGCTCGCCCTCAGCTCCGCCTGCTTCTACATCCACGTCCTGGGGGTTCTGGTCCTGCCCGTGCAGATGGTGTGGTTTCTGGCGACCCCACAATGGCGAAGGCAGTGGCGCAGCTACGTGGTGGCGATGGCAGTGCTGATCCTCCCTTATGTGCCGCTGGTGTGGTGGCAATGGGCCTTACTGACCAATCCGGACTTTCGCACGGGTCATCCCTTCGTCCCGCTCGACCAGCTCCTGTTGACGACATGGAGCGCTCAGATCCAGGGCATTCCCCAGCGTCCCTCCGCCCTGGTGCTGGCGCCGCCCATTTCCTTGCTGCTGGCAGCTCTCTTTCTCAAACCGCGCCAGGAAACGCATCCCCCAGAACCTGAGGTGACCCGCCCGCGCCTGCTGTGCCTGTCGTGGTGGCTGATCCCGGTTCTCGGCGTCTTCCTTATCTCGCTGGTCACGCCGATCTTTACTGATCGTTATGTCATCTGGGTGCTGCCGGCGCTGCTCCTGCTCCTGGCGCTGGGCGCCCATCGTCTGAGCGAGCACAGCCGCTTGCTGGCAGCCGTAGTTCTCGCAATGCTCCTGGGTTTCCAGGTCTGGGTCGGGTGGCAGCAATCCACCACACCCATCAAGTCGGACTTTCGCAGCGCCGCAGCCTACGTCACCGCAGTCCGCAAACCGGATGACATCACGCTTTTCTTGATACCCTACATTCGCTCCACCTACGAGTACTACGATCCGGGCCCTTATCCTGCGGCCGATGCTCCTTACGCAAACCGCGAGCCCGATGCCAGTCTGGCGCCCGATCGCTTGCGTGATCTAGTGCAGGGGCATGCAGGTGTATGGGTGATCGAAAGCGAGGCGGACTTCTACGACCGTCAGGGCCGCATTCGCGCCTGGCTGGAGGCCAACGGCCAGCGCGACAACGAGGCGCATTTTGCGCTGGTGAGCGTCTATCACTACCGCCTGCCGTAACCGCTGAGTGAGAGAGGGTGCGGACTCATCCTCCTGGGAGGGCGGGCTTCCCCGCAAGCCAGTTGCTCACGTCGACGAACGTGATGAAAAGCATGAAGGCGATCAGGACGGCGAAACCGGCGAGGTGAACCAGCGCCTCCTTCTCCGGTGGGATGCGCTTGCGCCGCACGGCTTCGACCAGGGCGAACAGGATGCGTCCGCCGTCCAGCGCCGGGATGGGCAGCAAGTTGAGGATCGCCAGGTTGACACTGAGGAAGGCCGTGAGGGTGAGCAACTGCCGCCAACCCTGTTGGGCCACCTGGGCCGCAATGCGGCCAATGGCAACCACACCGCCAACACCGCCTTCAGGTAGGGCTACCTTGGGCGAGATCAGTCCCTGAATCAACTGGGCCAACGCGCCTACCATCAGCACGAGCAACTCGATTGTGCGGTTGATACCGCCGATAAAGGCGCTGATGGGGTTGGCGCGCACAAGCTGCGGCCCTTCGGGTGGCTCAAATTCCTCGATCTGTATACCGGCAGCGCCCTGACCGGCCGGCACTTGTGCGGGCAGTCGTGGCACGAAGGAAGCGGTGATCGTCTCCTCGCCGCGCTTGACCGTCACGGTCACTTCCTGGCCGGCGCCCGAGCGGATGGCCTGGCTGATGGCCTGCAAGCCCAGGAGCTCTTTGCCGTCGACGCTAGAAATGACATCTCCAGCCTGCAGGCCGGCCAGGGCCGCCGGTCCTCCTGGCGACACTGCGGCCAGGCGCACCGGATAGCTGGGTACACCTGCTGTCAACACGATGGCGAAGACGACAACGGCGGTCAGCATGTTCATGAAAGGGCCAGCAAAGAGCACCACGATGCGGCGCCAGGGAGAAGCAGCGGCCATGCTGCCTTCGGCGCCGAAGTCACCATCTTCGCCGGCCATGCGCACAAACCCGCCAAGAGGCAGCCAGTTGAACGTGTACTCGACGCCGTTGCGATCGAATATCTTGAACATCCGCGGGGGAAGGCCAAACCCGAACTCAAGGACGCGAATGCCCATCCAACGCGCGGCCAGGAAGTGGCCTAGCTCGTGGACGAAAATCAAGAGCCCCAACACGGGGATGACAGCAAGACTGGAGAACTGGAAATTACCGAACATGGAGACTCCGAATGGGGCCCACACCTCGATTCTGCTGGAAGCGAGTGCCCTGGGTCAAACGACTATAGTGCTTATTCTAGGCGCGGGTGGAGGTGCGGGATGTACAGTGCTGTACAGTTGGAGGGAACACGACGGCTGGGGAGCGCCTGCAGGCGTTACCCAGCCTCGCGTGATCAGCAAAAGGCATCACTGCTTCTGTCCCTTTTCCGGCGCGTCCGGCTGCTTCGGCGCCGATTTGCGCAGGCGGCGCACAAGCCAGCGGATCACCAGGATCACCACGACGACCGGAATCGCCAGAATCAGCAGAACAGGAAGGACGACGACGATCAGATAGATGAACAAATCCACCAGGCCTCGCACCACGCTGATCAGGGCTCTGAAACTGTTCTTGAGCGTTTCCAGCGGGCGCCATGCGGTGCTGAGGGGTGTCGCCAACGAGTCGGGTTGGATGTTGAGTGTCAGGGTCGAGAGGGCTACGATCTTGTCCAGGCGATTGAGCTGGCCCTGCAAAGACTCGATCTCGCTCTGCACTGAGACCAACTCCCGGTAGATGGACATGATGTCTTCGACCTTACCGCCACGTTCGCGCGTCTCCGTCAGCAGGTCCAGCAGTTGCTGTTCGGTCGCCCGCAGGGTCTTAAGCCGGGCATCCAGATCGTAATACTGGTCGGTGACGTCATCGGTATTGACGGACTCGTTGTCGACGCGCACCGCCAACCCTCGCAGGGCGGCACGGGCAGCATCGAAGTGCGCGGCGGGCACACGCATGGTGATGTTGTAAATCATGATGCCGTCTTGGTCGCGGAAGGAGTTGGCATTGGCGATATAACCTTCCAACGACTTGGCCAGGGTTTCGACCTCACGAGCCGTGGCGTCGGTATCCTTGACGATCAGCGTCATGTTGCCGTTGTAAACGATCAGGCGCGCGTCCAGGACTTGCTGGTCCGGGGCATTGGCTGCGGCGCCTCCGGCTTCAGAAGTCTTGGCTTCTGGCTGCGCTGCCGCTGGCGCCTCGGCCGGCCTTGCACCCTGGTCCGCCGCCGGCGCCGAGGCACAGCCAGACAAGACAAGGATGAGGGCGACAAGGACAAAGAGTAGCTGTTTCATGGGTTTTCTCCTCCTTCGTGTGGCATTCTTACCTGATAGGACGCCTGATACCGCATCTTTGTTCCAAACGGTGTCTCTTACCATCCAGCGTACAGCCGCTGTCCCAGGCGGGGTGGTAGGCCCGCAGCGCGGATCGCCCGTTCCACCGCCGCGATGTCGTAGTCCTGGCGATACCATGTCCAGGTCAGAGCGCCGGTGTCCAGAAGCGCGTAGCTGGCGCGTGGATCGCCATCACGCGGCTGGCCGACACTGCCGGGATTGAGCAGCCAGCGCTTCTGCCCCGACAGGTCAAGCGTCTCGCCCGGTGGCAGCCGGACGAGCCCCGCCCGTTGGCGCCAGTGGCTCGCTTCGAGCTGCCAGGCAATCGCCAGATGGCTATGGCCGATCAGGCACAGAGGCGTGTCGAAATAGGCGGCGTTGGCGGTGGCAGCGCCTTCGTTGGTGACGTACTCCCACACCGGACCGCGTGGGCTGCCGTGAGTCAAGGTAACCCCGACCTCCTCGGTCAGGCTGGGCAGGCGCCCCAACCAGTCCAAAGCTTCCGCATCCAAGCATCCTTGCTGCCACGCCGCCGCCGCCCTGGCATCGGGGCTGAAATCGGCCAGCGGCAGCCGGCCAAGCACCGCCAGATCGTGATTGCCGGCCAAACAAAGGGACGCCGCCTCCTGCACTACCTCGATACAGGCCTGGGGTTCAGGACCATAGCCGGCAACATCGCCCAGGCACCAAAGGGCGTCCGGCTTCAGCTCGTCGCTGGCCTTCAGAACCGTCCGCAGGGCAACGAGGTTTGCGTGAACATCGGAGATAACAACAATGCGCATATCGCTGCTAACAGCTTACCACAAGATCGCCGGCACGGCGCAGCGATCATCGATCTTCGCCTGAGGTTTGTTCTCCTGCCGCCTGTCCGCTACAATCCGCCCATGCCGGTGACATTTCTGAGCGACAGCCCTGAAGCCACGCGGGCCTGGGCGACGCATCTGGCTTCTGAGTTGCGCCCGCCTTTGGTCATCGCCCTCTATGGCGACCTGGGCGCCGGCAAGACCGTGCTGGTCAAGGGATTTGCCGCCGGACTTGGCGTCACCGTTCCGGTCACCAGCCCCACTTTCACCCTGATTAACGAGTACAGCTTGCCAGAGGGTGGCGCTCTCTTTCACGCAGACTGCTACCGCCTTAGCGAAAGCCTCGACCAGGCCGTCGCCGAGGCCAGGACGGTGGGACTGGAGGAGCTATTTGACGAGGGCTTCGTCTTGATCGAATGGGCCGAACGCGTCCAGCCGTTGCTTCCCACCCTGCGTCTTGACATCGAGTTGACCGGCGTCGCACCCGGTCAGCGCCGCATCGTACTGACCGACCACCGCCATTCCTGAGCTTTGCCCGCCCTGACAGCGCTTCCTTTGGCGCTGACGACCACCATGCTCCTTGCGCTCGACTCGGCAACCGATTTGGCCTCCGTCGCTCTTTACGACGGAAAGCAGATTCTGGCCGAGAGCACCTGGCGCTCACAGCGCCGTCATACGGTTGACCTGGCGCCGCAAGTCGATGCCCTGTTGCGCCTGGTGCACGTAACGCCGGCCAGCTTGATGGCGGTGGCTGTCAGCATCGGTCCCGGCTCCTACACCGGGACGCGTGTAGCGTTGAGCCTGGCAAAAGGCGTTGTTTTTGCCAGAAACCTGCCACTCATCGGCCTTCCTACCCTCGACGTCGTCGCTTACCCCCATCTGGACGCCTTTCTTCCTGTGTGCGCCCTGGTGGCTGCCGGCCGGGGTCGCTACGGATGGGCCCTCTATGCTCCGGCGTCTGATCGGTTGCCCACGACCGGCCAGTGCGGACTGCAGCGGCTGACCGACTGGCGGCTTGACCGGCTGGAAGAGCTATTACCTCTTTTGACGCCGCCGGTGCGCTTTGCCGGCGAACTGAGCCCCGAAGACGCCGCACTGATCCGCCATCGATGGCAGGACCAGGCCGATGTCGTGCCTCCCTCTCTGGCGCTGCGTCGTGCTGGTGTCCTTGCCGGTCTGGCGTGGCGCTGCTGGCAGGCAGGCGAAACCAGCGAACCGGCCACCCTCAGTCCCATCTATCTGGGCTAGGGAACGCCAATTGGCGCCTCACCTTGGCGTAACTGCCGCTCCTTGTCTCTCATCCATGCTTGTTCCTACCACATCTTTGGCCCTTCCCTTTCGTCTCGATGCCATGCGGCTGGAAGACATCCCCACCATTATGGCCGTCGAACGACGCGTCTTCTCACTGGCCTGGACCAGTGGCATCTATCGCCGCGAGTTGACGGCCAATCCCTGGTCACACTACCGCGTCCTGCGCTCCAGCGTCCCGACACTGCCACCGTTGCTGGCCTACGGCGGCATCTGGCAGATGGGCGAGACGGCCCACATTCCCACCATCGCCACGCACCCCGATTTCACCGGACGCCAACTCGGCAGCTACCTGTTGTTCGACCTCCTGCTCTTGTCCGTCCAGTTGGGCTGCAACGAGATCACGCTCGAGGTGCGGGCATCTAACGAGCGCGCGCAGGCTCTTTACCTTCGTCATGGCTTCGAGAACGTTAGCACGCGCCGGCGCTACTATAGTGATAATAACGAGGACGCCATCCTCATGACCCGATATGACCTGCTGGAAACCCAGATTCGTTCCGAGCTGACCGCGATCGAGGCCCAGGTGCAGGATATCTGGGCAGTGATGGCCAATCGGTAGCCGGATCGACAGGCACTGCCGCAAACGCCGCGAAGTCATTCCATGGCCGACACCTTGCAAGAACTACAACAGATCGCCATCCAGGTGCGCGACTGCCAGAAATGCCCGTTGGGGCGCCTGCGTGTGCACGCTGTGCCCGGCGAAGGGCCAGCCGATGCTGAGATCATATTCATCGGCGAGGGACCCGGCTACCACGAAGACCAACAAGGCCGGCCCTTTGTAGGCAGCTCAGGCCAAATGCTTGAAAGCCTGCTGACGAGCATCGGTCTGACCCGGCAGCAGGTCTTCATTGCCAACGTCATCAAGTGCCGGCCGCCAAACAACCGCGACCCGCTCCCCGACGAGATCGAGGCGTGTCGCCCCTACCTCGACAGGCAGATCGAGCTCATCAACCCCTTGCTCATTGTCACGCTCGGGCGTTTTTCGATGGCGCGCTTCTTTCCTCCCACGGCCCGTATCACGCGCGTTCATGGCCAGCCCCTGCGTCTGGAGGGCCGCACTGTGCTGCCTCTCTATCACCCTGCCGCTGTTCTGCGCAATCCAGAATGGCATCAGGACCTGAGAAATGACTTCGCCACAATTCCCACCCTGGTGGCCGAAATCAGGCAGCAACGCGGTGCTCAACAGGCCCGCACCGAACCTGACGACCTCCAACAACTGACCCTGTTTTGAGCATCTCCCTGACCTTGCAGGAGACTGTTTTGACCACCCTAGCATCCTCTTCTGGCGCTCTTCGCATCATTCCGTTGGGTGGGCTGGGAGAATTCGGCAAGAACATGATGGCGTTCGAGTACGGTGACACCGTCATCGCTATCGACGCCGGCCTCATGTTCCCCGAAGATGACATGCCTGGCATTGACCTCGTCATCCCCGACGTCAGCTATTTGCTGGATCGCGCGTCTTTGGTCAAGGGTATCATCTTGACACATGGCCACGAGGACCACATCGGCGCCTTGCCCTACATCCTCACGCGGCTCAATGTCCCCATCTATGGCACGCGTCTCACCCTGGGTCTGGTGGAGAACAAACTGCGCGAGCACCGTCTGCTGGAAGGCGCCGACTTGCGGCTGATCGACGAACAGACACAGTTAGCCATCGGCCCGTTCTGCGTCGAGTTCGTCCACCTCTGCCACTCGATTCCCGACGTCGTGGGCGTGGTGCTGCGCACGCCGGTGGGCACGATTGTGCACGTCACGGACTACAAGTTCGATGACCACCCGGTCGATGGGCGATTGACCGATGTCGCCAAGCTGGCCGCGTTGGGCAGTGAGGGTGTACGTCTCCTCCTGTCCGACTCCACCAATGCCGAAGTAGCAGGCTTCACGCCTTCTGAGAAGACGCTCGAACAGGTCCTTGACACCTTGCTGCAGCGCGCGCCGGGACGCGTCATCGTCGCCACTTTCGCCTCAAACATCTCCCGCATCCAGCAAGTAATCCATGCGGCGCGGCAGCGCGGTCGGCGTGTCGGCGTCACGGGTCGCAGCATGATTCAGAATGTGCACATGGCCATCGATCTTGGCTATCTGCACCCACCGGCGGAGGGCCTGCTGACGGTCGACCAGATGGGCCACTTGCCAGCAGACAAGGTGGTCATCGTCTGCACAGGCAGCCAGGGTGAACCGACCAGCGCGCTCGTGCGCATGAGCCAGGGCCAGTACCGTCACGTCCACATCGGCAAGGGCGACACGGTTATCGTCAGTGCCTCTCCCATTCCGGGCAACGAGCGGATGATCCACCGCACCCTGGACAACCTCTTTCGCCTGGGCGCCAATGTGTACTACGATGAGCTGTCGGAGGTGCACGTCAGTGGGCACGGCAGTCGGGAGGATCAGAAGCGCATGATCGACCTCTTGCACCCCCAGTGCGTGCTTCCGATCCACGGCGAATACCGCCAACTGGTCTTGCACGCCCATTTGGCGCGAGAGATGGGAATCGCCGACCATAACACCTTCACGATCGAGAACGGCCAGGTCATGGAGGTGGGTCCCGACTGGATCCTGCCGGCCGAAAAAGTGAGCTGCGGCCCCGTGTTTGTCGATGGGTTGGGTGTGGGTGATGTCGGGGCAGTGGTGCTCCGAGACCGCAGACTATTGGCGCGTGATGGGTTCATGGCTGTGGTCATCGGTTTGGATGAACAGACAGGCGACGTCGTCCTCGGCCCGGAGATCCTCTCGCGCGGATTCGTGCATATGGCAGGGGCGGAGACGTTGATCGAGGACGCGAAGGAAGTCGTCTGGGATGTTTTGGAACGCCAGGAGAGTGCTGGCGCCGTCGCCGAACATGTCCACACCGCCTTGACCGACTTCTGCTATCGCCGCATCCGGCGACGGCCTATGATCCTGCCTTTGGTGGTGGAAATCTAGGACGGGGAGATAGTTCTGGGCTGGCCGGACCTCCCGAGGTTTCGGGTATTTTTCGCGCCCGATCTTTCGGGGGACTTCGAAGCAGTAGCGCGGGGAAATGAGGGAATTGGCAGCGAATGGTGGGGTTGAGGCAAGGCTGGCGATGCAGGCAAGGGAATTGGCACGAAGCAGATCGGGATTGGGGGCAGCGAGAAGCGGCCGGTGTGAGGGGAGACGGCCAAAGCAGAGGTTGCAGAGAGCGGATTGGGGGCTCGAAGCCGGGAGCAGGGCAAGCGGCAGCGGGCCACGTCGGATTGACGAGGTCAGAAGGTCTGGCGGGCGGTGGTTCAGCGTCAGCAGCCGGTGGCGGCGGTGGCCTGGCGGAAGAGACGGGCCAGAGTCGTGAGATTGAGCCAGACATCGCCGAGGCCGATCAAGGCCCGGCTTCTGGCTTCGCCATAGACGGGTAAGCGCTTGAGATCAGCATGTGCAAAGAAGGCATTGCGACCCTCGACGGCGTTGCGGGCGCGATGATAGAGTTGCTTCCAGCGTTCGGAGCCGAAGGGCAGATCGCGGACTAAGCGGATGGAGCCGTCAGCAAAGCGTTCAGCGATGTTGCGAACCTGGCCGTGGGGGTGAGATGGGCTTTGGAAGGGGCAGGTAGGGGGTGGATAGACGGTATCCGGGAGGCGAACGGCGGGCTCGGCGCCATGGGCGCAGGCATGGGCGCAGATCCACTTATGACGCTGACGTTCGGCATCAAAGCCGTTGGCTATCAGGGGATAGGCAAAGGCGCAGAGCGGGCGGCCATGGTCGTCGTAGCCGCGGAGGGGCCAGAGGGCTTTGTTTTTGTCTGTCTCATGGGCGCGCAGGTCCACCAGGCGACGGGCATGCAAGGTGGCGTAGATCGTGTGCAGCGGCCGCTCATAGCCGAAACCGGCATCGCCGGCGACAGTCTCGACTTGGAGCGTGGGGTAGAGCCTGGCCAGCGCAAGCAGTTCCGCCGTGGCGGCTAATTCCTCGCTGGCTGCGGCCGACTGGAAATGGTCCAGCAAGACGACGCTACAACGGCGGTGGCAGTCGACGAGTTGCAGGGGCAGGGAGCGGTAGCCGTAGTACAGGCGGCCTTTCTTGGGTTTGTCATTATGGCGGGACCGGTTGGGGCTGTCTTTGGGTTGGTTGCCGCCGGCATACCACACGCAGCGGGCTTGGGCGTCACGGGGCGGGGCGAAGCGGCAGATTTGGGCACAGGCGGGATCAGAGCAGGTGCAACCCCGCCGCTCCTTGAGCTTGGCGGCACAAGTCCGTGGTGTCGTAGCGTTGGTGGGCTCATAACAGGCATCCGTGACCGCAGTGCAGCGCCTACGGGAGGCAGCCAGGTGGATCATGCCGTCGGGGCAAAGCAGGGCTTTGCGCCAGGCCTCAGCGGTGATGAAGCCGTGTTCGACGAGCAGGATGACGGCTTGGGCCAGGAGGTAATTGAGGCGATGCAGAGCCACCTTGTCGGCCTCTTGCTTGGCCGCGGCGGGCAGCGGGATCAGCAGGTCCAGGGCGGGCCGGGGCTGCCCGACCGTAGACAGAAAGTAGCGCAGGCCGCCCTCGGTCGGGCAAACGCCGTCCCGAAAGCCAAAGCGCTGAGCATAGTCCCGATAGCGGGGCTCGGCCAGGTGAGCCAGCGTTTGGCCACGGGTCCAGCCATTGACCAGTTGCCAGCCGATGAGCAGAAAGAACGAGATCGGATCGAAGGGTATCCAGCCCCGCCGAGAAGTCCAGCCCAGTATGTGGGCCAGCACCGGGCGCAAGGGGGCGAAATCGACCAGGCGCAAGAGCAGGTCGAATTCGGACAGGTGTTGCCGTAGCAGCGGATCGTCGAGATCCTGGCAGCCCAGGTGCACGTACTGCGAGCGGAAGCGCCGTTTCGGGCAAGCAGGCGTGTCGGCGGGGGTCGGCCAGCGCAGCGGCAATTTGTCACGCAGTCCGGCCCAACTGCATTGCGCCACAAACTGCTCATCCTGGGTGCGACTGGCAACTGCCGTCAGTTTAGCGCCCACGTCGCCCTCCCCGCTGGCGCAACCAGCGTTGGCCCAGGGCATCTGCCCTTTCGTAGTCAGCCTGCGTATGACGCTCCCGCAAGTCGCGCAGGGTTTGGGAGACAGCCGGATGACGAAGCCAGGCCAGGGCCGCCTCATGCAACCGCCGCGCCCACTCTCCGCTCACGCCCAGGCTGACGCCGATCTCCCGGTAGAACGCTGGCGGCGCCGCCCCCAGCCCATAGCGGGCCACGACCACATCGCGCAACCGCTCCGGTAAGCCTTGCACCAGGCGATAGAGCGCCCGGCACACAGCTTCATCCACAACCGTTTCCACCGGGTCGGCCGTGGCGCCCACCGCTTCCTCAGCCACACGAGCATGCCCTTGCTCACGTCGCTGTACTTTGACGGCCTGCCAGACGTAACGCATAATCGCAGGCCAGGCGTAGGTGGAAAATGCCAAGCCGCGGCTGGGGTCATACCCCAGAATGGCGTGCCATAAGCCGATACGACCGGCCTGGAGCGCCTCCTCGAAAGACAAGTCTCCGAGCACTTGGCGGCGGACGACAGCCTGGACCAGTCCCTCATGTTGGCACATGAGTTGGTCCAGGCTGCGCCCACAACCATTTTGCGCCCGGGCGAACAGGGTGGCCGCGTCAAACTCGCGGCCACCCACCCGACGATGTTGCTGAGCACACATAGGAGCACCTCCGATGCTGTGAGATGCCCCTTTGTCGCGCGAAATGGCCTCAACTAAAAATTACATGTCTTGCGCCGTGACCGCCTGCGACCCGCCCTGGGGTTGATAAGACCTGCTTGACCTGCTACGAAGTTCCTTCGGGCCGAATCGTTGCCCAGCTTGACAGAAGCTGATATAATGCCTTGCGAACAAATGAGCTATTCGAGACTCCATGAATAAGCGCCCGCCAGGCAGTTCCTTCTTCACGAAGCGCAAGGCTGCTGCCGTTGGCAGCAGAGGCGGGAAAAACGCGCCGCGCAGCAAGAGCAGCCGCTCAGAGCCGTCGCTGGAAGCACAGTTTCTCGACATTGTCACCAATGGTGCGGTATGGGGCGTGCTGCTGGTCTTGTTGGGTTTCCTCACGTTCATCGCTCTTTTGAGCACCCGCGGCGCCCTGACAGGTTGGTGGGCTGACCAACTGACGACCCTGTTTGGCATTGGGCGCTACCTGATGCCGGTCGTCTTCGTTGGCGTTGGTTTGTACGTCTTCTTGCGCAGCAACGGCCACAACATCGACATTGGCATCTCCCAGGTCATTGGTCTGGTCCTGCTGTGGATGGCATTCCAAGCGACCGGTCATCTTCTTGTGGCCGGTGAGGGTAGTCTGTTCTCACCGCCCAACGCATCGGGCGGCTTGATGGGCTGGGCCATCAACCAGGGGCTGACCTTGACCGCGGGGGCGAATGTCGCCATCCTTTTCCTGCCTGTCCTCGGCATCGTCGGTTTGGTCCTGGTGCTGGGGCTCACCCTGGACCAGTTGATGGGCGGCGCCACCCAGGCAGCGCGTGCCGTCGTCGACTTCTTCGCATCCTTCCCCCGGCGTTTGCGCGGTGAGCCGGATGCCCTGGGAGAGAGCCGTTCCCCCTGGGAACGATTCCGTGGCTGGCTGCTGATGCAGCGACGGGCCCACACAACCGCTCGCTCCGGTTACGAGGACCTGGATGGGCCCATCACGACGCTACCGCCCGATCCCACCAGGTCGCATCCGCGCGCCGCAGCGCCTGTGGCGCCAGCGCCTACATTGATGCGGATCATTGGCGGTGATAGCATGGCCTGGCGCCTGCCGGAGGTCAACAATGTGCTCGAAGATTTCGGCGTACCCGATCCGTCCGAAGAAGACCTGGCCGAACGCGCCCGGGTGATCGAAGACACCCTGGAGGCGTTCGGCGTCCCGGTGACGGTCATTGAGGTGAACAAGGGTCCGGCCGTGACCCAGTTCGGTTTGAGGCCAGAGTACATTACGCGCAAGGTGCGCGGAGAAGAAAAACGCGTCAAGGTGCGCGTCAGCCAGATTCAGGCCCTTTCCAACGACATTTCGCTGGCGTTGGCAGCCTCGCCTATTCGCATCGAGGCCCCGGTGCCCGGTCGCAACATCGTCGGCCTGGAAGTGCCAAATCGCAACATCGCTTTGGTGTCGCTGCGCAGCGTGCTCGAATCCGAAGAGTTCGAGCGCCTGAAGGCGCCGCTGCGCATCGCTCTGGGACAGGATGTCTCGGGGCGAGCTGTGGCTGCCAGTCTGGCCCGCATGCCCCACCTGCTTGTTGCGGGCGCCACCGGCTCGGGCAAGTCGGTCTGTATCAACGCCGTGATCTGCTCCCTGATGTTCCAATATACACCCGATCAACTGCGGTTCGTCATGGTTGATCCCAAGCGGGTCGAGCTAACCGGCTACAACGGCATCCCCCACCTGATCGATAGCGTCGTGACGGATATCGATAAGGTGACGGCAGTGCTGCACTGGGCGACCACCGAGATGGATCGACGCTACAAAGACCTGGAGAAGGCCGGTGCCCGCAATATCGACGTCTACAACGCCCGGCGCCAGGCTGACGGCAAGAGCATGATGCCGTACATCGTCATCATCATCGACGAATTGGCCGATATCATGATGATGGCGCCGGAAGAGGTCGAGAAGTCGGTGGTGCGCCTGGCCCAAATGGCGCGCGCCACTGGCATCCATCTGATCATCGCCACGCAGAGGCCCTCGGTGAACGTCGTGACCGGCCTGATCAAGGCGAACTTCCCCTCGCGCGTCGCCTTCGCCGTCACCAGCCAGATCGATTCACGCGTCATCCTCGATACGCCCGGCGCCGAACGCCTGCTGGGTCGCGGCGATATGCTGTTCATGCGTCCGGACTCGGCCAAGCTGGCGCGCTTGCAAGGCGCTTTTGTATCGGACGCCGAAGTGGTGCGCCTCGTGCGCTATTGGCGGGGTCAGGGCACCCCACCCTTGGGCGGCGTGCGGCCCCTCAGCGAGACACAAGGGCTCACCGATGAGGAGCCAAGCAGCACACTGGGACAAGCGGAACCGCCGATGCAGAGACCGCTCTGGGATGACCTGATCGCACAGGCCGAACAGGAGGCTGGTCGGGATGCCCTGTACAAAGAAGCCGTCGCCGTGGTCCGCGAGAGCGGCAGGGCCAGCACCAGCCTCCTGCAACGTCGCCTGCGCATCGGCTATTCGCGGGCGGCGCGACTCATCGAGATGATGGAAGATGATGGGATCGTGGGGCCAGACTTGGGCGGCAGCCGCGGCCGCGAGGTCTTGCCCCCTTCACCGGGAGAGGTCCAGGTGGGGCAGGCCGACGACGTCCATGCCTCGGATTTTGACTAGCCAGACTTCGTACTCTTGATTGCACTTGTTGCCTCAAATGGCATGGCGGCGTATACTTTGGGTTAGGGCGGGCAGGATTTGTCCTGCTCTGTTCTTGCAGGTTATCTCAGCTTCAAGCGGTTCTCTCAAGGAGGAGAATTAACCATGTACAAGCGTTTGTTTCTCATCGTGGCGATCGCGCTGATCAGCGCCTTCGTTCTGGCCTCGTGCGGTGGCGCCGCCACACCGACCCCGGCGCCGACCCCGGCGCCAGCACCCACCAAAGCGCCAGAGCCAACCAAGGCCCCAGAACCCACGAAGGCGCCGGAGCCGACCAAGGCGCCGGAGGCCACCAAAGCCCCTGAACCCACCATGGCTCCCGAGGCAAAGGGCAAAGTCTGCGAGGTAACGGACACAGGTGGTGTGGACGACAAGTCGTTCAACCAGACCGCCTGGAGTGGGGCCGTGGAGGCTGCCAAGCAGCTTGGCTGGGAAGCCACCTACCTGGAGTCGAAGCAGCAGACTGACTACGAGAAGAACATCAACGAGTTCATCAAGTCGAAGTGTGACCTCATCGTCACCGTCGGCTTCTTGCTCGGCGATGCCACTCTGGCTGCGGCCAAGGCGAACCCCGACCAGAAGTTCCAGATTCTCGACTTCGCCTACGGCGAGCCTGTCAAGAACACCTGGCAGCAGGTATACGCCACCCAGGAAGGCGCCTTCCTCGCCGGCTATGCCGCCGCAGGCATGTCCAAGACCGGTAAGGTCGGCACTTTCGGCGGTATCAACATCCCGCCCGTCGCCGACTTCATGGTGGGCTTCCAGGAAGGCATCGAGTACTTCAACAAGCAGAACGGCACCGCCGTGCAACTGCTCGGTTGGGACAATGCCAAGAAGGACGGCCTCTTCACCGGTGACTTCAACGACCAGGACAAGGGCAAGCAGTTCGGCCAGAATCTGATCGACGAAGGTGCGGACGTCATCTTGCCGGTCGCCGGCCCCGTCGGCCTCGGCACCGCCGCCGCCGTCAAGGAAAACCCCGGCGTCATGATCATCGGCGTCGACACCGACTGGTTCGTCAGCGCCCCCGAGTACAAGGACATCGTCCTCACCAGCGTCCTCAAGCACCTCGAACTCTCCGTTCTGAGCGCCGCCAAGGCGGTCGCCGATGGCTCCTTCGCCGGCGGCGTCAATGTCGCTACCCTTGCCAACGGCGAGATCGGCATCGCCCCCTTCCACAACTTCGACAGCCAGGTGCCCCAGAAGGTCAAGGATGGCCTCAAGCAGGTCACCCAGGACATCATCAGCGGCAAGGTCAAGGTCAACAGCTTCTCCACCCTCGGCACGGCGGCGGCAGCAGCCCCGGCGGCCGGAGTAAAGGGCAAAGTCTGCGAGGTAACGGACACAGGTGGTGTGGACGACAAGTCGTTC
>CAZHTZ010000008.1:21602-41118 GCA_964535455.1 uncultured Caldilineales bacterium
AGGTCACCCAGGACATCATCAGCGGCAAGGTCAAGGTCAACAGCTTCTCCACCCTGAAGTAGGCGGGGCTACCGTTCTGTCCTGACCGATCGGACGATCCCGCCCTTATAAGGCCTGATAAGGGATGTGAACGCAAGACAACTGGCGGCTCAGAAGACTCTGGGCCGCCAGTTTTCGTATCACTTCCCGTATGCTACACTTGGCGCCAGCCGTCTTCCCTGAATCCCGGTCTCCGCTTCTCATCTGGATTTGCTATGGCGCCTATCCTTGAACTCCGCGGCATCACCAAACGTTTCCCAGGGGTATTGGCAAACGATCACATCGACTTGACGCTGAACAAGGGGGAAATCCTGGCCCTGCTGGGCGAGAACGGCGCCGGGAAGTCGACACTGATGAACATCCTCTACGGTCTTTATCAACCGGACGAGGGCGAGATCATCGTCAACGGTAAAAAGCTCACGGTGCATAGTCCGAATGACGCCATCGCCGCAGGCATCGGCATGGTGCACCAGCACTTCATGCTGGTGCCGGTGCTGACCGTCACCGAGAACGTGATGCTCGGCGTCGAGTCGCTCAAGGGCCGGGTCTTTCTCGATCGCAAGAAGTCGGCGGCCCGTATTCGCCAGATTTCCGAGCAATTCGGCCTGCCGGTTGATCCTGACGCTTACATCAAGGATTTGCCGGTTGGCGTCCAACAGCGCGTTGAGATCATCAAGCTGCTTTACCGGAGTGCTGATATTCTGATTCTTGATGAGCCCTCGGCGGTGCTTACCCCGCAAGAAGCCGACGAACTGTTCAAAGTGATGAAATCGCTGGTGTCGCAGGGCAAGTCCATCATCTTCATCACCCACAAGCTACGCGAGGTGCTGGCGATAGCCGATCAGATCACGGTGCTGCGGTTGGGACAGGTGGTGGGACAGGCCGACCCGCAGACGGCCACGCAAGCACAACTGGCTTCGCAAATGGTGGGACGTGAAGTAGAACTCAAGGTGCATAAGACCCTGGCCCATCCGGGCGAGGTGGTTTTGCAGATCCAGGACCTGAACGTGCTGGACGACCGTGAGAATCTGAGGGTGGATGGCGTCGCCCTTGATGTGCGTGCCGGTGAGGTGGTAGGGGTGGCCGGGGTGCAGGGCAACGGCCAGACAGAGTTGGTCGAGGCCCTCACCGGCTTGCGCCGGGCGCTTTCCGGCAGCATCACCATCCTGGGTCACAATACTACCCATGCCAGTCCTCGCCAGGTCGTGGAGTTGGGAGTGGCCCACGTGCCGGAGGATCGCCAGACGGACGGGCTGGTGCTCTCCTATCCCATTGCCGACAACATGGTGCTCAACACCTACTACCTGCCGCCCTTCGCCAAGGGAGTCGTCATCCAACAGGCCGAGGTCGACAAGGCAGCCAGTGAGCGCGTGGATCAGTTCGACGTCCGGACGCCAAGCATCAACACCTCGGCGGGTTCGCTCTCCGGCGGCAACCAGCAGAAGGTAATCGTGGCGCGGGAGTTCTCGCGGCCGATCAAACTGCTGATCGCCTCCCAACCTACACGAGGCCTGGATTGCGGTTCCATCGAGTACATTCACCACCGCATTATCGAGAAGCGCGATGCCGGCTGCGCCGTGTTGCTGTTTTCGACCGAACTGGATGAGATTCTGGCGCTGTCCGACCGCATCGCGGTGATGTACCGTGGCAAGATCGTGGCCGTCTTGGACGCGGGCCGCGTCACCAAAGAGTATTTGGGCCTGCTGATGGCCGGCGTCAGCCCTGACCAGGTGGCCGCACCGGAGCAGGGCGAAGAAGCGGAAGCAGTCTTCTAGCAGCCACGGCCTGGTATGGCAGATCGCCAGGCCTCTGATGTTCCTTGTCTATTGGAGTGATGCGATGACGCAACTCACAGCCTCTCCTGCCCCCACGGCCCCTCCGCGTTGGCGGCGGCTCCTGCAGCCGCTTGTGATTCCGCTTCTGTCGATATTCACGGCGCTGGTGTTGGGCTCTCTGGTCATTGTGCTCACCGACCTGACAGTGCTGGCGCTGCTGCGTACGCAGCCTCTTGCAGCCTTGCCGGCGATGTGGAATGCGATCACAACCGCCTATGGCTCTTTGATCCAGGGCTCTCTTGGCTCGCCGTCGCAGATCGTGGCCGCGTTGAGCAGCGGCGATAGCCAGGCGGTTACCGAAGCCTTCTACCCGATCAGCGACAGCCTGGTGACGGCGACGCCCTTCATCTTTGCAGGGTTGGCGGTGGCGGTAGGGTTCCGAGCCGGCCTGTTCAACATCGGTGTGGAGGGGCAGCTCTTCATCGGCGCCATCTGTGCGACGTATGTGGGGTTTGCGGTCAAAGGCTTGCCGGCCATCATCCATATTCCGTTGGCAATCCTGGCAGGCGCCGCCGGCGGCGCTTTCTGGGCTTTCATCCCGGCCATCCTCAAGGCCAAAACGGGAGCGCACGAGGTCATCAATACCATCATGATGAACTACATCGCGTTCCGGTTGAGTGAATGGCTGTTGAGCGACAAGGGCCCGCTACAACGACCTGGGTCGGCCAACCCCGTCAGCCCCTTCATCGAGAAGTCGGCGGAGTTTCCACGTTTCTTCTCCGACCCGATCCGCTTCCACCTGGGCTTCTTCATCGCCCTGGCAGCGGCGGGATTTGTGTACTGGTTCCTGTTCAAGACAACCTGGGGGTTTGAGGTGCGCACCGTCGGCCAGAACCCGGACGCAGCCCGGTATGCCGGTATGAGCATCACGCGAAATATCGTCGTTGCCATGTGTCTGTCAGGCGCGCTGGCAGGGTTGGCAGGGGCGAATGAGGTGCTGGGTGTGAACCACAACCTGGCGTTAGCGTTCTCATCCGGCTACGGCTTCGACGGCATCGCGATTGCCCTGCTTGGCAAAAGCCATCCTCTTGGCGTCGTGCTGACGGCGCTGCTCTTTGGCACCTTGCGCAGCGGCGCCACCCGCATGCAGAACGTGGCTCGCATCCCTGTTGACATCATCTCCGTCATTCAGGCGCTGATCATCGCCTTCATCGCCGCCCCGGCTATCATCCGCAAGATCTATCGACTCAAAGAGGCTGGCCCAGGCGACGCCAACGTGTTCATGCGCGGCTGGGGAAAGTAGCATCTCCCAGCGATTGCACCTGAGAACTCCCGGCAGCGAGCACAAAGGACCTACACCCATGACGACGACAACGGCAGTCTCAACCAAGGCGAGGACGGAAAAGGCGCACGCATGGCGCCACCGCATCTACGGCATCGTATTCATCCTCATCGGACTGGCGATCTATTGGCTCTTCGGCTCAGGCGTCGAGTCGGGGATGGTTTCGACTTTCGGGCTCAACCAGGGCGCCGTGCCGGCCGCGCAGCGCTTGCCCAACTGGGTGCTCCCCACCTATAGCACCGTCACGTTGTTGGCCGTCGTCGCCGTTGCCATGGGAGCGTATCAGCTCGCCCGCGGCTTCGGCAAGCGCACCAACGTCCTGCTCGGCTTGATCATCTTATTCTTCGTATTCTCGTTTCTCACCTGGGCCACGCGTGACCAGTCCATCAATCTGGCCGGGATGCTGAAGGCCATGGTGCAGCGCTCTGTACCGCTCACGATCGGCGCCCTCTCCGGCATTCTCTGCGAACGTGCAGGTGTGGTCAACATCGCCATCGAGGGCATGTTCCTGATGGGGGCCATGGTGGGCTCTCTGGTCGGCAGCGTCACCGGAAACCTATGGATCGGTCTGTTGGCCGCCATGCTGGCCAGCGCCGCACTTGCAGCCGTCCACGCTGTCTTGTCCATCCACTACCGGGTCGACCAGATTATCAGCGGCACCGTCATCAATATCTTCGCCGCAGGCATTACCAGTTTCATCTCTGCCAAGTTCATGCAGACGTTTGCGGGACTCAACAACCCCGGCACCTTCAAGCCTTTTGCGCTGCCAGTGCTGGGCAAGATACCTGTGATCGGCCCGATCTTCTTCGAAGGCAACATCTTTTTGTTCGGGATGTACATCCTGCTCATTGTGATACATGTCGGCCTGTTTTATACGCGCTGGGGCCTGCGTGTGCGGGCCGTGGGTGAACACCCGCGGGCGGCGGACACCCTGGGCATCAACGTCTTTCGCACGCGCTATATCGCCGTGATCCTGGGCGGGTTGGTGGCCGGATTTGGCGGCGCTTACTTCACCCTGGGTTCGGTGGGACGATTCGACGAGTTGATGACGGCCGGTCGCGGCTTCATCGCCCTGGCCGCCATGATCTTTGGCAAGTGGATGCCCTTCGGCGCCTTTGGCGCCAGCCTGATCTTCGGCTTCGCTGAATCACTGCAAGGCAAACTTGCCATCCTCAAGGTGCCCATTCCTTCGCAGTTCCTGCTCACGGCGCCCTACATTGCCACCATGATCGCCCTGGCCGGTCTGGTCGGGCGGGCAGTGGCGCCTGCCGCCGACGGCAAGCCCTACTCGAAAGACGAGTAGAGGTTTAGTGTATCTATGAGCCAACCCATCATCACCGTTGTGGGCAGCTTCGCCGTGGGCATGACCTTGCGGACGGTTCGCATGCCCATCTTCGGTGAAACCCTCGTGGGCTCCGATTTCGACATGGGCCCGGGCGGCAAGGGATCGAACCAGGCTGTGGCCACTGCTCGCCTGGGCGCTCGTTCCTACTTCGCCGGCATCATCGGCGACGACAAGCTTGGCGAGATCGCCACGGACCTCTACGCCAACGAGGGCGTGGATACCACCCATCTGCTGAAGACCCAAGACGCTGCCACCGGCGTCGGCTTCATCATCCTGAACGAAGCGGGCCAAAACGGCATTATCCTCGACATGGGCGCCAACAAGCTCATGGACGGCGCCTTCGTCGCCAGGGTTGAAGCCCAGATCGCCCGCAGCAATGTGGTGATGACGGTGCTCGAACTGCCGGTCGCCGCCGCCGCTAAAGCCATGGAACTGGGCAAGAAACATGGCGTTCGCACCATTCTCAACCCGGCCCCGGCGACCAGGCTCGGCGATGACCTCCTGGCCAACGTGGACTACCTCACGCCCAATGAGACGGAACTGCGTATTCTGTTGGGCCTACCGCCCGACGATCCGGCACCCACCCCTGATCTGGCGCAGCGCCTTCGCAGCCACGGCGTCGGCACCCTCATCGTCACCATGGGCGAGCGGGGAACCTTGGTGCTCTCCGAACAGGGAGTGACTGAAGTGCCGGGCCTGTCCGTCGATGTCGTCGACACCACCGGCGCCGGCGATGCCTTCAACTCCGGATTGGCCGTGGCTCTGGCCGAAGGTCGCGACCTCGGCGACGCCGTCCGCTTCGCCAACTGCGCCGGCGCGCTGGCATGCACGAGACTGGGGGTCATCCCTTCGCTGGCGACGCGCGCCGCCGTCGACGCCTTGTACGACCAACACTATCGCTAACCTCCATCCACAGTGACATTCACCCCATTCATTGCAGGAGCAAACCAATGCAACGCGGCCGACTTCTCAATTCTGAGCTCAACTATGCCATCGGCTCCATGGGACATGGCGACTTGATGATCGTGTGCGACGCCGGATTCCCGATTCCCTCCAGCGCCTGGCGCATCGACCTGGCACTGGTGCCCGATGTGCCTGACCTGGAGACGGTTCTCGCAGCCGTGGCCGGATCTTTCATTGCCGAGAAGGTCTCCTACGCCGCCGAGATGGCCGAAAACAATCCTCCCCTGCTGGCGAAAGTGCAGCGACTTTTTCCTGACAGCGACCACGCTCCTATCCCGCATGCGGCCATCCTTAATGAGATGGCCGCCAAGGCAAAAGTGATCGTGCGCACGGGCGCCTTTGACCCCTGGGGCAACATCCTGCTCTATTCCGGTGTCGATGCGCCCGTTTGGTTCGCCAAGCCCGGTCTCAAGGTGCCAGAGGTCTATCGCAGGCGCGTCGAACAGATGCGGCAGGGCCAATAGGGCCATTCTGGCAAGGAGGCGAAGGTATGCCCGGCGAGCCTGTACTCTTCGATCATGACGGCGGCCTGGACGACTACCTGGCCCTGATGCTGCTGTTGACTCTCGATCAGATCGACCTGCTCGGGGTCATCGTGACGCCGGCCGACTGCTATATCCAGCCGGCGCTTGGTGCGACGCGCAAGATCATGGACCTGATGGGACGGTCGCGTATCCCCGTCGCCGAGAGCACGGTTCGCGGCATCAACCCGTTTCCGCGGGCCTTCCGGCGCAGCTCCTTTCACGTCGATCATTTCCCCATCCTCAATCGTGGCGACGCCATCACCACAGCTCTTGCGCCGGAAACCGGCCAGGAGTTCCTGGTGCGGGTGCTGCGGGAGGCGGTGGAACCCGTGACCCTTCTGGAGACCGGCCCGCTGACGACCGTCGCCGCCGCCCTGGCCCAGGCGCCGGACATTGTGTCGAAGATCCGGCGCATTTTGTGGATGGGCGGGGCGCTCAACGTGCCGGGCAACGTGTCCCATTGGATCGACGGCGGCCAGGACATGTCGATGGAGTGGAACGTCTACTGGGACCCACTGTCGGCCCACGCCGTCTGGCAGACGGCTATCCCCATCGTCCTCTGCCCGCTCGACATCACCAATCATGTCAAGGTCACCCCGGCCTTCGTGCGCCAGTTGGGTCAGCGTCCTCAATACCCGATCTCCGAACTGGCGGGGTACTGTTATGCCCTGGTCATGCACCAGGACTATTACTGTTGGGATGTGCTGACCACCGGCTACCTGGCTCGACCCGACCTGTTCACCACCCGAGAGTGGGAAACCGTCATTGTCCCCACCGGCGTCAGCCAGGGCCGGACCCAGGTCAAGCCCGGAGGCAAGCGCATCACGGCCCTGGAAACGGTGGATAAGGAAGCGTTCTTTGCCTATCTCATGCAACAGTGGGGACGTTAGAAAAATGGCTTATAAAGACCTCCGCGAGTTCATCAAACGGTTGGAAGATGCCGGCGAGCTGCTCCGCATCACGGCGCCTGTGGACCCCTATCTGGAAATCACCGAGATCGCCGACCGGGTGAGTAAAGGTCCTCTGGAGAAGAACAAAGCCCTCCTCTTCGAGCGGGTGCGTGGCTTTGATATGCCCGTACTGATCAACGCCCTGGGCAGCCCCCGGCGCATGGCCTGGGCGCTCGGCGTCGAAGAACTGAACGACCTGCGCGACAATCTGGCCAAGCTGGTTGATCTCAAATTGCCCCAGGGTCTGGGGCCTGCCCTCGGCCGCGCCGGCGACCTCTTCGGCGCCCTGCGCAGCGTGGGTCTCAAACCGAGCATCGTTGGCAGGGGCGTAGTCCAGGAAGTCGTCAAGACCGGCGCTGACGCTACGCTGGCCGGCATCCCCATCCTGACTTGCTGGCCCGAGGATGGCGGCCCCTATATCACCATGACCACGGTCATCACCCGCGACCCGGTCACGAATGGGCGCAATGTGGGCATGTACCGCGTGCAGGTCTACGACGAGCGCACGGTGGGGATGCACTGGCAGTTGCACAAAGGCGGCGCTGAGCACGAACGCGTGGCCCGAGAGGGGGGCCAGGAGAAGATCCCTGTCGCCCTTAGCCTGGGCGGCGACCCGGCGGTGATGTGGTGCGGGAGTGCGCCCCTGCCGCCGGGAATCGACGAGTTCTTGCTGGCGGGCTGGCTGCGCGGCAAGCCGGTCGAGCTGGTGCGCTGCCTCACCCAGCCGCTGGAGGCGCCGGCCAACGCCGAAATCGTGATCGAAGGTTATGTGGACCCAGCCGAGAGCCGCTTGGAAGGGCCTTTTGGCGACCATACGGGCTTCTATACCCCGCCAGCGCCCTACCCGGTTCTGCACATAACCGCCGTCACCCACCGCAAGGACCCCATCTATCCCACCACCATCGTCGGCAAGCCGCCGATGGAAGACTACTGGATGGGCAAGGCTACCGAGCGTCTCTTCCTGCCCTTAATGAAAATCTTCCAGGGCGAGATCGTGGACGTCAACATGCCGGCGGCCGGTGTGTTTCACAATCTCATCTTCGTCTCCATCAAGAAGCGCTATCCCGGCCATGCCCGCAAGGTGATCAACGGCCTGTGGGGCCTGGGTCTGATGATGTTGACCAAATGCATCGTGATCGTAGACGCCGATGTCGATGTGCAGAACGAGGGGGAAGCGTTCTTCCACATGTTCAGCAACGTCGATTGGGGCCGAGACGTCATCCTCCAGGACGGGCCCGTGGATGCTCTGGATCACGGCAGCCACCACTTCGCTTTTGGCGGCAAGATCGGCATTGACGCCACCCACAAGCTGCCCGAAGAAGGCTACACCCGCGGTTGGCCCTCCCCCATCGACATGAGCGCCGAGATCAAGGAACGCGTGACCCGGCGCTGGAATGCTTACGGCTTCTGACCCGCCACTTCCGGCGGCAACTGCACAGCCAGGGGCACCACCTCGATGGCGTCGAGCCAGACCTCGCCACTGCCGCCGTACATCGCCCGAAACTCGACGTCGTCGAGCGTCTGACCCAGGTCAAACTCCAAGGCGATGGGCTGGTACTCGCCGGGGCTGGCGAAGTCCGCGGCGGTCACCTGACGTATGGCGCGCGGGTAACCGTCCAGATGCGAAAACACATCGACTGTGGCCAGCGGGCCTGAACCGGGGTTGCCTTCCACCTTGATCAGGAAATTGACACGGTATTTGCCCGGATAGAGCCTGGTATAGGGGCCGAAGACTATCGCCGTCTTGCCATTGGCGTTCACCAGGTCCGGGGTGGTGCGGCGGGCGACGCCTTCACTGGCGCCCTGGCTGGGCAGGTCGGGAGCGTTCAAGTCGCCGGGAAGAGCTTCGGCCTCGAATCGGGCCGTGAGCACCTGGCGTACGGCGGCGCCGGTGTCGCCCGATCCGGCCCCTTTTTGCAGCAAAACAGCGCCGTCTTTCCATTCGACAATGCCATAGGCGCCGCTGGCGACGTAGGGAAGCAACGAAGCAAAGGCTTCTGATTGCGCCTTCGGTCCCTCATAGGGCCAGAAGTTGGCTCGGCTATCGGTGTCAAAGAGGATGTACTGGGCATCCTTCACGATGGGAAAAAGGTAAATGTCCTTGCGCGTCGAGAGATGAGGCACGAGGTCGCTCATGGCGCTTACCGCAGCATCGCCGGGAATCGATGTCTGGACGATCTGCTCGATGGCCGCAGCGTGGGCCGTACGCTGCGGCATGCCCTCGAACTGCTTCGAGAAGACCCAACCATAGGTGTAGTTCATGGCCAGGCTGGCCACCAGAATGGCGGCAGCAAAGGCAGGCTTACTCCCGAAGCGGGCGCTCAAACGCTGCACTCCCAGGATGGCGAGGAAGTAGACGAAAGGGAGAAGATGGGCCGAGTAGTGGTAGGCAATGCTGAACTGCGTCTCAGCCGACGAGAGGAAAGGGACGGCGAAAGAAGGAACAGCGGCGATCCAGCCCAGCCCACCGAGCAAAGGCGTCAGGACGACCGGCAACAGCAATTGCACCAGATAGGTGAGCTTGGCCGGGTCCAGCAGGACGAAATTGAAGACATAAAAGGGGTTGGCGATCAGGGTGCGAACAATGCCCGATATCCCCCCTGCTTCCGGCGTCATCATGCCGCCGAAGCGATCGAGCAGCGGATCGCCGCCGAGGGCAGGCATCACCACCTTGATCACCAGGACGAAGTAGGCCAGGCTGATCGCCATCACCGCCGCTCCCAGCCGATACCGCCGCTTGGCGATAATGATGTAGAGGCCGATGGCGGCGCCCGTGAGCGCTACTTCTTCCTTCACAGCCAGGGACAGACCCAGGGTGACGAGAAAAAGGAGGTCGCGCTCGGTTTCGAGGGCGTAGAGCGCCGTCGCCAGCAGGACCGTGACGAGCGCAAGCTCGTGGAAGTCGAAGGTGTTGACACCGTGCAACGACGGAGCCAGGAGATAACTGGCGCCCAGGACCAGGGCCAACAGGACGCTCTCGGTTTTGCGCCGCGCCAGGAGATAGATGGGAATGGCAGCGGCGGCCAGCGCCACGCTCTGCACGACCAGGAGGTTGCGGGCATCCTGATAAAGGGCATAGACGGGCGCGACGAGAAGGAAAATGGGTGAAAAGTGCTTGCTGGCGTGGTTGATAGGCTCAAGGCCATGCTGGGTCGAGCGCATGTAGCCGCTGTGCAGGATGTTCCACACCGACTGGTCAAAGACACCCAGATCGAAGGAATGCGTGAGGAAGAGATTGTGCCTGCCGACGGTCAGCAGACTCATATAGACGGCATACCCCACCGCAAGCAGGATGATGAAGACCAGGCCGTACCGGTCGTAGTGCTTGCGATTGGCGGCGATCGTGGGTTCGGAAGAAGGGAACTGGCGAACAGCCTCGTGGACAGCCATGCCCGCCACCACGGCCATGACTCCCACCATGGCGAAGAGGAACAAGGGACGCTCCGTCTCGATGGCCGGAACGCTCAGAACCGGCACAAAGGGCGCCAACACGCAGGCAACAAGCAGCGCCGACCCTAGATTCAAGTAGAAGGCGAGACTGCGACGGGTGAGGGTCGCCAGCACGACTGCACCCCCCAACCAGGCAGCGAGCGCCAGCCCCATCGCCAGAAGCAGCCCACCTGGTTCCGGACGAGCGTCCGCAGCGATCTGATTGCTGAGAAGATACCGCCCCAACGCTTGCGGGTGGGTACGCTCCCAAAACCACAGACCGAGCGCGTACCCTCCGGCCAGCACATAGAGGAGGTTGTGCAGATGGCTGCGATCGGAAAGATAGGCTGTCAGCTCTCGCCAACGTGGATTGATGCGGCGCATTGTGGAGTCGGTGTGTCTTTGGTCCTGTCCGGACTTGTAGCCCACATCGATCACCCTGTCAAATCAGTCGCCCCTTCTGCCTGGCCGCTGCCTTCATGCTAGAATGGCGACGCATGCCCTGCCCCGCCAGACACTTCGCCATGCCGACCCACGAGCGCCTGCCCGCCACGATCACCGCCAGAGGGATGGGTATCCTGCAACGCAGACCCCATTTGACAGCGATGTTGGGCTTTGGCGTTCTGGCGATTGTGTTCTATGGCGGCCTGGTCTTGGGCAGACGCTCCTTTGTGGAAGGGGATTTCAACCAGCACTTTCTGCCCTTCAGCCTCTTCTTGCGCAATGAGCTTCTGGCGGGGCGGCTGCCGTTATGGAATCCGTATACCTTCGCCGGTCACCCTTTCCTGGCCGACATCCAGGCGGCCGTCTTCTACCCCCTCAGCAACTTGCTCCTATTGGCGACATCGCCCTGGAGCAGCCCCGCTGCACGTCTTTATTGGCTGCAGGTGGACGCCATCCTGCACACGGCGTTGGCTGGCTTCTTCACCTATCTGCTGGCGCAGGCGTTGACGCGGCGCCACGTCCCGGCCCTGCTGGCGGGGTGTGTCTTCGCCTTCTTGGGATATCTCACCGGCTACCCGCCGCTGCAACTGGCCGTTCTGCGCACGGCCATCTGGCTTCCCCTGCTCCTCTGGCTCCTGTTGGCCGCCGTCACCCGACCCCAACGCTGGCTCACCTGGATCGGCGCCAGCATGGTTTATGCGACCGCCTTGTTCGCCGGTCATCCGCAGACCTTTCTGCACCTGCGCTATGCGACCGCCGGCTGGCTGGCCGTTCTGCTGCTTGCCTATCGCAGGCGCCTGGCGTCACAGTGGCGCCCCCTCCTGGTGCGCATCGGCATGTTCTACCTGGTCGCCTTGGGTCTCGGCGCCGTGCAATGGCTGCCCAGCCTGGAATTCACGCGACTGAGTGTGCGGGCCAGCGCCGGCTACGACTTCCTGAGTGGCGGCTTTCTGCGCAGCGACACCTTGCAAATGCTGCTGCCCCGTCTGCAGACCGTATTCTCGCCGCTCTTCGTGGGCCAGGTGGCGCTGGGCCTGGCCGTTCTGGCCGTGTTCTGGGCCATTTCTGTGCGGCCGGGCAGCGACGCCGGTAGCGAAGATGAGCTGCGGTTGGGCATACTGGCCGTCCTCTACTTCAGTCTGCTGGCAGGCCTGGCTCTGCTGGTGAGCTACGGACGATATGGCTTCCTGTTTCCTCTCATCTACCGCTGGCTGCCGGGTTGGAATCTCTTTCAAGGGCAGGAGCGGCTGGCCTACCTGGTGGCCTTTGGGTTGAGCTTGCTCGCGGGCTTCGGCGCCGCCCGGATGGAGACGGCGCGAGTATACTCGCACGGTCGCCTGCGACGGATGGCGGCCCTCGCCTATGCCATGTTCGCAGGTCTGGCGATCGTGCTGTTTCTGATGGTTGGTTCCGGATTAGTGCGGGTGGAAGTCACCTCCCGCCAGGTCTGGGCAACTGCTCTCGTCGGTTTGCTGACCCTTGCCGGCTACGTTGTCATCCAATGGCCGGCGCGCTGGGCGCGCTGGCGCCCGGCATTGCTCCTGATGCTGGCAGTCGGCGAGCTCTTCTGGTTCAACGCCGGGGTCAACGCGGATCGGCAAACCCCGGCGGTCAAGACGGCGTTGCCGCCGGCAGCCATCGCCCTGCAAACGGCAACATCGTCAGCGAGTACAGCCAACCAGGGACTGCCGGGCCGGGTACAGAGCGGATTCCAGGTCTTCGACGACTACGGCATGATGACCGGCGTCGAAGACGTTTGGGGCAGCAGCCCCCTTCACCTGGCCCGCCTTACCGACCTGTTCGGCGATTTCCCTTTGGTGCGCATGCGTCGCCTGTTGGGCGTGCAGTACGTCCTGGATCCGGGGCGCGACCTCTATCAGCGCGGCGAAATCATTGCCGAGGTGCCTGGGTCTACGGGCACGCTTTATCTGCACCGTCTGCAGGATCCAAACCCCCGCGCCTGGCTGGTGACCCGCATCCAGTTGATGGGCGATGCGGCGGCGCGGCCCTGGCTGGCGAACAGCCGTCCCGACGTGGAAGCCACGGCGCTGCTGCCCCGTTGGCCAGACAAGGGCAGCACTCGCGACTGGCAGCATGACGCCTTGCTTGCTTTTCCCGGCCAGAACCAGATCACGCTGGCGCGCAACGCAGACAACCAACTGCGCATCGACGTGCAGAGCGAACGCGGCGGCTTGCTGGTGGTCAGCGAAAACTGGATGCCGGGGTGGCAGGCGACACAGGTGAACCCTGACGGCAGGCCGCTGCGCCGTCTGCCGGTGCTGCGTGCGGACCTGACCTTGCCGGGCATCCCGGTGCAGGCCGGCGCCAGCCACATCGATCTGATCTATCACCCTGCCAGCGTGCGTTGGGGACTCCTGATCGGCGGTCTCACGCTTCTGCTGCTCGGTGCGGCCTTGATCTGGCGACGCCGCCGCGGAAAGCAAGTCTCGACAGGCACCCTGGCGATACGAGGCGAGACGGCAGCGCGGTTGTTGGCGTTGGCCGCGGTTCTCATCGCTCTGGCTCTCCGCCTCTGGCGCCTGGATTTCCAGGAACTGCGAGGCGACGAGGCTTTGGGTTTCTTGTTTAGCCTGGCGCCGTGGACCGAGATCGTCAGGACGACCCTGGTTCTACGCGAACCCCATCCCGTTGCCAGCTATCTCCTGCAGCACGTCTGGCTGCTAGTGGCCGGGCACGGCGAGTTCGCCTTACGGTTCATCAGCGCCTGGTTCGGGGCCCTGGCCGTAGCGCTGATCTACCGTTTGGGCAGGCAACTGCGCTTGGGTTGGCCGACGTCCATCCTGGCGGCGATGCTTCTGGCGCTCAGCCCTTACGCCATCTGGCATAGCCAGGATGCGCGCATGTACAGCATCAGTCTGGCGCTCACCCTCGCCAGCACGGTGCTGGCGCTGCAAGCCTTGCGCGAGCCGCGGTGGCGCAACTGGTTGGCTTACGTGGTGATCACCTGGCTGGCCCTGCACAACCACTACTTTTCCGTTTTCATCCTTGCTGCTCAGAACTTGTTCGTCCTCGGCATCGCAGTCTTCGATCGCTCGTGGCGTCGCCTGATAGGGCGCTGGCTGCTGGCGCAGATGGCCGTGTGTCTCCTCTACCTGCCCTGGCTTATCGCTGCCCGCGATACCCTCGCCACGTATCACGGCAACGGCGACTCGCCGGGGTTCGGAGCCATGTGGGTGCGGGCCCTGAGCGTGTTCGCCGTAGGGGAAACGGCGCCGGTCGAGCAACGCCTGCTGATCGCCTTATTGGCCAGCGTGCTGTTGGTCATCGGCAGCATCCGTCTCCTACGCGCTGGTGGGAGACTCCGGCAAGCGCTATTCCTACTGGCGCTCTACCTGGCCGTCCCTCTCCTGGCAACGTGGTTGAGCGCGCTGAGCCGCCCCATCTTCAACGAGCGCTACCTGGTGGCTGCCGTCCCTGCCTTCTACCTGCTGGTGGCGGCAGCCGTCGCTGGACCCGCCTCACAACCATTACCCGGCGCCCAACAGAAGAGTAGGAACCCCCTGGCGCCTTTCCTCCAGTGGGTGACGGCAGCAACTCTGGTCGTGCTTGTGGCCAACGCTGGTATGTCGCTGCATCGCTACTATACAGACCCCAATTACAGCAAGACGGCAGGATGGCGCGCTCTGGCGGCGATGCTGACGCAGTTCTCGACAGGCCTACCCGCTGACAGGGTACGCCTGGCCCAAAGCATTCCCGACCCAACCCTCTGGTACTACTATCAGGGCGACGTCGAGCATCTCGTGTTGCCGCCCGCAGCCCATGACGAGATCCGCGCCCGCGCTGAGGTTGCCAGACTCGTCGAGGAAGGTGTCGAGCGCGTCGTGCTGGCCGTGCAGCCAGCCGCCTACTGGGATGAACGGGGCATCGCCCAGGCGGCTTTGGCATCTGAGTACGAGCTGCTGACCGAAGTACAGGTGGGCAACTGGCCCGTCCAGGTCTATACTCGTTCCCTCTCCGAGCCCCAGCCGCTTGGCGTGACCTTCGCCAACGGTCTGGCCTTGACCGCAGCCGGCAGCCAGGCCCAGACGTTGAGCCCAGGCGATACGGTGCTGGTGCAGTTGCGCTGGGAGGGGTCGCCCGCCGGTCTCAACGGCAGTGAGAAGATCAGCCTGCAGTTGCTGGATGGCGCCGGGCGTCTCGTGGCGCAGGCGGACCAGCCCCTTGGCGCCGGCCAGGTCGGCGTCACCACGTCCTACCCCCTTGCCCTTCCTCTGCTACTTCAACCAGGCAACTACAGACTCATCCTCGCCGTTTATGATCCCGGACGCGAAGGGGCCCCCCGCCTGCTGACGACAGCGGGCGATGACCACGTAGAATTGGGCGTCCTCGTCTCCCCTTGATTCTCGAGCCAATCCCGCGAGATGGCCATCCACGAAATGGCCGTCTACTCATCTACCACGCGAATCGACGGTAGCAGGATCGAACGCCACAGGATGCGAAGTGGCGGTTTGACAGCAGCGGGGTCCGGCTCAAGTTGTTCGGCTTTGGTCTGGTCGAACCAGCCAGTCTCTAGAAAATACTCCCCAAGGGGCATGTCTTCGGGGAGTCGTAGCGAAAAGACGTCGGCATAGACTTGGGTGGGCCAGTAGTCGGAAGTGACACGACCACCCGGGGTATAGTGCTCATCTTGTGTCCATAGCTCGGTCCCATTGCCAGGATTGAGCGGCCAATCTTTCTGGCTGTTGCGAACGTGCAAGAAACTACCCAATGCCCCGGCCGTTTCCGGCCTTCCTTGCCAGTATAGAATGACCTGGATTTGCCCGCCTGGCCTGATCTGATTGGAAGAAACGCTGTACCCGCGCAAGCGCGGTCCACCCACAAAGGGTACATCGACCATGCTCTGGGCATTACAGAGCTTGTTACTGGTGTCAGCATCAGCGACATAGGATTTGACCAAATGGTCATACTGCCCCGTGTTCATTCTCCAGATGGCGTCAAGTCGCGCACTGCCCAGCAATCTGCCGCGAGTAATGAGCCGAACCTTGTCATAGTATTGCGCCAAGTTCGGTTCGCAGATTCTGTTCTGACCAGACAACAGCGTCTCGATGTAGCCAGCCGGAACCAGTCGCTCGAAATGACCGATACGCCACTCCTTGCCTGCAGGCAGCGGCAATCTTGCCAGAAGCGGGTCCGCAAGGGCATTCAAGTCGATGATGTACTTATCGGGTCCGGCAAAGAAGCTCGGAATGCCGATGGTTCCCAGAATGTGCACCGGTAGCAGACTGGCTCGCATATCCCGGCCGATAGGCGCGAGAGGATGATTGGGCACTGTCGAGGCTGTTCTGGACTGCTTTCGCAGACCCGTACCCTCAAAGAAACAGCCGCGCTCGTTGGCGATGCCTGCGTGGTTAACGTCGTCGATGCCGCACTTCAACAGGCGATCTCCCCTGATCGGTGAGAGAGGAGCGACGACCCCTACGATGGCGATCACGACAAGAGGAACAACCAATCGTTTCCAGGTGGTCATCCACCCGGCGCTGACTACCACGATCAATGCCGCCAAGAAGGGAGCAGTGAAAAAACGCCCCACCATGAAGTCCCCGCCGATCCTGGCGACGTAGAACAGATAGAGTGCGATCCCCGCGAGCGTTGCCAAGTGGATTCGCCTTCTTGAAAGAACGGCTGCCGGGATTGCCCCCACCATCACTAGGAACGACATGGGGTCTGTTTTAGCGGAGATGCGAAAGTACGAAAGCCCTTGCCTGACAAGGTCGCTGTCTGGGAGACCGGTGTTCAGTTTTGCATAGAAGGTGTTTGGGAGCAGATATCCGTAGTAGAACAGGGAGAACAGTTCCCACAGAATCAGCGGGGAAAAGCCAAGCAGAACAGCGCCTATCATGAGCCCCGGTCGCTCCATCCCTTGCTCTGGATGGTCGGCTAGCGCCAGAACCAAAGGCGGCAGAAGCAGCAAACCGACATCGAGGCGATTCAACATGGCAAGCGCCACGAGAAGCGATAGCACGAAGACCTTTCGTCGGCTTGCCTGCAACCGAAAATAGGCCGCAAAGAAACCGACGATTAGAAGATGGGTCAGTGCATTTTCGAGCCCAGACGTCGAGAAATCGATGAAGGACCTCGAAAGAGTCAGCGCAACAAGAGCGAATACACCCTCAGACAACGATGTGGCGACGCGGGCAACGAGCAGCCATGCCATGATGAAAGTCAGAAGAAGAGAAACAAGTATCGTCGTGTAGTACGCATCACCTGTCACCGCATAGAAGACAGACAAAACCATCATCCACAGGGGGTGCGTATATGCCTGCACTCTCTCGCCTGGGTTCCAGGTCAAACCGAGGCCATGAACGAAGTTGTCGACCGTCCGCAAAGTGATATAGGCGTCATCGCTCAGCCAGGCGTCGACCGTCACGATGAAGCCAAATGAAGTCAAGAGAACAAGGAGAACAAGGTTCCTGCCCCTGTCAGTCACAGAGTCGTGGTTGGTTGGGTATCGGGTATCTAACATTGTCGCGTTCCCTGTTACTAGCGTACCTGAACCGAGGGCAACAATACCGACCGCCACAGGGTGCGCAACGGCGGCTGGGCGCCGCCGGGCGGCAGGTCTACCTGCTCGCCGGTCGCCGGGTCGAACCAGCCCACTTCCAGGAAGTACTCGCCGGGCGAGATATCATCGGGCAGGCGAATACGAAACTCATCTTTGTAGAGCTTGCCCGGCAGGTACTCGGTGGTCAGCAATCCGCCCGGCGCCACGTGTTCGTCTTGGGCCCAGATCTCGCTGCCGGTGCGCGGGTTCATCGTCCCGCCCGGCTGGCTGTTGCGAATGTGGACGAAGCTGGAGAGGTTCCTGCCCGCGTCTGCTGCACCCTCCCAGAACAGGTCGATGCGCAACGCCTCGCCCGGGGCGACCTGCGCTGATGAAGTGTGGTAGCCACGCAAACGCGGCGCGTCCATGAAGACCGCGTCCACCGCGGCCTGGGCGCCGCACACACGCGCAGGCGTCGAGACACAACGCAACCAGGTGGTGGCCGAGTCAACGTAGAACCACTTGAAAAGCACCAGCACTGTGAGGACGGCAAGCAACCACAGGGGCGGCGGGGCGGCATCAGTCGTGCTGGCTGTTGGTTCTTCCACAACGGCGCGCTTACGCCGGCGCCAGATCGCCCATCCCCCCACCAGGAGCAACCCGGCTGCCGTCAGGCCGCTGATGGCAAGGCCGATGCGCTCTGCCAGGGTGCGACCGTAGCGCAGGATGAGGTGATGATCACCGGCAGGGACGGCGACCTGCACGTAGCCCGTCTCCGCCTGCAGGTTGATGGGGGCGGGCTGTCCATCGACGAAGGCCTGCCAGCGTGGATAGTAGAGCAGGTAAAGGGTCAGCGTCTCCGCTGTGGAAGCAGTGATGTCCAGATCCCAGGCGCCGTTGCGCACCTGGGCGGAATGCACCTGTACGCCCGCAGGGGGATGGGCGAGCGGCCGCGCCTGTGCGTCGAAGTTCCGCCCGATGTCCGCAAGCAGGGCGTCGTCAAAGGGCGCCGTGCGCCAACGCGGCTCGAATTCGCCGAACGCAGTCAGGGCGGTGCCTCCCGTGCGCACTTCGACCTCGCGCACCTGGGCCAGATCTACCGGTTCGCGAAAGGTGGCATAGCGATGCTGCAATTCCACATAAAGCGAAGGGATCGCCGCCGCTACCAACAGCACGATCAACACGACGGCGACGGGGCGCTGCCACCGCGACGGCAGCACCGCCACGATGAGTCCGGCCACAAGAGCGGCCATCAGGGCCTGAACGCCCATGAGCCGTGTACGGTAGAGGAGCCGCCCCATGATCGGCGCCGCCGCGCGCCAGACCGGATCCGAGGCGCTGGTAAAGAGCCAAAACAGGAGCAAACCGGTCAGGGTCACGGCGCCCAACGCCCAGGCCAGGCGGTGGTGGCGCGACCAGGCATAGAGGGTCGCTGCCACGCCCGCTACCAGAATCAAGGCATGCACCAGCCCGATACGGTCGCCGACATTGTTGTTATCCCGTACGGTGTCGAAGACCACGGGTGCGGCTAGCAGCCGGTCAAGCGGGATCGGGTTCTGCGCCGGGATGGCATCAACCTGAGTGAAATCGCGCTGAACATGAACCCATTGCTGCTCGGTTGCCATTGGCGCCCAGATCGCCGCAGTAAGCAGACCTCCTGCTACGAGCACGGCCAAGGGCGCGAAGGTGCGTTGCCGCCAGGACAGATAGAGCGCTAGTAACAGCGCAAAGGGAGCCAGCATCAGCGGGCCCAATACGTGCGACCCAATGCAGGCTGCCCAGATAAGGGTCGCCAGGACGAAGCGCCCGGCGCTCGGACGCCGCGCCACCCAGATCAGACCCCACAGCACCAGCGGGTACAGGAGGACGCTGTACGCCTCATTAGACCCCCGTTCTAAAGCGTTGCGCAGGACATAGGGCGCATATAGGAAGGCCACGGCCGCCACGATCGCGGGCCAGCGACGCTTCGTCACCTCATAGACAAGCAGGTAGGCGCCCAGGAAGGCCAGCACGAAGCCTCCTGCCACCAGAATGCGCCAGCCAAGGGGGTGCGAAAAGCCCAGGCGTGCCAGCACATCCATCCCGTAATAGGGCAGCGGCGGCTGAAAAGTGAACAAAGGGCTGCCCAGTCCCCAATGCCGGGCTTGCACCCACCGGGGATAGAGCACGCCAGCCGAAGCTGCGTCCGAAAAGGCCACCACAC
>CAZHTZ010000009.1:0-31882 GCA_964535455.1 uncultured Caldilineales bacterium
CGCCATAGGCTGTGGACGTATCATGTTTGGCATGGTGCCGATAGTTGTTCCTGACGTGGATGTGCTTCTGTTCGATCTCGACAACACGCTCTACCCGCGCGATATCGGACTGTGGAAGGAGATCGATGAGCGCATCCTGGCCTATGTGTGCCAGGCGCTTGATCTCCCACCCCTGGATGCCCGCCTGGTCCAGAAGCGCTATTGGCGCGACTATGGCACGACCATCATGGGCCTGATGGCCGAGCATGACGTGCTCCCGGAACCCTATCTGGCCCAGGTCCACGAAATCGATGCCCGGAGGTATCTCGAGCCAAATCGCACGCTGGCAGCCATGCTGGCCGCCTTACCTCAGCGCAAGGCTGTCTTTACCAACGCTTCGTCAGCGCACGCCCGCAACGTGCTCTCGGCGCTTGACCTGCTGCCGTATTTCGACCCGCTGGTGGGGATGGGGGAACTGGGGTATATCTCGAAACCCCAACGGCTGGCCTATGAGCGCTGTCTGGCGATTTTGGATGTAGCCCCGGAACGCTGCTTGTTCATCGAGGACAGCGCCGCCAACCTGCCCCCTGCCCGTGAGATGGGGATGGTCACGGCGCTGCTGGGACAGCCTGAACAGGGCGAAGCCGATTACTACCTGACGCGCATCGAGGATGTCGGGTCCTTGTTCGGGCTCGACGGCGGTGCTGACGCAGGGTGGTAGCTCGTCCTCGTTGCCGCCGTGGTCGGCATCGCCTTCCCTGCACCTGAAGTCTTCGTTCTCTCCCATGCGCACCCGCACGATCCTTGCCAACACCGGCTTCAATGTCGCCGGGATGGTGGTCACGTCGCTGATCGCTCTGGCGATCACGCCGCTGCTCCTCCGTGACCTGGGTGCGCGCTTGTTTGGCGTGTGGGCCTTGTTTGGGGTGGTGGTGGCGCTGTCGCAGTTGCTCGACTTCGGTTTGGGACGGTCGCTTGTGCGGAACGTGGCGCAGTACCGCTTGCTGGGACGCTGGTCCGCCGCCGCCACCGATGCCAACAGCGTGCTCTGGCCGCTTCTGGGCTTCAGCGTCGTGGCCGCCATGGCTGGCTGGTGGGCAGCGGCCCCGATCGCGCATCTTCTCGGCGTGCCAGCCGATCTCATGTCCCAGGCCGTGCCCACCTTGCGGCTGCTCACACTGAGCCTGGTCCCCGTGACCGCCGGGCTGATATTGAGCGCGCTGGCGGAGGGAAGCCAGCGTATGGCCTATACCAGCGCCGGGATGATTCTGAATCGGGCCCTGTTTGCCGGGGGCGCCCTGGCGGCCGTGACCTTTGACGCCGGGCTGGTGGGGATTGCGGCGGCGTATCTGGCCGGGGTGGGCGCCCAGATGCTCCTGCTGCTGGTGGCCGCCCGACGGGTGGCGCCAGCGCTGCGTTATTCCCCGCGCCTGCTCGACCCCGCCTGGTTGCGCCGCGACTGGACCTTTGCCCGCTTCATCTTCGCTACCAGCCTGATCGCTCTTGGCTACATGGCGACGAACAAGGTGCTGCTGGCGCGCTGGACGGGCATCGATCGCGTCGCCTACTACGAGCTGGCCGTCGTCATCGCCACGCAGATATTCACCCTGGCCCTGGCGGTGGCCCAGGCCCTCTATCCGGCCTTCTCGGCGGCGCATGCCGGAGGCGGCATGGTCTCAGTGCGCGGGCTGTACGTGCGGGCGCTGCGCCTGCTGGCGCTCCTGATTCTGCCGCTGGCAGGGCTGATGATCGCTTTGGCCGACCCGTTCATACGCGCCTGGTTCCGCGCCCCCATCCCCGAAGCGGTATCGGGCTTGCAGTTTCTGGCCGCGGCCTGGGCTGTGGCCGGCATGGCTTCGGCGGCTTCGGTGGGGATGCAGGCCATTGGGCGTCCGGGATTGGCGATGAGTTTTTCCGCCTACAACCTGGTGGTGAACTTCTTCCTGGCTTTGCTTCTGGTGCCGGCCTGGGGCTATTGGGGGCTGATTGCCGCCAATGTGGTGGCAGTGGGCAGCAGCGCTGTGCTCACCTTGTTATTCTTCGGCAGGGTGGTGGGTTTATCACGGCGGCTGTGGCTGACGGCTTTCTCGCCGGATCTGCTGCTTTGGACCGGCCTGTTGGCCGTGGGGCTGATCTGGGTGGCGCAGCGCCTGGCGCAGCCGCATCTGGCCGAGTTGTTCGTGCTGGGGGGGGCCTACGCCCTCCTCTATGCTGCCGGGGCCTTTGTGCTGGAATTGCTCCGGCCCGGTGAGCAGGCCTGGCTTCGCACTCGGCTGCGCGCTCTCTTGCGCCAGCGCTCCCTGTCCCAGGGGACGATGGCGCCATGAACGCCCCGGACTTGAGCGTCATCATCGTCAGTTGGAATGTGGCAGACCACCTGGAACGCTGCTTGCAGGCGCTGGCTGCAGCGGTGACGCCCGTCTACCGTTGGGAAACCCTCGTGGTGGATAATGGCTCCGAGGACGGCACGGTGGAGCGGGTGCGGTCGCAGTGGGTGACAGTCCGTGTCATCGCCAACAAGGACAACCGTCTTTATACCGCCGCCGCCAACCAGGGTCTGACGGCAGCCAGGGGACGCCATCTCCTGCTGTTGAACCCGGACACGACGCCGCAGGCGGGGAGCCTGGCGCAGTTGATCCGGTATGCGGACGAGCATCCCCAGGCAGGCTTGTTGGGCCCGCGCATCGTCGACGCCCAGGGGCACGATGATCTGCGCACAGGACGTCACTTTCCCACGCCCTGGTCGGAGACGCTGGAGTGGTCCGGTCTGAGCCGGCGTTTCCCCCGCCACCGTTTGTTGGCAGCGAACCTCCGTCCCGATTTCGATCGCGGGCAGACGGGCCCGGTGCCGCTGCTTTCAGGCGCCTGTCTCCTCCTTTCGGAGCAGCTTCCCACCGATCTGCGCCTTCTGGACCCTGGTTTCCCGATGTACGGCGAAGATGTCGATCTCTGCCGTCGGGTGCAGGCGGGCGGATTTGCGACGGTCCTCGTCGCCGAAGCGCTTGTCAACCATTCTGGCGGTGAAAGCAGCCGCCAGGACGCGGCGCGGGCGGCTTTGCTGGCAGTCGAAGGCGTTCATGGCTATTTCCTCGCCTGGCAGGGACAGGCGGCTGGCCGGCGCCATCGTTTGGGCATGGCCGGTGTCGCCGCCGCCAAGTGGCTGGCGTTCAGCCTGCTGGGCGTCGTGGGCCGCGAGCCGGATCCGGGCTATCAGCGCCGTTTTCATGCTGAGCTTTGGCGGTGGGCCGTGGGAAGACCTATGCCATCCCGCCGGACGCCGGCGCCGCCGGCAAACACCGGCAGTCTCAGCCCTGGAACCGAGGTGCAGCATCGACGCTCGACCCCTGGTGCAGGATGAGACGATGACTACGATCCGCGTCTTGCACTGCCGCCAGAGTGACCGGGTATGGGGGCCGGAGCGCCAGATCGTCCAGCTTGCCCAGCATCTGCCCGAGTATGGGGTGGAGATGGAGCTGGTGCTGCTGCGGCGCTGGGGTCTCGACGCCGAGCCGCATCCTCTGGCCCAACAGGTCAGAGCCGCCGGGGTGCAGGTCTTTGAGGTGCCCGCACGGCCGCAAGATGTACCGCAGGTGCTGCATCTGCTCCGCACCCGGCTGCAGCACTGCGACCTGCTGCACACGCACGAGTTCAAGAGCGACCTGCTCGGCATCCTGGCGGCGCGCCGCAGCGGGCGGCCGTGGATGGCGACCGACCATCATCTGGCGACTGATGACGAGCCGCTGCTCAGGCTTTTCGGCTACGTCGATCGCCTGGCGTTGAGCCGGGCGGCAGCCGTGGTGGTTCCGTCTCACAGCCAATCGCTGCGGCTGCAGCCGCAGGTGCCGGCGGAAAACATCCACGTCGTCTATCACGGTATCGACGCCGCTGCTTTTGCGCTGTCGGCCCGCGATGAGCGGCCTGTTTTGCGCCGGCGTTATGGCGTCGGCGAGGGGCAGCCGGTCGTGGCCGTGTTCGGGCGTCTGGAGCCGGTCAAGGGGCACGCCGACCTGCTCGAGGCTGCGGCTTTGATGCTGCACGAGCGTCCCGAGCTGCGTTTCTGGGTCGTCGGCGAAGGGCGCCTGCGCGAGGACCTGGGCCGGCAGGCGCAGCGCCTTGGGATTGAAAATGCCGTCCAGTTCATGGGCTACCAGCGCGAGGTGGCGCCGTTCATGGCCGCCAGCGACCTGGTGGTCCTGCCATCGCGGCACGAATCCTTCGGCATCGTCCTCATCGAGGCCATGTCGCTGGCGAAGCCCATCGTTGCCAGCTCGGCGGGCGGCATCCCCGAAGTCGTCCTGGATGGCGCTCACGGCTACCTGGCGCCGCCGGGAGAGCCGCGGGAGTTGGCGCAGCGGGCCTTGCAGCTGCTGGCCGACCCGGCGCAGGCCGCCCAACTGGGTTTGGCCGGTCGCGAGCGCGTAGGCCAGATCTTCACCGTGCAGTTGATGGTCGAGCGCATGGTCGCCCTGTATCGCCAGGTGGCCGCCAGCGGCAGGACCGATGCCTGTGAGCCTGGCGTCGAAACCGGACGCCTTTTCCCGCTTTCTGGCGCCTAGCGCCGGCACGTTAGATCCCCTTCGCTTCCGGTCTGGCTGGCGGAGGCGCTCGCTGTCTCTTTCTCAGATTCATGATCACGAACCTCGCACCGCTCAACCTGCGCGCCAGCGTCATCATTGCCGCATATAACGCCGCTCGCGACCTGCCGCGCTGTCTGGCTGCCCTTGCGCAACAGACACTGCCGCACGACGAATTCGAGGTGATCGTGGTCGACGATGGCAGCTCTGACAACACCGCCTCCCTGGCGGAAACGGCAGGCGCATGGGTGCTGCGGTTGGCGCATAATGGACCGGCTGCTGCTCGCAACGCCGGCGCCGGCATCGCCCGTGCACCCATCGTGGTCTTCACAGACGCCGATTGTGAGCCGGTCCCCGACTTCTTGGAGCGGCTGCTTGAGCCCTTCGCCGCCCCGGTCGTGAGCGGGGCGCGGGGGGTATATCGCAGCCAGCAGAAGGCCGTGGTTGCCCGGTTCATCCAACTGGAGTATGAGGAGCGCTACCATCGCATTGCACACGTCGAGAAGGTGCGTGGCACGGTCAATGCGCTGGACACTTCCTATGCGGCCTACCGGCTCGAGGTGTTCCTGGAGGCGGGCGGCTTTGATACACGCTTCCGCGGTGCGGCCGGCGAGGATCACGAGCTTTCGTACCGGTTGACCGAGCAGGGGCACATCTTTCGCCTGAGTCCACAGGCAGCGGTCTATCATCGTCATGTGACAAGCTTCCGCGGCTATGCGCGGCGCAAGTTTCGCATCGGCTATTGGAAGGCATTTCTGACGCGCCAGCATCCGGGCTACGCGGTTGCCGATTCACACACCACACAGAGCCTGAAGGTGCAGATCGTCGTTCTCGGCCTGCTGATTCCTGTTCTACTTGCCATGTTGGTCTGGCCGCTGGCCGGTTGGGCGGTGCTGGCATTGGCAGTTGTCTTCGTGCTCACGGCTCTGCCGTTCCTGGTCCTGGTGGCGCAGAAGGATCCCGCCGTGTTGGTAGTAGCGCTGCCGCTCCTGGTGGTACGGGCGGCGGCTGCCGGCGCCGGGTTCGTCTGGGGGATGCTGCGACCCTTTTCGGGCGTGGCGCAGTCCGGTGAGGCCCTACCGGTGAAGTAGCAGACGGGGAAGCGATCTGCACCACGACTAACGGCGCACTGCCTGTGCGCTGGTCCGAAAGTGAATCATCTACCTCCAGGCGCCTAATGGACACAACCGACATCACCAGGCTCTATGACTTCACAGGCCAGACGATCCTGATCACGGGCGGAGCAGGCGCGCTGGGTGGCGCCATGACGCTCGCGCTTGCCGGCTGTGGGGCCAATGTGGCCATCCTCAGCCGAAATCCGGCCAAGATGGCGGCGGTTATCGAGCGATTCCAGCCCAAAAAGGGTGGGGGACGCATCTTCGCTGCCCAGGGGGACGTGCTGCAGGCCGAGGCTATCCAGGCGGCGGTCGTCAAGACCATCGCCGAATTCGGCGCCATCGATGGGCTGATCAACGGCGCCGGCGGCAATAAGCCAGAGGCCACGACCAATCCCGATAGGAGTTTTTTCGACCTGCCCCCGGATGCGCTCCGCTGGGTCTTCGAGCTGAATCTGATGGGAACGATTCTCCCGTCGCAAATGGTCGGGCGGCACATGGCCGAGCGCAAGAAGGGCGTCATCCTGAATATCACCTCGATGAATGCTTTCCGTCCCTTGACGCGCATTGCCGCCTCCTCGGCAGCCAAAGCGGGCGTCAGCAATTTCACGCAGTGGCTGGCCGTGCATATGGCGCAGGAATATTCTCCCAACATCCGCGTCAACGCCCTGGCGCCCGGCTTCTTCCTGGGCGAGCAGAACCGCTTCTTGCTGACGGACAGGGAAACCGGCAAGCTCACACGGCGCGGGGAGCAGATTATCGGCCATACACCGATGGGACGGTTCGGCAACCCTGAAGACCTGCTTGGCCCCATGATGTGGTTGATGTCCCCGGCATCGGCGTTCGTGACCGGCATTGTCGTGCCCGTGGATGGTGGCTTTTCTGCGTACAGCGGTGTTTAGGGGCGAACCCTCGTGGTCGCCTCATTCACGCAGCTCCGTTCTTGCGAGAATGGTACACATGAGCGCACTACAACCCGCGTGCTGGAGGATGAACCTATGTTTGTGATCTTGATGGGCGTAGCAGGCAGCGGCAAAACCACCATCGGCAAGCTTCTGGCGGAAAGGTTGGCGTGTCCGTTCTACGATGGCGATGATTTTCATCCTCCGGCCAACGTGGCCAAGATGGCGGCCGGCATTCCGCTCACCGATGATGACCGCGCCGGCTGGCTGGCGGCGCTGGCGGCGGTCATTCGCAACGGGCTGGCGCGCGGCGAGAGCGGCGTGGTTGCCTGCTCGGCGTTGAAGGAGAGCTATCGGGATGTGCTGCGCGTCGATGCAGCGAAGGTGAAGTTCATCTACCTCAAAGGAAGTTACGAAGTCATCATGCAGCGCATGCAGAGCCGCCAGCATTTCATGAAACCGTCGATGCTTCAGAGTCAGTTCGCGGCACTGGAGGAACCCACCGGTGTGCCATGGATTGATGTGACGCTCGATCCGGATGAAATTGTCCGCAGAATCGCGGAGCAAATCGATGAAATCTTCCACACCAATTGGACCGGCCGCGGCGGCGATGTGACGGCGCGCGCGTACCAGGCGTAGCGAATCATTGGAAGTTCCGGTCGCGGCCCCGACCCACAGTGACGGTGTGGTCAATACGAGTCTGACTTGCCTGAGGGCTCCAATTATGCTAGCATCCTGCAAATGCGATGCCGCTCTGGGCATCGCATTACCTTGCGGTGCCGCAGGCGGTCCGTCTCGGTTCCACCGGCGCTGCGTGCGTGCAGACCTGGTTCAGCGTATGTGTGAGCTGCGGTGTCGCCCCGACCGAGACGGCAAAACAGCTATCTCTCTTGACTGGTTTCAGGGAATGCACTATGAGCTTCCCTGCGACTCTTTGTTGGACTGATCATCTGGCCCGGCGACTATCGCCGTTTCTTGGCAGCAAACAGGTCGTTGTAGCGTCCGCTCCACCTGTTTGCTGAATCGAGTGACTGAAACCACATGAGCGTACACGCTCATGTGGCGGAGCGCGGAGCCGCTTGACCGTCGTGTTCTTTTCATGAGCACTCAGATCCATTCGTCAGAATGACCTGTGTTCACGTCATCTATGTAGGTATTGCATGAGCGTTGCCGAAGAGAAGCTTGTGAAGTCGGGCGCCGGATCCACGGCTGCCGACGGCCGGCATGAGACCATTGTCATCGAGCCTGCCAAGGGGTGGCAGGCGATCAACTGGCGCGAGCTAAACGAATACCGGGACCTGCTCATGCTGATGGCACGCCGGGATGTGTATGTACTTTACAAGCAGACCGTGTTGGGGTTTGCCTGGGCCATCCTGCGACCGCTGTTCAGCATGATCATCTTTACGTTCATCTTCGGGAATCTGGCGCAGGTGAGCAGCGACGGTGCGCCCTATGCCCTGTTCAACTACGTGGCGTTGGTGCCGTGGACCTACTTCGCCGCCGCTGTGACGGCCTCCACAGCCAGTCTGGTGACGAACGCCCATATGTTGTCAAAGGTGTATTTCCCGCGCCTGATCTTTCCGCTTACGCCGGTGCTGGCCAAAATGGTGGACTTTGGGATCGCCTTCCTCTTCATCGGCGTGCTGGCAATCTACTTTCGCTATCCTCCTAACGCCAACATCGTGTTCCTACCCATCGTCATCGTCTTGATGATGCTCACCGCCCTGGGCGTCGGTCTCTGGCTATCGGCCCTGGCAGTGCTGTACCGGGATGTCAACCACGCCATGCAGTTCATGGTGCAGCTCTTGATGTACGCGGCGCCGGTGGTTTGGCCGTTATCATCGTTGACGAGGCGTTTCGGAGAGAAGGTTACCCTTATCTATGGTCTCTACCCGATGGTTGGGGTGATCGAGGGTTTTCGAGCCGCCTTTTTGGGTACCGTGCCGATGCCCTGGGCCTTGATTGGGGTAGGCTTTCTCTCGGCGCTTGTACTCACCATCACCGGCGCTTTCTACTTTCGGCGCATGGAAAACATCTTCGCCGATGTGGCCTGAGCGGCCTTTGAGACTATGACCGTCGCGATTCGGATCGAGAAACTGGGTAAACGTTACCGCATCGGCGAGCTTGCGGAGCAGCATGATACGCTTGGCGCCGCAGTGGGGGCGTTGCTCAAGTCTCCGATCAGCAACTACCGCCGGCTGCGCAGCATGAGCAAGTTCAGCGCTGCGGGCGAGGAACAGAATGTGGTTTGGGCGCTTAGAGACGTGTCGTTCGACGTGGCGACAGGAACGGCGACCGGGATCATTGGCCAGAATGGTGCGGGCAAGAGTACGCTTCTCAAGATCCTGTCACGCATCACACCCCCGTCGACGGGCCGGGTCGTGCTCAATGGCCGTGTGGCCAGCCTGCTGGAAGTTGGCACAGGGTTTCACCCTGAGCAGACGGGTCGGGAGAATATCTACCTGAATGGCGCCATCCTGGGCATGAAGGCGGCCGAGATCGAACGGCGGTTTGACGAGATCGTGGCGTTTTCGGGCGTGGAGAAGTTCATTGACACCCCGGTCAAGTTCTATTCCAGCGGCATGCGCGTCCGCCTTGCCTTTTCGGTAGCGGCTCACCTGGAGCCCGAGATCTTGCTCATCGATGAGGTGCTGGCGGTGGGTGACTCCGCCTTCCAGAAGAAGTGTCTGGGCAAGATGCAGTCCGTGGCCGGTGAGGGACGCACGGTGCTCTTCGTTTCGCATGACATGCCTTCCATAGCCCGCCTCTGTCCACGGGCTGTTCTGCTCAGCCAGGGGCGTGTGTTCAAGGACGGACCGTCCTCCGAGGTCGTGGCGGCGTACCTGGCGGAAGCCAGCCGCACCGGCGCCACCCGCACCTGGGATGTAGAGGACGACGGCGCCGACGATCTCGATCTGAGCCTCAGGGAAGTGGGTTTGATTGACGCCGACGGCAAAGCAGCGCCGGTGGTCAGCGTCGAACAAGACCTATGGCTGCGTATCGGCTATCGTGTCAACAGACCCAACACGCCCTTGCGCTGCGCTGCCAAGTTCTACACTCAGGGCGCCTGTGCGTTCGTCTCCGTGGAGCCGAACGAGCTGGAACGCGAGCAAGTTGGGGACTACTTCTCGGTGCTGCACATCCCGGCCAATCTTCTCAGCGAGGGAGACTACACGGTGGGCGTCTCGCTGTTTTCGTCGCGTGGACGCAAAATCCACTATGCCCTGGAGGAAGATGCCATCGTGTTCCAGGTCTATGATCCCGTCACGGGCCGTTCGGCGCGTGGGGACTATACCGAGCCCTTTGCAGGCGTCATGCGCCCCCTGCTCGAGTGGAACACTCAACGAAGCGATGGGGTGTAGGATAATGTCTCAGGAAGTGATGACAAAGGCCCGTTTCCCGTTCGTGGTCTTGACACTGGGACCAACCTCAGCATATCATCGCATTTGCGAGTATTCCCTCAGTGACGGCGCTCGGGGTGCTCTCCAGCGTTGCCCTATCCTCCGTGCAGGCACGACTCACTGAAGCACCGATTCTGTCGGCCATCAACCCTCTCTCTCCCTTCGCGGCCTTCACCTTATTTTTCCCACTTCGTGGTCTACACAATTTTTCAACCTCACCAAAAACTCAGCATCCAACCTGTGACAACCGTTTTGCCAAAAGTGCAGAATAAAATGAAAAACGAGATCGTGGTCGTTCTTTTGTCTGATGTAATTGAGAACAGGGTATGGCTCTATGATGAGGGAGTTTCCCAAGGGATTTACTCGAGGCTTTCTCGGTCATATCGAGTTCTATGGCATCATCGAAAACCCTGTGATCGCCACCTTCATGTGGAAGCCAGGCATTATGTGCCCGTAGGTCTGAAGCAGGAAATCCTTGAGTTGGTGCGCTCACCGCTCAGAAAAATGAGAGGGTTCACCAAGCCAAACTGGCAGAACAGGATCATTCAATCTGGAGAGCACATTGTCTCGTATGACGACTCGATCCAGTGTTTGTTGTCCATTGCCACGGAGTCTGACTCGGAATACCTTGCCCTGGTTATAGACAATAATGTTGCCATTTCCCCGGAATCGGTGGAATATAGTCTAAATCTGGCACGGAAAACGAAATCCGACATATTTTATTGCTCACAGATCGAAGGATTAATTCCCATCATTGTTTCTGTGAAATTTTTGCATCGTTGGTTGAAACAGGAAAAACACCCAGATCCAATGTTTCTTCAAACGCCGAAATTATTGGAGAATATGGGAAAAGTGGTTGATATTGAGCTTATTGACGATAAGGAGCTTTGCGGGAAATTCAGGTGTTCTCCTCTCGATTTACGAGAAAAGCGACTTCTGGAATACTGGGAAGAGCGAAGTTCTCAATTGCGGGAGGCCTTGAGCCACGCTCCAGAAGTTCCCGGTCCAGGGCGCAAAGATCTGCAAGAGGTCATGATTCAATATCGCGCGGATCTTGCCGCAGGCCTTGAAACGTACCGGGTTGTCGGCGCGCTGCACGATGTCGAAGAGTTACGTCAACGCATGATGACAACCAGTAAGCCATTGACAGACTATTTTGTCATTGCCACCCATTATGGATTCTTTTTGCAGAAATACGCCAACCTTAAACCAAACTCTCATGTGGTAGATATTGGCTGCAGTTGGGGGTACCTTGGTTTTGCTTTGGCAAATTTCCTAAATAGTGATGGTGCATACCTGGGCGTCGAAGTCCAAATTGAAGCAACTAAATGGTCAAAAGAGCGACTCGGGTGGCTTGGTGAAAACTTCCAATTTGCTCACCTAGACATCCATAATGATTTTTACAATCCAGAAGGCGATATACCACGCGATCAGGTTCGTTTACCCATGCCTGATCAATGGGTAGATGTGATGATTGCAAGTTCTGTATTTACTCACATGCTTGAAGATGGGGTTCAGGGTTATCTTTGTGAAATTCACCGGGTTTTGGCGTCGGGTGGAATTGCAGCCTTCTCGTACGATGATATCACTTACTGGGGTTTATCTGATGGAGAGTATGCAATTGTTGATAAAAAGATTCCTGATAAGACAACCCATTACAGCCGAAGCAAAATCCAGGAGATGGTTGCAAAGGCCGGGTTAGAAGCTGCTCGTGAACCAGTAAATATGAGGCTGTTTGACAGAACAGATTACCAAACTTGGTATTTCGCTACCAGGAAGTGACATCTAGACCCAATGCTGGGTTGTTCGGTTCTACGGCGACCTCATCGGGAAACACCCCCGCGACATTGGTGCGGCGCTTGACTTCTTTGTTCAGTCGTTCCAGAGGGATGGTGGAGTAAATGCGGGTCCAATGTTCGGGCGGGAAAGCCATGTAGTTCAGCACCTCGTCCTCGTCTGCGGCAACCAGTTCGGCGGCCTTGGGCCAGCGGGGCGTCATGGTCCGTACCGCTTTCTGTATCTGCTGACCGGTCGCCTGGCGATTAGGTTGCGCAAAGAAGCAGAAACGCCTGCCAGAAAACCGCCTCTTCGCTGGGTCCAAGCGCAAAGCCAAGCAACTCCCGTTCCCCGCTCTCCCGCACGCCGATGGCGATTACCACCGCCTGATTCACAATCCGGCGGTTGACGCGCACCTTCACGTACAGCGCATCCAGCCACACATATGGGTAGCCGCCCTCCAGGGGCCGGTTGCGAAACTCCTCCACCAATTCCTGGGACATTATCATGAGTCGCCTACGGATCACGATGGCCCGTCGTTGGAAGGGGATCAGGACTTTCCTATTGCACCCTGGTCAAACCATCGACAAAGCGGTCACCGATTACCTGAACCGCCTGGGTTTCCTGACCATCCATCGCTACATCGTCCACGGCCCCAAAGAACGGTTGCATCTGGGCGTCCCCACGCCAAGCAACAACGCCTTCTTCAACACGCGATCTGGCCATATCACGATCGGCGATGGGGTCGTGTGGGGATACCACTGCCAGATTCTGACCGGTGAACATTTGTTCGAGGATGGGAGACTGAAGGAGCCGAAGTCAGAGCAGGTGCCCGACCAGGGCTACGACGTCCACATCGGCGACGGCTGCTGGATCGCATCGGGCGTCATCGTGATCGGGGGCGTCACAATAGGTAAGAACTGCATTGCAGCAGCGGGCGCCGTGGTCACCAAAGACGTCCCAGACGGGTGCATCGTCGGCGGCGTGCCCGCGCGCATCATCGGCTACACCGACCCCGGAGTTCAGATCGCCTCGGCGACCGGCCAGGATACCGACGGTGCCCAGCGATCGCCTCAAGATGGAGCGGTGACGAGGTGAGCATGGAGTTGCCGTATCGTTTTGGCGTTGTCGGCTTGGGCCGCCACGGCTTGAAGCTCAGTGAGCGGTTGGTCGCCAGTCCGCAGAAGTGGCTGCCGGCGCTGGCGGTGGACCAGTCCATCGCCTCGTATGCCCGCTTTCAAGCTAGCTTTCATCGCTATCGCGTCCCCTTCTACCGCAGTCTGGAACAAGCGATCGCCGACCAGCCCGTAGACATCATGCTGATCACCACGACGGCGCCTTCGCATGTGTCCATTGCCGAGACCCTAATTAAGAGCGGCTATGAGAACTGCGTCCTGATCGAGAAGCCGATTTCCACGAACCTGGCTGCGGCCTATGGGCTGCAGCGCCTGATGGAAGAGACAAGTTGGCCGGGACGCGCCGCGGTCGACTACAAGCGGCGCTGCGCCGAGCCCTATGCCCGCATTTTCCAAACCCAGCAAGAGGGGACGTTGGGCAAGATTCAGCGCATCGAATTCAACCGTCCTTCCAAGCTCAGCATGCTTGGGTCGCATTTCGTCGACCTGGCCGACTGGCTTTTCGGGGACGCGCCTGTCGAAGTGCGCGGACGGTTGGCCGAGGTCTCGAAGATCGACCATCGCGGCGCCGTCTTTTTTGATCCACCGGGCCAGGTTGAGGTCACCTACTCCCGCGGCGGCATGCTGATCATGGACACAACCGATGCCAGCGCCGCCAAAGTGCAGGGTCTGACAGCCTGGTTTGAGCGGGGCAAGGCCCATGTCGACGTGATCGAGAGTCTCTTGACGATTGAAGGACCCGCAGGAACCCAGTCCTGGACCACCGACGACGCAGATCGCGCCTTCCGCTGGATCGAGGTGACCATGGAGGGATTGCTCGATCCGGCTGCGGGCTGCCGGCCCTGCACCGTGGCCGAAGCCATCACCAGCCTGGAAGTCATGACGGCGGCGACGCTGTCCAGCCGGCAGGACAACCAGCCGGTTGGCCTGCCCCTGCCGCCTGAACACCACACTGAAACCATGATGGTAGCCTGATGACCAGCCCTAAGCCGCCGGCGCAGACATCAAGGCCCGGTCTATTCCGCATGGTAGCGCGAGCAGGCATGAAGGTGATGCCGGCGCCGGTGCGGGAGTACTACAGCTACACCAGTAAGCAGCGATCGCTGCAGCGATCACAAGACAACCTGCCGTTCTGGGAGCGCCGGGAAGGGGAGGAGGAGAAGCCGGTGGTGCGCGTGGGTTTCATCGGCGCCGGCGACTACGCTCAGCACCACCTCAAGGTCCTTTCGGCCTTGCGAAACGTACAGCTTGCCTCCATTCTCACCACCGGCGGGCCGCGCGTGCAGGAGGCGGCGTCGAAGTACGGTATCCAACGCCTCTTCACCGATCGCGGCGCTTTTCTGGCGCAGGACGACGTTGATTGTTTTGTCGTGGTCGTGCCTGCCGGCGTCATCCATTCCGTGGCCTCGGAAGCGCTGGGGACCGGTAAGCCGGTGCTGTTGGAGAAGCCGCCGGGTGTCAGCCCGGAGCAAACGGCCGGGTTGGTGGAACAGGCACGCGCTCACAACACGTATGGCATGGTCTGTATGAACCGCCGCTTCTACTCCGTTTTGGAGCACGGGCTGGCGGCTTTGGCCACCTATGGCCCCATTCGCGGCGCCACCTTGGAGGTGCCGGAGCAGATCTCGGCGGAGCGGCAGTCGCAGCGCCTGACCGAGTGGGACTACGACCACTTCGCTTTCCGCAACTCGGTCCATGCCATCGATCTCCTGCGCTACGTCCTTGGCGATGTGGCTGAGGTACACAGCATCGCCCGCCCCAACGCCCTCTACAAGAACGCGGCGGCGTCGTTTGGCGGCGTGATCGAGCATGACACGGGAGCGCTGAGCACCGTATTGGCGTTGTGGGATGCCAATCGCTCCTGGCGGCTGACGGTGATCGGAGAGCATGGGCGCCTGGTGCTTGAGCCTTTCGAGCAGGCCCAGTTGCTCACCGAGAGAGGGCTGCCCATCCCCATCAAGCCCGATCCTATCGACCAGGATTTCCGTGCTGGCGTGTATGCTCAGGACCTGACTTTCATCGAGAGTGTGCGCCGCCAGCGCAAACCGGGGTTGCCGGCCTGCCTGCTTCCCGACGCTTACCAGACCAATCAGCTCATCGCCAAACTCTATCAGGGCTAGGATGGCAACCACCGACATCGTCATCGTCTACGAGCATGTGGTGCGCGAGCTGGATGTCGCCTGTGCGCTCAAGCACTTTTTGAAGCGCGACTACGGCCTCAACACTGAGCTTGTGCAGTATCCGTATGGAGTCGCCGCTGCCCTGGACAAGTTCGACCCGGGGATGGTGGTGCTTCCCTTCTGTTACTCCGACTGCTATGCCGTGCCCCGGCACGACTTTGCCGCCTGCCTCGCCCAGTGGCCCAAGGCCCGGTATGTCAATCTGGCGTGGGAGCAGCTTCTGTACGAGGGCAATCGCGCCGCCAAGACACCCGGTGGTGAGTTCGCCACCCGGCACGTGGTCCACCATGCCTGGAGCGACTTCTTTGCCCGCTACTTGCAGGAGCAGGGTTTGGCTTCGGACCATGTCTTCGTCAATGGCCATCCCGCTTATGCACTCTACGATGCACCCTACCGGCAGTTCTTCAAGACGCGGGAGAAACTGGCGCAGCAATACGGGCTCGATCCCGTGCAGCGTTGGGTGTTCTTCCCCGAGAACTACAATTGGATGTTCTATGAGCCGTCAGACCTGAAGCGACTCAGCCTGGGCGAGGGGGACCGCGACCAGAAAGCCGAGGTGATGTCAGAGCTGCGTGAGTTCTGCGAGCTGTCCTTTGCGGAGGTCATGCGCTGGTGTGCGGCCGTGGCTAAGCAGGGAGGCTTCGAGTTCATCGTGCGACCGCGGCCCGCCACGCCGGTCGAGAAGTTCGCCGCCGCGGCCAGGGATGTGCTCGGCGACATTTCGTGCCCGTTGCACATTCTCAAGGAAGGCACGGTCAGGGAATGGATCTTGGCCAGCGATGTGGTGATCAGCTCGCACAGCACCAGCCTGATCGAAGCGGCCGTTGCGGGCAAAGCAGCCTTCATGTTGGCGCCTTTTCCGATGCCGTCCAGCCTGCGGGTGGAGTGGCAGGAGTGCGCCGCGCAGCTGCGCACCCAAGCGGAGTTCGAGTTGGCGCTGGACGATGAACGCTCGACGGATGCGAGCCTTCCCTTGAGCACCTGGGCGCGCACCCATCTCATGTCTCATGGCGATTCGATCTGGAACCTGGCGAACTTTCTCGGCAGGCTCTCTCGGGGCGATCTAGCACCGCTGCCCCTACCCTCACGGCGCAGCCTGATGCTGCCGGGCACGCCGCTTCCCTGGCTCTCCTTCGAGGTTCAGCGCTATCGGAGCCGCAAGCGCTGGCGGCAGGCGCCTAGACAGCCCCACCCGAAATACCAGCGGGATATGCTTCCACCGGCCGAGGTAGAGATGCGGGCGGCGCGCTGGAGTCAGGTTCTAGGCGATTATGAGCCGGTGGCTGCCGGCTCCAATGGCCACTGATGAAAATCTTGCAGATCAGCACCAAGGACCTGGGAGGCGGGGCCGAACGCATCGCCTACGAATTGTACGAAGGCTATCGGCGACGCGGACACGAATCCTATGTTGCCGTGGGCTCGAAACGCGGGACAGGAGTGGATGAGGGCATCTTCACCCTACCGGGCCCGGATGCGCCAGGCGTGTGGCGACGCTACTGGACAGAGGTGCAGACTGGATTTCAGACGCGGGGTCAGGCCGGGGCCGCCCGTATGGCGCTGCGCCTGGCCAACCTGGGCGAGCCGCGTGCATGGGTTGAGCGCCAACTGGGAATTGAGAACTTCAACTACCCAGGCAGCCGGCGTCTGCTTGCATCTGCGCCGGTGCAGCCGGACATTCTCCACGCACACAACCTGCATGGCGGGTATTTCGACCTGCGCCAGTTGCCGATCCTGGTACAGCGGGCTCCACTCCTTCTCACCCTCCACGACAGTTGGCTTCTCAGCGGGCACTGCGCCTACTCACTTGCCTGTGAGCGCTGGCGAACAGGTTGCGGTCGCTGTCCCGACCTCACCCTACCGGTGCCTGTGCGCCGCGACGCAACCGCCTTCAATTGGCGGCGCAAACGGGGCATCTACGCTCGCGCCCGCGTCTACGTCGCCACACCGAGCCAGTGGCTCATGGACAAGGTGCAGGCGTCGATCCTGGCGCCGGCGATTGCCGAGGCGCAGGTGATCAACAACGGAGTCGACCTGAACCAGTTCCGGCCCGGCGACAAGCTGGCGGCCCGGCAGGCGCTGGGCTTGCCCACGGATCGTCCTATCGGTCTGTTTGTGGCGGTGGCAGCGCGCCGGCATCGTGCCAAGAACTACACCACGCTCGAGGCGGCGATCACACAGGTGGCGGCGCGGCCAGGGTCAAGCTCCATGTTGTTTGTATGTGTGGGTGATACGGGTGAAGAAGTGCGGCTGCCAGCCGATTCGTCGATCAAGTTCGCGGGCTTTGTCCACGATCGCGAGGTGCTTGCCACCTATTATCAGGCCGCCGATATCTATGTGCATGCGACCAAGGCGGACACCTTCCCCACCGCCGTGTTGGAAGCGATGGCCTGCGGGCTGCCGGTCGTGGCGACGGCGGTGGGCGGCGTCCCGGAGCAGGTGGAGGAAGGTCGCACCGGTTTCCTGGCCGCACCGGGCGACCCTGCCAGCATGGCCGGGGGCATCGCCCGCCTGCTGGACGATCCGGCGCTGGCCTTGACGATGTCAGAGGCCGCAGCCAGCACGGCTCGCACCCGGTTTGACCGGGAACGCATGGTTGATGACTACTTAGCATGGTACGAGCGTATCCTTGCGGGTCGTCGATTCTCATCCAAATGAACGCTGACTCCGTTGATTGCCATGGTGCATGAAGCCCTCGGATTTGTTGCAACCGTTCTCGTCCTGGGCCTGATCGGCCTGGGTCCGGCGTTGTGGCTGGTCACCAAGGGGGGCGCCCATCGTCTGCGCTGGGCGACAGGGATCGCTCCCACCATCGGCCTGGGACTGGTCGGTCTATTGGGATTTCCGCTCATCCGTTGGGTGGCGCCGGCGCAGCGTTGGGCCCTGCCCCTGACCCTGGTTCTTGTCATCGTCAGCCTGGTCTTGGTGCTTTGGGACGCCAGGCGCAACCGCAGCGACTACCGCGACGCGGTGGCTGGCCTACGCACCGGCAGGCTATGGACGGCCGCGGTTGTGGCTGTCCTGTTCCTGGCGGTTCTCGCAATCCTCGCCGCCCCTCTGGTAGTGGGTGGCATCGACTATGCCGCCTTCCGTGGCAATCCCAGTGACGCCTACACGTACGTTTCGGTGGCGGAAACCTTCCGCACTGTCGATTGGCAATCCTTGCGGGAAGGGGCGCTGATGCGGGATTTGCCCGCAGTGCAGCGGTTGGCCGCGGCTTCGCCGACCGCGCTCTTCACGGCGCGTTTTGTGCTGCTGCCCATCCGTCTCATGACGCAGGTGCCGCTGGCCTGGGCTTCGCAGCTTTGGGGCATCCCGGTGTACCGCTTTCTATACGCCTATGAGCTCGTTTCCTTTGCCCTGGGGTTCTTGCTGGCGCTCGTCGTCGCAGGTCAACTGCGGCTGGGGCGGCGATGGGCACTGGTTGGAGCGTTGGCGGTGACGTTGGGTTTCTGGGCCAGATACTTGTTGGAGATCGACGCCGCCGCCCGTGCCACCCTGGTACCGGTTTTCTTGCTTCTGGCCTTCGCCTGGATACAACTGGAGCAGACAACGCTTCGTCCCCTGGGGCGCGAGCGGGTGCTGCTCGGTCTGTCCGCGGCCATGCTCGCCGCCTTCTATCCGCAGGCAGTCCCCCTCGTCGTCCTGGCCTTTGTCTTCTACTACGGTCTGGGCTTGCTGCAGGGTGTTGTTTCTTGGCGGCCGCTGCTCTATCACTTCATCACACTGGCCCTGGCGGCGGTGTTCATGGTTGGCTATCTGGACTTCGCGGCGCGAACGCTCCTCTGGCAGACGCCGGTGGTGGTCGGTGATACCTCAGCACTCACCAACACCGACGCCTTGCACTTCCTTCGCACCGATGGCCCGGCGGCGTTGTGGGGACTGCCGGTCTCCATTCTGGTCAGCGGCGCACCCCGTGTGGTCAACTGGGGCGCACGGGGCCTCTTCGCGGCGGCGGGTCTGCTGCTTACCCTGCTGTTCCTGTGGGGCGTGCTGCGGGCCATGCGGAAGCCAAGGCGCGAGGCCCAACAAGGGCCGGATGCTATCAGCGCCTTTACCGGACTGCGCGTGCTCGTGGCCCTGATCGCTTCCGGTTTCGTCGTCGCCGTTCTCATGTTCGTGGCCGGCACCTTGTGGGCTTCGGGCCGGGCGGTGACCTATGTCTACCCATTCATGGTGCTGGCTCTGCTGGCCATCCTGCGTGATGCAGGAGCGCATTGGCGACCGCGGCTGGCAACCGCCGCCGTCGCCCTGACGAGTGTCTGGTTAGTGATCATGATCCTTGTCGGCGCCACGCTTCCCATCAACCGCCTGGTACAGGGCGATGCTTTCAGCGCCGGCGGCATGAACAAACCTGAGAACTACGACCTGTCGAGGATCGTGACGGCGCTGAGACAGCTCCACCCGAGTTTACTGGTTGTGGATATCCAGCGCACAGACAACTGGGTCTTTCCCTATTACACTACGTACATATTCAAGGAGTTTCCAACCTATTTCTTGAGCGGCCTCATCTACGACAACAGCACCAACTACCGCAATCTCTGGCTGGACGCCTTGCCATCAGCGCCCGACTACGCCGTGGTGCGCAAGAATGACGATTTCATCGCTGCCAGGAAACTGGGTGAGTTGGTGGCTGAGACCGAGGACCTTGCCCTATACCGGATCAAAACGCAGAATGTCTCTCTCTTTGACCAGCGTCAGGCCATCCTGCAACAGCGTGAAGCTGGCAAATTGAGCTTCCCAGGACTGGAGAGTGCTCCCAATTGACCCTCGGAGAGCGTCATAGCCTTTACCACTCCAGTTCAAAAGGGGCACAGCCATGTTGTTACTTCACAAGGCGATGATCACCGTCGCCACGCTACTCATTAACTTAGCGGGTCTGGGGGTGCTGGCGTTGGGGGGCAGGTGGGAAGCGCCGCCCGCGGCCTCATCCGCGGCCTCGCCAATGGCCCCGCCTGTGGCCCCGCGGTTGACACCGGTGCCGACGCCCGTCCTGCTGGCGCCGGGACCACATCTGTTTGTCGACGACTACCTGATAGCAGCCAGCGACAACGTCACGCGCTCCGTACAGCAGCCCCAGCGTGAACGAACTGCCCCTGTGATCATGAGCAAGCTGGGCCGGCAGACGGGCCAACCCTTCATGAGCGTGATTCGGGGCGCCAATGGGCGCTTTCGCATCTGGTATAACGCCTGGCGAACGGCGGAGGAAGAGGCCGACGACTACTGGGGACCCGGTCTGGCCACGATGGAATCGAACGATGGCATTCGCTGGAAGGCGCCGCTGCAGCGCCTGGACCTGCCCCTGACAGTGTCGGCGGGTGTGCTGGATGAAGGGCCGAGTTTTCAGCCCAAGAACGAGCGTTACAAGCTCGTCTATTCCATGGCAGAAAAGCCATCCACCCCCAATCGCGATTGGCTAAAAACCCGCGTCGCCTTTTCGGCCGATGGAATCAAGTGGCAGTGGTATGCAGCGATCGACACGTTGTTCCCGGGTCAAGGCAGCAGCAGCCAGGAGAACTGGGGAGACATCCTGAACTCTTATTATGACCCGATCCGCAGACAGTACGGATTGTTCTTTCGGGCGTACGGTCCATACACCTGGACCAACGCCGAGGGCGTGACGCAGACCGAACCGATTCGCCGCACCGGCTTCATCACCAGCACCGATTTCAAGCAGTGGACCGAGCCTCAGATCATCTTCTCACCCGACCACCGCGACAAGGGTGTGACGGAATGGTACGGCGGCCCGGCGGCTGTGCAGCAGCGAGGCGACCTGATGATCGGGATGCTGAAGGTGCTGCGGGATGATCTGGTGGCCAAAGGCGCTCCGCAGGGCGCCTATGGCATGGGCTATACGGTGCTGGCCTGGACGCGGGACGGGGTGACCTGGCAGCGGGACACGGAGCCGTTCCTGGCGCCGGACCCCACGGTGGGCGCTTGGGACCATGCCCATGCCTGGATAGACAGTGTCACGGCGGTGGGCGACGAGCTTTACTTGTACTACGGCGGCTACAAATGGGGGCACAAGTACGAACCACAGGAAGATAGACAGATCGGACAGGTGCGAATGCCCCGTGACCGCTATGTGGCGCGACAGACTGAAACCATGACCGGTACCTTGCGCACCCCGCTGGTAACACTGGGGACGGACTATCTTTCGGTGAATCTCGACGCCAGCCAGGGCTGGCTCGAGATGCAGGTGCTGGATGACACTGGAGCGGTGGTGAGCGCCTGTGATCGTCTGAGCGATGTCAACGCCTTACAAGCTCCGATGACGTGCTCGCAACCATTGAGCGAGCTGGCCGGCGAGCCTGTGCAGCTCGAGTTCAGCTTTCGCAACGCCGGCCTGTACGCCTTCTACCTGGAGGCGACGCCGGCGCCAACGCTCACACCGGCGGCAAGCTCCTCGCCAACGTCGACACCTCCGGGCACGCCGACGGCGACGCCTTCGCCTTCCCCTTCTCCCTCATCCACACCTTCGTCTACACCATCGTTCACACCCACGCCTACCCTGTCGCCGACGGCGATAGCCACGCCGACGCCCGACACCGTGCGTCCGCTGTATTTGCCGCTCATCAGCTCGCCTTGATGCTGAAGCGCATTTACAGGGTTTGAGTTCTCGTGTTTCCTCGTCTCTTCACTTATTCAAGGGTGCAAAGTAAATGTGATGGATAGAAAGCTCCTTATCGATTCAAAAGAAATCAGCGACGCTACTGCCTGCTACGTCATAGCCGAGATCGGCCACAATCACCAGGGTGAGGTGGAAAAGGCCAAACAGCTTTTCCATGTCGCCAAGGAGTGCGGCGCCGATGCCGTCAAGCTGCAGAAGCGCGACAATCGCACGCTTTTCACTCGGGAGATGTACAACAAGCCCTATGAGCATCGCAACAGCTTCGGCCGCACCTACGGAGAGCATCGGGAGTTCCTCGAATTTGGCAAGGACGAGTATACAGAGCTCAAGGCCTACGCCCAGGAGTTGGGGATCACCTTCTTCTCCACGGCCTTTGACATCCCCAGCGCCGACTTTCTGGCGGATCTGGATTCTCCTGCCTTTAAGATCGCTTCGGGCGATCTCCGGAATCTTCCACTGCTCAAACATGTCGCCCACTTTGGCAAACCGGTGATCGTGAGCACCGGCGGCGGCACGATGGAGGATATCGAGCGGGCAGTGGATACCTTCCTCCCGATCAATCCCCAACTTTGTCTGCTCCAGTGCACGGCGAACTACCCCACGCCTCCGGAGGAAATGAACCTGCGGGTCGTTTCCACCATGCGCGACCGCTTTCCGTCCCTGGTGGTGGGTTTGTCTGACCACTACAACGGCATCGCCATGGCCGTGGCTGCGTTCGTCCTGGGCGCCCGGGTGCTCGAGAAGCACTTCACCCTCAACCATACGTGGCAGGGTTCCGATCACGCCATGTCGCTCGAACCGATTGGCATGAGCAAGATGGTGCGTGATTTGCATCGGGCGCACACGGCCATGGGGGATGGCGTCAAACGTCGCTACCCCTCCGAAGAACCGGCAATCTACAAGATGGGCAAGGCGTTGGTGGCGGAGCGCGATCTGCCTGCCGGCCATCGCCTGACCGCCGAGGATGTCGCCGTTAAGTCGCCTGCTGCCGGTCTGCCCCCGCAGGAGCAAGACAGTGTCGTCGGCAAGCATCTCAGCCGGCCGTTGGCAGCGGACGAATTCCTCACCTGGGATGTCCTTCAGGAAGGACAGGCAGGATGAGCGGCGCCGTCGTCGACGCCGCCTTGGCAGCGCGGGTGCGTGCAGTGCGGCTGGTCGCCTTCGATTTCGATGGCGTTTTCACCGACAACGCCGTCTATGTGTTCGAGGACGGCGCCGAAGCCGTGCGTTGCAGCCGCGGCGACGGCATCGGCCTGCGCAAACTGGAAAGTCTGGGGATCCAACCGATCATCATTTCGACCGAAACCAACCCGGTGGTGGGCAAACGCAGCGCCAAGCTGCGCATCCGCTGCATCCAGGGCTGCAAAGACAAGCGGGCGGCGCTGGATGAGGTGCTGGCCGAGATGGGCCTGACCGCCAACCAGGCAGCGTTCGTGGGCAACGACGTGAACGATCTGCCGGTGCTGACCTACGTGGGCCTCCCCATCATCGTGCAGGATGCGCATCCTGATGTGCACGCCGCCGCCCGCTACCGCACACAGACCCCAGGTGGCTATGGCGCCGTGCGCGAGGTTTGTGACCTGTTCACACGTCTGTGGGAGGAGGCAGCCTGATGGCGACGGCGCAACCTGTGGGCGACCTGTTCGACGTGTCTGGTCGGGTCGTGGTGGTGACGGGTGGGATGGGCCAGTTGGGGCGGCAGTTCACGCTGGCCTTTCTGGACCGGGGCGCCCGCGTGGCGGTGTTCGACGTGCTTACGGGGCCGGAGCTGGCGACCGCCCGCTTTGGCGAACGGGCGAGCGACCCCAACCTGATGTTCTGCGAGGTGGACGTGACGTCGCGGGCATCGCTCGAAGAGGCGCTGGCACAGGTGGTGGGCGCCTGGGGCGCCCCGCAGGTCTTGATCAACAACGCGGCCCTGGATTCGCCGCCCAATGCTCCGGCCGCGGAAAACGGCCCCTTCGAGACCTACCCGGAAGCTTCCCTCGACCAGGTGATCGACGTCAATCTCAAGGGGGTGGTGCTCTGCTGCCAGGTGATCGGGGGCGCCATGGCAGCGGCGGGGCGGGGCTCCGTCATCAACATCTGCTCGATCTACGGCCTCGTCTCGCCCGACCAACGGCTGTATACCTATCGGGCCGAGCGCGATGGGCGCCCCTTCTTCAAACCCGTGGCCTACTCGGTCACCAAGTCCGGCCTGTTGAACCTGACGCGCTATCTGGCGACCTATTGGGCGCCGCAGGGGGTGCGCGTCAACACGCTGACGTTCGGCGGGGTGTTCAACCAGCAGGACCCGACTTTTCTGGCCAACTACGGCGCTCACGTACCGTTGGGCCGCATGGCCCGCGAAGACGAGTACAATGGCGCCGTCCTCTTCCTGGCTTCGGAAGCGTCTTCCTACATGACCGGATCCAATCTCGTGATCGACGGCGGCTGGACGGCGTGGTAGCCTCAGTAGCATCGTTTCCGTTTGCTCTCGTACAAGCTGCTTCATGACTTACAAGGCTGTGGCGCTCATTCCGGCGCGTGCCGGGTCAAAACGTGTTGCTGGCAAGAATGTCCGCCCGTTGGCAGGGCATCCTCTAGTCGCCTATACCATCAGCGCCGCCGTGCAGAGCGGCGTTTTCGATGCCGTTGTCGTCTCCACCGACGCCGAGGAGTACGCTGCCATCGCCCGCCACTACGGCGCCGAGGTCCCTTTCTTGCGGCCGGCGGCGCTGGCCGGCGATGTCTCTCCTGACATCGAGTGGGTCGAGTACACACTGAAGCACTTAATTGCCGAAGGGCGTGCCTTTGATTGTTTCAGCATCCTGCGACCTACCAGCCCCTTTCGCCAGCCGGAAACCATCCGGCGAGCCTGGGAACAATTCCTGAGCCAGGAAGGGGTCGACTCACTGCGAGCGGTCGAGAAGTGCAAGCAGCATCCGGGCAAGATGTGGGTGGTGCGTGGAAGGCGCATGTTGCCCCTGCTGCCGCTCAGTCCCGCCGAACAGCCCTGGCACAGCAGCCAGTACCAGTCACTTCCCGAGGTCTACGTTCAGAACGCCAGCCTGGAGATCGCCTGGACGCGGGTCGTGTTTGCCGGACGCACCATCGCCGGACAGGTGCTCACACCCTTCCTGACCCAAGGTTGGGAGGGGCTGGATATCAATGACGAGAAGGATTGGTGGTATGCTGATTATTTGCTTGCGGGTGGGCGTGCCGCCTTGCCACGCGTGAGCGCTGCCCCCTGGTCCGGCACATCTTTTTCCTTTGTGGAGGCGACTCATGTCGAAGCGTGAGCCTCGACCGCTGCGTAAGTGGTCACTTTACCTGCTTGTGATCCTGGCCTTTGTGGGCATTGCCGCCCTGGGCATGCTGCCCGGCGCCACGTTTGCCGCTCCCGTTGAGGGCTCGCCGCTCGCCTCACGGGCGGACGCAAAGACCCAAGGGACGCCGTCAGCCCAGGCTGCCGGTCCTGCGTTGTCATTCCTCGCTACGCCCACACCGCCGGTGTTTGGACCAGAAGCACTGCCCCAGGCGGCAGAGGGCCTCTCGCCCAACGTCACCTGCCCGGTCAAGGTCATGGCCATCGGCGATTCCATCACCTACGGCATCGGCAGCGACACCGGCCCCGGCTATCGCCAGGTCGTCAACTTCCGCGCCAACTTCGACCGGCTGAGCATCCAGTGGGTGGGCAGCCAGGCCACGCCGCCGCCGGTGCACGAATCCTATCGCGGCGCCGACATTGCCTATCTCAACAACCTGATCTTTACCAGCCCGCAGATCATCAAGCAGTCGAAGCCCGATATCGTCATCATCCTGATCGGCACCAACGACATCGACAACAACTACAACGCCGACTCGATGCGTTCTGCCTTCAACACGATGGTGAACAATCTGCTGTCGGACTACCCGAACCTGAAGATGGTGCTGGCTTCGATACCTCCGGTCAACACCAAGGTGCGCCCTACGCCCGATCCTCTCAGCGACCTCAAAGACCAGATCGCCAAGGATTACAGCGATCTCGTCAAGAAGACCGCCGGCCTCAAACCTGCCGACCGCGTGAGCTATGCCGAGGTCTACTATATTCTGGATAAGAACACCGATCTGAGGGCGCTCGACGGCCTGCACCCCAACCAGCAGGGCTATACCAAGATCGGCAATTCGATTTATGCCGCCTTTCGGCCCATGGTCCTGGGTCTTTGCCCGACGCTGGCGACATTCACGCCGACGCCGACTTCGGCGGCGAGCGCCACCCCCACGCCCACGAACACCCCCACCCCGACGCCCACCTGGACACCCACGCCCACCTGGACCCCCACGCCCACCTGGACGCCGACGCCCACCGTCACGCCGACGCCGCAGATCGCCTGGCGCTTCCGCGGCTACGTTTACGAAGGGCAGATGGGCGACACTTCCAAGGGCCGGGGTAATGTGAACCTGAACCTGTATGGCTGGAATGACGGCCAGTCTCCGTCGGGCGCGATCGTGCAGACCAGGCAGAGCGACGGCGCTGGCTTCTACAACTTCCTCATCGTCCAGCCGTATGGCTTCGACAACTATCGCGTGGTGTCCGAACCACCTGGGGGACTGGCCGGCGCGGGGGCGACGAGCACCACCGGGCAGGTGCTCAATCCCACCACCATCGAGTGGAGCCATCCGCTGCCGCAGGTGCACCTGAGCAACTTCTTCGTCGCCGCGGCCACGCCCACACCGACCGCCACACTCACGCCCAGCGCCACGCCGACCGAGTCACCCACGGCGACGGTCACGGCCACGCCGACATTTACGGCTACGCCTACTGAGTCGCCCACCGCCACGCCCACGAACACACCGCAGGACACCCCGACGGCGACGCCCACCTCAGAACCAACTGCCACTCCAACGCCGACCCCATCGGCCACCCCGCAACCCACCTCGACGCCGACCGATACGCCCACACCGACCGACACGCCAACCATGACGCCGACCCGTGAGCCGGGCGCCACTGACACACCCACGGCCACGGCAACCGAGACGCCGGCGCGACCCTGGCGGATGTGGCTGCCGATGATCGGCTACGGGTAGATGGCATTTTCACTCACCCCTCACACGACGACCTAGGGGCCGGCCGTGCAGGAGAAACACACCCGGTGGTAGAAATTCAACTGATTCCAAGCGAAGAGTTCCAGCGCATCCGCCAAGCGGATCTGGAGCCCTTCACACGGCTGGAACTGATTGCCGACATGTGCAGGGCCAATACACTGGCCGCGGTCAAGCAGGCCGGGTCCGGGCACCTCGGTTCCAGCCTGAGCGCCATGGACATCGTTGTTTGGCTCTACTTTGCCGAGATGAACACGTTGGCGGTAGGGCACGACAACCCGAATCGCGACATCTACTTTTCCTCCAAGGGTCACGACGTCCCCGGTCTCTACGCCGTGCTTTTCGCCGCAGGCGTGCTGCCTGAGGAAAAGCTACTGAAGCTGCGGCGGTTGGGCGGCCTGGATGGGCATCCCGATATCCACGTCCGCGGCATCGAGGCCAACTCCGGTTCGCTGGGCATGGGTGTTTCCAAGGGACGCGGGATGGCCTGGGCCAAGCGGCTGAAAGGCTATGACGGTCGCGTGTTTGTGATGCTTGGCGACGGTGAGCTTCAGGAAGGCCAGAACTACGAGGCGCTGCAATCGACGGTGCACCAGCGTATCGACAATCTGATCGTCATCGTCGACCACAACAAAGTGCAGTCGGACAAGCTGGTGTCGGAAATCGTGGACCTGGGCAATCTGGAACGCAAGTTCACCGATTTTGGCTGGCAGGTGGCCCGCTGTCCTGGTCACGACCTGCCGCGGCTGGCCCAGGTGATGGAAGAGTTCAAGACTGTCACCGGCAAGCCCAAGATGCTCATTGCCGACACGGTGAAGGGGCGCGGCGTCAGCTTTATGGAGCACCCGCGGGCCCTGGATGCCGGGGGCGGCTTCTACCGTTGGCACGCGGGCGCCCCGGACGACACCTTCTATCAGGCCGGGCACCAGGAGATCACCGGCCGGGTGAACGAACGTCTGGCGACACTGGGCCTGGCCCCACTGACGCTCAAGCACGTCGATCCCATTGTGCAGCCGGCGCCAGTAGTGGCGCGCAATGCCCTGGGCGAACCGGTAAGCCGCGGGGCCCAGAGCGGGGCCGCCACAGGCGGAGCCATGAAGGCCGCGGCCGAGTATGTGGTGGAAGCTTACGGCAAGGCGCTGGTGGACATCGCCGCCCGGCGCCCGGACTTGGTCGTGCTGGACGCCGACCTGGCTGCTGACTGTCGCATCCGGGCCTTCGAGCAGGCCTACCCCGAGCGCTTCATCCAGAACGGCATTGCCGAGCAGGATATGGTCTCGATGGCAGGAGGGTTGGCCCGCATGGGCCTGCTGCCGGTGGTCAACTCCTTTGCCAGTTTCCTGGCCTCGCGCGCCAACGAGCAGATCTACAACAACGCCACCGAGAAGACGAAGATCATCTACGCCCTGCACTACGCGGGGATGATTCCGGCCGGGCCGGGGAAATCGCACCAGAGCCTGCGCGATATCGCCAACCTGGGTTCGCTGCCCAACTGCATCATCGTGCAGCCCGGCAACTTGGCGGAGACGGCCATGGTCGTGACGTGGTGCGTCGATGAGGCGACCGAGAATACCGCCATTCGTCTGGCCATTGGCCCATCACCGCGCAGCATCACTTTGCCGGAGTCCTACCGTCTGCAGGTTGGACACGGCGTCGCCCTCACCCAGGGCGGCGATGCCCTGCTGTTCGCCTATGGTCCCGTGATGCTGCACGAGGCCCTCACCGCGGCGGAACTCCTGGCCGACGAGGGGTTCGGCCTGAAGGTGGTCAACATGCCCTGGCTCAACCGCGTCGATGCCGCCTGGCTGTCGGAAACGGTGGCGCCCTACACGGATGTCTTCGTGTTGGATGACCACGCGCCCGTGGGCGGCCTGGGCGATTCCTTGCTGAACGCGCTGGAGGTTGGCGGCGGGCTGGAGGGAAGGCGCCTCCACAAACTTGCTGTGGAGGGCTATCCGGCCTGCGGCACGCCCGCCGAGGCCTTGCGCTACCACGGCCTGGACGGTCGTTCGTTGGCAGAGCGAGTCAGGAAAGTATGAGCGAGGAGAACAATCTATGATTGGTATCGGTGTGGTCGGTTACGGGTACTGGGGACCTAATCTGGTGCGGAACTTCGTGGAGGCCGCGGACGCCAGGGTGGTGGCGATCAGCGATCTGCGACCCAAGCGGCTGGCCGAGGTGCAAACGCGCTACCCGGCAGTGCAGGCGACGACATCCTATGACGAGCTGTTGGCGAATCCGGCCGTCGACGCCGTGGTGATTGCGACGCCGGTTTCGTCGCACTTCCGGCTGGCCAAGGCAGCTCTGGCCGCCGGCAAACATGTGCTCGTCGAGAAGCCGCTGACGGCTGACTACCACGAGGCCCTGCAGTTGGTCGATGAGGCCGAGCGCCGTGGGCTTGTGCTGATGGTCGATCATACCTTTGTGTTTACAGGGGCTGTGCGCAAGATCAAGGAACTGGTCGATGGGCAGCAACTCGGCCAGCTCTACTACTATGATTCCGTGCGCATCAATCTGGGTCTTTTCCAACACGACGTCAACGTGCTCTGGGACCTGGCCGTGCATGACCTATCGATCATGGACTACCTGGTGAGCGCCCCGCCGTGTGCGGTGGCCTGCACCGGCATGGCGCACGTGCGCGGCCAGCCAGAGAATGTGGCCTATGTCACCTGCTTTTTCGAGCAGAACTTCATCGCCCATTTCCACGTGAACTGGCTGGCCCCGGCCAAGATCCGCCAGACTATCATCGGCGGCGATCGCCGCATGATCCTCTATGACGACCTCGAGCCGAGTGAAAAGGTAAAGGTGTACGACCGCGGCGTCACGGTCAACGACAGCATCGAGGGTGTGTACGAAATGCTGGTGGACTATCGCACCGGCGACATGTGGGCGCCGCAGATCGATCGCACCGAGGCGCTGCGGCTCGAGGCGCAGCACTTCCTGGGATGCATCGACCACGGCCAGCGCCCCGTGACCGACGGGGTGGTCGGTGCACGCGTCGTGCGCATCCTGGAGGCGTCGTCGCAGTCCCTGGCGCAGCGTGGGCATCCGATTGAACTGAAATGGTAGGGGGCGGGGCGTGGAGACCCTTCGGGCTGAGCCTCAGGGCGAAGCCACGCCCGTACGGAACGGGGAGCGTAGGGGCGAGGTTGCCTCGCCCGCAGAGAATATCATGATGGCAACACTCAAACGCCTGGCTCGCAACAAGACGCTGAGCAATCTGGTCAAAGTGATGATCGCCGTCGGCCTGCTCGTGTGGCTGGTTCGCAGCGGCCGGCTCGATCTGCGCCTGCTCTTTTCGGTGCCGATCACGGGATGGTACCTGCTGGGACTGGGTTTCCTGTTGCTGAGTATGATATTGCAGGCCACCCGCTGGTGGTGGCTGCTCAAGACCCAGGGCATCCACATTTCGCTGTGGGGAGCGATCAAGCTGTCCTGGATCGGCCAGTTCTTCTCGGTGCTGCTGCCGGGAGCTACCGGAGGCGAGCTGGTGCGGGCCTACTACATCGCCCAGGAAAACCCCAATGCCACCATCGCCAGCGTGTCTACGGTCATGCTGGACAAGTTTGTCGGGCTGTACGCACTGCTCCTGCTGGGACTGCCTTCACTGGCGATTCTCATCTCCGGCGGGAATGCTCCTCCCAGTGTGGTGCGAAGCGGGGCCATCATTGTGGCGCTCCTGAGCATCATGACGATCGGTGTGATCAGCCTGTGGTGGCGGCCTACCCGTGAGATAGCGCTGCGTCTGGCGCCGGGGCGCTACCGGCCCCCGGTGCGGGGAATGCTGGAGGCGTATGAATCGCAAACACGGGTGGTGCTCTCAGCGCTCCTGCTCTCGCTCGTTGCCAACAGCTTCTTTCTGCTATCCTACTACTCGGCCAGCCGGGCCTTGCAGACCAACCTGAGCTGGCAAGTCATCTTCCTCATCGTTCCTCTTATCACCATTGCCAACAGTCTGCCGATTTCTCCCGGCGGTATCGGCGTCGCCGAGACGGTGGCCTCGGTCCTGTTCGCCCAATTTGGCGTACCTTTTGGCGCCACCGTGATGTTACTGATGCGGCTGTGGATCATGCTGCTGCGGATGCCGGGGGCGCTGTTCTTCGTCCTGCGCAAGCGCGACGCCGAATCGTCGCAGGCATCCTCACCGCAGCCCCAACCTCTTGCTGCTTCGATGACTGCTTTGGAGACGGCCGCCGAGCCGGAGAACCCTCCTACTTTCGCCCACTCATGACCCTGCCAACGTTCATAATTGCCGGCGCCCCGCGCTCAGGCACGACCTATCTCTATGACCTGTGCGCAAGCCATCCGGCCATCTACATGGCACGGCCGCGTACGCCGGAACCCAAGTTCTTCCTGGTGGATGGGGAATACGCAAAGGGGCTGGACTACTACGCCGAGACGTACTTCGCACCGGGATCGGACTTCGTGGCGGTTGGGGAGAAGACCACGAACTATCTTGAGGATCCACGTGTGGCCGGCCGGATCGCTTCGGCCTTGCCCGAAGTCAGGCTGGTGTTCGTGCTTCGCAACCCACGCGAGCGGGCCTTCTCCAACTACCTCTGGTCGCGCAAGAACGGCCCGGAGACGCTAGACTTCGACACAGCGCTGGCGCGGGAAGGCGAGCGTGAAGCCATCTATCCCTCGGCGCAGCGGTATTCGCGACCCTTCTCCTACGTGTCGCGTGGCATGTACGCCAGGCTGCTGCAACCTTATTTGCAGATCTTCGCTCGCTCGCGCCTTCTGGTCCTGCTATTCGACGACCTGGTGAAGACGCCAGCGGAGGCGGCCCGCCAGTTGTTCGATTTTCTCGGTGTGTCTTCGGCGGCGCTCAACTTCGATTTCGCTGCCAAGGTCAACTCCGCCCGCCGGGACAACGATGAGATTCCCCTTCTGGCCGATGAGTTCCTCCGGGGTGTTTACTACTACCCCAACCTGGAGCTGGGCGCTCTGCTGGGGCGCGACCTGTCCGGTTGGAATCAACCTCGCCAGGACACTTAGAACCGGTCGCTGACGCTCCCGGTACGGATGAGCGACCTTTCTGCCTGGAATCAAACTTGTTAGGACAGTTGGAGCCGGTCGCTGACGCTCCCGGTACGGATGAGCGACCTTTCTGCCTGGAATCAAACT
>CAZHTZ010000009.1:31982-40630 GCA_964535455.1 uncultured Caldilineales bacterium
TGTTAGGACAGTTGGAGCCGGTCGCTGACGCTCCCGGTACGGATGAGCAGCTTTTCTGCCCGCAGTCAACCTTGTTAGGACTTGCACTCTTCTCCACTCGATGATCAAGCCAGTCGCCTGCACTCGCCGCCAATGAGTACCTCGCCTGACCGCCCGCTGATTTCGATCGTGATCCCCCTCCTCAATGAGGAGGACAATCTGCCGGTGCTCTACCGGCGGCTGGCCGAGGTGACCGCTGTCGAGCCGGTCGACTGGGAGTTCGTGTTCGTGGATGATGGCAGCCGGGACAACTCATTCGGGGTGCTGGAAGAGCTCTACGGCTACGACAGGCGCATCAAGGTTGTCAGCTTTACGCGCAACTTCGGCAGCCACGTAGGCATTGCTGCCGGGCTGCAGGCGGCGAGCGGCGACGCCGCCGTGATCATGGCCGCCGACCTGCAGGATCCTCCTGAGGTCGTGCACCAGTTCCTGGAGCAGTGGCGGCTGGGCTACAAGGTGGTGTGGGGCGTGCGGGCTTTGCGTGACGACCCGCTGGGCAAGCGCCTGTTTGCCGGGCTCTTCTACCGTCTCATTCGCCGTGTGGCGCTGCCCGATTACCCCGAGCAGGGCACGGGCAGCTTCTGCCTGCTGGATCGGGACGTCATCGACGCCTTTGGCTCCTTCCGCGAGCGCAACCGCGTGACGTTCGGGTTGATCAGTTGGTCGGGGTTTTCGCAAACGCAGGTGCCCTATGAACGTCCTAAGCGCCACTCGGGAGTGTCGAAATGGTCGTTTGGCCACCAGGTGAAGGCCGCCATGGACACAATCCTGGCCTTCTCGTACACGCCAGTGCGACTGATTTCCTTCTTGGGCATTCTCGTTTCGCTGTTCAGTTTCCTCTGGGTCGTGATCGTGGTGATCCGCCGTCTGTTGGGCGAGACCCTGGTCCCTGGCTACGCCGCCCTGATGGTGGCTGTGCTCTTCTTGGGGGGGATGCAACTGGTGGTGCTGGGCATCCTGGGCGAGTACCTCTGGCGCATCTTGGAAGAGGTGCGCGGCCGCCCGCTCTATGTGGCGCGGCGGCGTCTGGGCTTTGCTCCTGATGCTCCTCCTTTCATCTCACCCGTCAATACGCCTTCTGTCGTCGACATCAATACACCAACGGTGACTCATGAACCTGCAAGGCAGTAAAGTCCTGATCACAGGAGGAGCCGGGTTGATCGGCTCCCACATCGCCGACCTGCTCGTGCACGAAGGTGCACGGGAGATCGTCATTCTCGACAATTTCACGCGTGGACGGATGGCTAATCTGGTCTGGGCCTGCGCCAACGGTCCGGTCACGGTCATCGAAGGTGACATCGGCGACACGGAACTGCTGGCAAGCGTCATGGCGGGCGTGGATGTGCTCTTCCACCAGGCTGCCATCCGCATCACCCAATGCGCCCAGGAGCCCCGCCTGGCCGTGCAGGTGCTGGTGAACGGGACTTTCAACGTCATGGAAGCAGCCGTCAATGCCGGGGTGGCCAAGGTCGTCGCCGCCTCCACCGCTTCGATTTACGGTTTGGCGGACCAGTTCCCCACGCCGGAAACACAGCATCCGTACAACAACCGCACGCTGTACGGCGCCGCCAAGGTGTTCGATGAGGCCCTGCTGCGGAGCTTCAACGATATGTACAACCTGCAGTATGTGGCGCTGCGGTACTTCAACGTCTATGGTCCCCGCATGGACATCTACGGTTACTACACCGAGGTGCTGGTGCGGTGGATGGAGCGGATCGTCAACGGGCAGCCGCCGCTCATCTTCGGCGACGGCCTGCAGACGATGGACTTTATTTACGTCACCGACATCGCCCGCGCCAACATCCTGGCGGCCAAGGCCAGCGCCGGCGACGATGTCTTCAACGTCGCCAGCGGTGTGGAGAGCAGCTTGAACGATCTGGCCTATGCGCTTCTGCACGTGATGGGCTCCGACCTCAAGCCCGAATACGGCCCGGAACGGAAAGTGAATGCCGTGACGCGGCGCCTGGCCGACACCAGCCGGGCCGAGAAGCACCTGGGCTTCAAAGCCGAGGTGGACCTGGAAAGCGGTCTGAGGCAGCTTGTGGAGTGGTGGCAGGCGGAGAGGGCCGCCACGGCCGTGGAGGCCCAGCCATGATTCCGGTGACGAAGCCGTGGATGGGACAGGAGGAAGCAGATGCAGCCAGCCGTCCTCTCCTGGCGGGGTGGGTGACACAAGGACCGGAAGTGGCAGCCTTTGAACGCGAGTTTGCGGCGTTCGTGAACGCCCCCCACGCCTGCGCCGTTTCGAACTGCACGGTGGCGCTGCACATGGCCCTGCGGGCAGTGGGCGTGCAGGCAGGTGACGAGGTCATCACCGTCAGCCATTCTTTCATTGCCACGGCCAACACCGTGCGCTATTGCGGGGCAACGCCGGTGTTCGTCGATATCGAACCGGCGACGTATAACATCGATCCACGGCGGGTGGCCGAGGCCATCGGCCCGCGCACGAAGGCGATCCTGTGCGTACACCAGATCGGCTTGCCCTGCGACTTGGCTGCTCTGCTGAAGATTGCCCGCGACCATGGCGTGCCCCTGATCGAGGACGCCGCCTGCGCCGTGGGCAGCGAGATCGAGTGGAACGGCACCTGGGAGCGCATCGGCAAACCCCACGGCGATATCGCCTGCTTCTCGTTTCATCCCCGCAAGCTGCTGACCACCGGCGACGGCGGAATGCTCACCACAGCCAACCCCGAGTGGGATCAGAAGTTCCGGCTCTGGCGCCAGCACAGCATGAGCGTACCGGACACCGTGCGGCACGGCTCACGCCAGGTGATTTTCGAGTCTTATGTGGAGCTTGGCTACAACTATCGCATGACCGACATTCAGGCGGCAGTGGGACGCGTGCAGTTGCAGCGTCTTCCGGAAATGGTGGCCCGCCGCCGGGAACAAGCTGCCTACTACTGCGAGCATCTGGCCGGCATCCCCGGTCTTACCTTGCCGGCCGAGCCGAGCTGGACGCGCAGCAACTGGCAGAGCTTCTGCGTGCGCTTGCCGGATGGCTGCGACCAGTTGCAGGTGATGCAGGCGATGCTCGATGCAGGCATATCGACGCGGCGGGCCGTGATGTGCACGCACCGCGAGCCTGCCTATGCCGGGCAGCAGGGGGGGGTGACGCCGGAACCGTGGGCTTGCGGCGCCGACCACGCCACGTGCGGCTGTGCCGTGGGCGCCTGCGCCCGTCTGGTGGAGAGCGAGATTGCGCAGGACCGCGGCGTTCTCTTGCCGCTCTACCACACGATGACAGGCGACGAACAGGATCAGGTCATTGCTGCCTTTCGTATGGCGGTGACGGTCCGATAGCACCCATGCCAGAAAAGCGCATCTATCGTCTGCTTGAGCTTCCCTGGTTGTATCGCTTGCAGCGCGGCCTTCTGGCCCCGGGCGGCGAGGAGACAGTGCGGCGGTTGTTCGGCTCTCTCGTGGCCAAACTACCACCCGCCCAACGCCTCCTCGACGTCGGGTGCGGGCCTAGTTCACGGCTCTGGCCGTTGGATGTCCACCCCATCGGCGTCGACTACTCTCCCTCCTATATGGCTGCCTACACGGCATCGGGCGAGCCGGGCGTGGTGGCTTCCTCGGGTGAGTTGCCGTTTCCCAGCAGGGCATTCGACGGCGTCTGGTCTATCGGCGTGTTCCATCATCTACCCGACGAGCTGGTGCACCGAACGGTGCTGGAAATGCGGCGCGTCTGTCGTCCGGGCGGCTACACCGTAATGTTCGACGCCGTGCTGCCTGAGCCTGCCTGGCGGAGACCATTCGCCTATGCCCTGCGTCGCGCCGACCGCGGACGCCATATGCGGCGCGAACAGCAGTTGCGCTCGCTTCTGGCAGTCGACGAAGGTCTGACTGTGGAGCGGATCACCTACACCCGCAATGGGCTTGAGGCCCTCGTCGTCTACGGTGTCGTCCGCTAGTAGTCCATCGCAAACCACCCCACGTGCCCATGCGCTGTCCCTCTCTTGCTGAACTCCCCCCGCCGCCGCCCGGCAAGACCGGCTGGCCCTGGCTGACCGAAAGCGAGTCGCTGCCGGACTGCATGCCTGATGGCCGGCCCTGGCCTCGCATCAGCATCGTCACGCCCTCTTACAATCAGGCGGCATTCCTGGAAGCTACCCTGCGCTCGGTGTTGCTGCAAGGCTACCCCGACCTGGAGTACATCGTCATCGATGGGGGCAGCACTGACGGCAGCGTTGACATTCTCCGCAAGTACGAGCCCTGGCTTGCCTACTGGGTCAGCGAACGCGATCGCGGGCAGTACCACGCCATCAATAAAGGGCTCACCCGCACCACGGGCGAGGTGATGGCGTGGCTCAACAGCGATGATATGTTTCTCCCGGGAGGGTTGGCACTCGTCGCTCAGGCTCTCAGCCAAGATGGGGTGGATTGGGTGATTGGCGTGCCCACTTACTGGAACGAACAGGGCGAGCGTTCCGGAACGGGGAAGGCGCGCCATCGCCGCCGCCGGTTGATTCGAGCTGGTCTCTATGAAGGCCGGCGCCTGGGATGGATCCAGCAGGAAAGCACCGTTTGGTCGCGGCGAGCCTGGAAGAGCGCTGGCGGCCAGCTTGATGATTCCCTGCAGCTTGCCGCGGACTACGCGCTGTGGCGGAAGTTTGCTGCCGTGAGTGACCTGCATCAACTCGATGTGCCTGTCAGCGGCTTTCGGATGCACGGAGAGCAGAAGACAGCATCGAAAATGGCTGAGTATTATCGCGAAATCGATGCGCAGTTCGCGCCCACCAGACCCCGTGATTGGCTGTGGTACGCGAGCCGGATCGACCTGGTCAAGCGAGCGCTCAAGCGGCTGTCAAGGTAGCCCCGAGAAAAACGAAATGCCGGGTCTAAGTGGTCTGTTCGACAGGACGGGATGGATCGGCGACAGCGCTGAGGCCAGCCTGACCGCGATGTTGCAGTCGCAGCAGCATCATCTGTGGCTGAAAGTGCAGCGGCAGACGCAGGGGCCGTTCTCGGCCGGAAGAGTTCATCTTGGTACGCTTCCCACTGGCGAACAGCCGGCCCGTGACGAGGCGGGTCGGTTTGTCCTCTGGTTGGATGGCGAAATCTACAACCGGGACGAGCTGGCAAGCGCCAACGGGTTGGATCACATTTCTGGAGATGGCGACGCGCGTTTCTTGCTGGAGCTCTATTTGCTGCGGCATGGTTGGGATTTCTTGCCGCAACTGGACGGCATCTTTGCTATTGCCATGTTCGATACGATTGGCAAACAACTGACCCTGGTAAGTGATCGTCTCGGCTTGCGCCCGCTCTACTACTGGGCATCGTCTGATGTGTTCGCCTTTGCCTCCGAGGTCAAGTCGATCGCGGAGCTTCCTGGGCGCCCAAAGAAGTTGGATCGGCTGGGAATGGAGGAGTTTCTTGCCTATGGCTGGATGCTGAATGATCGAACCTGGTTTGAGGACATTCGTGTTTTGGGACTTTCTACCATTCTGACAGTCACAGAGACCGGAATGTCGCAAGCCACCTATTGGTCGTGGACGGAGGTCCAGCCACTGCCCGCCGGTGTCTCCTTTGAGCAAGCGGCGGAGGAGATGGCCAGATTGTGGGAGATGGCGGTTGCGCGCCGTGTAAGAACGAACCATCGCTACGGCCTGCAACTGAGTGGTGGCCTTGACTCCCGTTCCATCCTTGCGGCGCTCCCGCCGGGGAGACTGCCCGCTGCTTGTGTTACGATGGGGGTTGCGGGAAGCGACGACATCAAGATCGCCAGCCGAGTGGCGCAGATTCGTGGATGCCTGCACATCGTGGTCGAGCTTGACAAGATCAACGATTTCTTGGTGAAACGTGAGCCGTTCGTTTGGCTGACCGATGGCATGATTTCAACCCTGCATTTGCATGCAAGCGCCATGGCTAATGCTCTTCGCGATACGGCTGATTTTTCGCTGAATGGTTTCGTTGGCGAGGTGATTCTTGGCGGTGCTGCCATCAACACGGATCTGAGTCCGCAGAAAAACCTGGCAAAAAGCTATGCCGACCAGCGCTCCTTGACTGGTTTTGACGGTTATGCCCACATCTTGCAGGAATGGCAGAAGGCGGACATGCCTTTGGAATGGTTTGCCATCTACCAGCGGGCGAGAAGATTCACTGTCATGGGAGCAGTGCAGTTGTCGGCGCACATCGAAGAGCGAAGACCGTTTGTCGATAGGGACCTGCTGTTGTTTGGCATGGGAGTGCCGGCTGCGTACCGCAATCATCGCCAACTCTACGGGAGTATGCTTCTCACTCACTACCCCGATCTCTACCGAGGGGTCCCCTGGCAGAAAACCGGCGTTCCCATCGACGCCGGGGCGTTCTGGAAACGACTTGCCGTGGAGGGACGGAGGCTGAGGGGACGTCTCACGAAGACGCTGCCATTTCTTGGCGGGCACCTGCTCCCGTTTCGCACGGTGGACTACGCCGTCCTGCTGCGCAAACCGGAGACGCAATCCTACGTCACCCGCCGGTTGCTGTCGGACGATAGTCGAGTGCGTGAGTTCGTTCCGGAGAACGAGATCCGGCGTGTGTGCGAGACGCACTTCCGTATGCAGGCCGATATGCACCATGTCATCGGGCGGCTGTTGACAGCAGAGACGTACCTCGCTCGAAGCGGTCACTATGTTTTGTGAGTCGTTCGCATGATGTGCGAGGTTGATTGGTGAAAGTGACCGTGATCACGCCCTGCCTGAATGCGGCGCGTACGATTGAGCAGAGCATCAAGAGTGTCTTGTGGCAGGAGCATAATGATGTTGAGCATATCATTCTTGATGGCGTGTCAAGTGATGAAACCTGGGCAGTCGTGCAGAAATATCGCGATTCTATTGCAATAGCTGTAAGTCAGAAGGATGCTGGCGTATATGATGCTATCAACAAAGGAATCATGATGAGCTCGGGCGAGATCATCCATGTGCTTGGAGCCGATGATTATTTTCTCTCGCCCTATGCGCTCAGCCGCATTGCCGATGTATTCGCAGGACGTGAAGACCTGGAGATCGTGCTCGCCGACTACATTTACGACATGGGAGCACGTCAGCGCTTTACCAAGAATCCGGAGAAGATCGACAAGAGAACTTTTCTTGTCGCAAACGTCGTTTGCCATCAGGCGATGTTCTGCCGGCGCAGCGTATTTGACAAAGTAGGTCTTTTTGATACGTCCTATCGCGTTTCGAGTGATCTTGATTGGAACATAAGGGCTTTTGGCTATCAGCAAGTGAGATATACGCACGCTCCTCTGGTTGTGTGTGCTTTTAGTAGGGGTGGAATGTCATCGACGGGTGCGGGTGGATCAGAACCGAATATCATCCGTAGCAAATATTTCAGCCGAATCGAACTTGCTTATGCGCAGTCGGTCAGGTTTGGCCGGCGCGTGCGAAATCGGCTAATGAGGAACTTGACTTGATGAAAACCACTCAATACCAAAAATTCGACTACTTCTCGGCAAGAGCGGGTTCTGATGCGGCACTGATCGCCTCAGGAGCCAAGTCATGAGATTCACGGTGCTAACCGCGTGCTACAATGCGGCGGCGACGTTGGAGCGGACCATTGCGAGCGTAGCGGCGCAGGACTATGAGGATGTCGAGTTCGTCATTGTGGACGGCTGCTCCAAAGACGAGACATGGTCGATTGTGCAGCGCCACCGGGATGTCATCGACCTCGCCATCCAGGAACCCGACGACGGCGTGTACGATGCCCTCAACAAAGGCATTCGCGTCAGCAGCGGCGACGTCATACTGGTCTTGGGCGGCGACGACTATCTCATCGCCGCCGATGTGCTGTCGCGCATCGCTCGCGCTTTTGCCTTTCATCCCGAAGTAGATGTGGTCTATGGCGACTACATGCGCGAAAACGGTGCCAAGCGCGTGCCGCGCCAGCACCCTGACTACCTGACGAAATCTTCCTTCTTCCGGCGCAATGTCCTCTGTCATCAGGCGATGGTTTGTCGTCGTCGGGCCTTCGACACCGTGGGTCTGTTTGACACCTCGCTGCGGATTTGCAGCGACCATGACTGGAATATCCGCGCGTTTGGCATCGAGCAGGTTCCTTACTTCCACCTGCCCGAGATGGTCAGCGTGTACAGTGACGGTGGTCTCTCTGCCTCGACCGCCTACAAACGCGAACATGCCCTGGTCCGGCAGCGCCACTTCGGCGCCCATGTCCGCGCCTACTGGGTGGCCGCCGACTTGGCCCAGCGTCTTAGCCATCGCCTGTTGACGCTCAATTTCGACTTGCCCCTGGCCCTACGTGACCGCTTGACTGGTCCCAGTCATGCCAGCAAAGCACGTCCGTCCGAGTGAATATGGCCTTTCCGGCGTGGATTCCCGACGATCATAGCACCCAGGTTGCGGCGAAAGACCTCATTGGCCCTTTGCTGCCTGAGAAAGAGGTGCGCACTGTGCTGGATCTGGGCTGCGGTTTGGGTGGAACGCGTGCCTGGTTCAAGCAGATCAAGCCGAGCGTGCAATGGGTAGGCATCGACATCGCATCATCGAGAGAGGTCGATGCGCGCTCCTCCCATGAGGACATCGTCACCTATGACGGCGCCCACCTGCCGTTCGCTGCGGTGACCTTTGACATTGTCTACTCGCACCAGGTGTTTGAGCATGTGAGGCAGCCGG
>CAZHTZ010000010.1:0-40187 GCA_964535455.1 uncultured Caldilineales bacterium
GAGCACCTTTACGGCGTTTGGATCGCCGCCGAAGACGCCTGGCAGCAGGCCGCCTGAAGTCAACGTCCTTCTCGTCGTTGCGCAATGCGCAGCGCGTCTCGCGAACCCAATCAGAGCCAAAAAAGAAATTCACCATGCAAAACTCAATTTCCATTCCCAGCGGCCGAATCGTCGATCTGACGCACAAACTCATTCCCTTCAAAGAGCAATACACCCTGGAACTGGCCCAACGCGACAAGCGCGCCGGCGCCGAGGGTGACATCATGAGCCTGGTCTATATGTGGTCACATGTGGGCACCCACGTCGAAGCTCCCTTGCACTTCCTTGCTGACGGCGGCGACACGGCCAGCATTCCGGTCGAGCGCATGATGGGGCCGGCCATTGTGCTGGATTTCCGCCACAAGGGCGTCGATGAGCCAATCAGCCGGGAGGAGATGCAGGCGGCGGGCGATATCCAGCTTGGCGACTGGGTCTTCACCATGACCGGTCGGCACACTTCGTACCGCACACCCGCTTCGCACGACCGGCCCTACCTGACCGAGGAGGCCGTGCGCTGGCTGGTGGAGGATCGCAAGATCAGCGGACTTGGCGCCGATAGCTCCGGCTTCGAGGTGCGAGGCGTCAGCCATCACCCCAACCATCGCATTCTTATGCACTCCAGCGTCCCCATCCTCGAGTGTGTGAACAACCTGGTCGCATTGCGCAAGCAGCGCTTCTTCCTCATCGCCTTGCCCTGGCCGGTGGTGGGCCTTGATGCTTGCCCGGTGCGAGCCATCGCCATCGAGTCGGAGGACTGACATGGCTGCGGATGGGCGACTGCGACTCGGCGCTGCCCTTTTCAACGGCGACCATGGCCGGCTGGCGGACGAAATCGCCCGTCTGGAGGCAGCCGGCCTCGATTTCATTCATCACGATGTCTTCGACGGGCATTTCGTGGCCGACCTGGGATTCTCGCCCCGCACTATCGCCGCCCTGCGACCACTGACGGCTCTGCCTTTCGAGGTGCATCTGGGCGTAACCAACCTGCGGCATATCGCACCACAGTTGGCCGAGGCCGGCGCCGACCTGATCCTGTTTCACGTCGAAAGCTCTGCCATGCTCTTCGAGGATATTTTCTTCGTACAAGAGCTGGGCGTCAAGGTGGGATTGGCCTTCACACTGGGTACACCATTGACTGTGCTGGAGCCGGTTGTCACCCTGATCGACTCCATTCTGCTGCTCGCGCGCGTCACAGGCGAGGGCAGCCGCGGGGCCGTGTTCAATCCCCTGGTCCTACCCAGGATCAAGGCCGCCCGCAAGATGGCGATGGAGGCAGGCATTGCTGTCGACATCCAGGTCGCGGGCAGCGTCAAACGCCAGCATGTACCCGACCTGATCGCTGCCGGAGCCACCTCGATCGCCTTAGGCGGTGGCATCTATCGCGTGCCCGACATGGCAGTGGAAGTGGCCGCCCTGCGCGCAGTCGCAAAGGAGATCAAGTGATGAGCCAGAAGGGCCGGCTGCGATTGGGTGTGATCGGCTGTGGTTTTTGGGCGCAGGTGCAGTTGCATGCCTGGGCAATGATCCCGGAGGTGGAGCTGTCAGCCGTATGTGACAGCGACGCGGTCAAGACGCAGATTTCAGCCCAGAAGTTTGGAGCCGGGCATTGCTATACCGACGCCGCTGAGATGCTGTCAGTCGAACCGCTTGATTTTGTCGATATCGTCACCACTCCGCCCAGCCATCGTCCCTTGGTGGAGCTTGCTGCCAAGCACGGCGTCGACATCATCTGCCAGAAGCCAATGGCATGGTCGCTGGCCGATGCCAGGGCAATGGTCGAGAGCTGTCAGACAGCCGGTGTGCGCTTCATGGTGCACGAAAACTGGCGCTGGCAGAGTCCAATCCGCCACGTCAAGGGCCTGCTCAATGCCGGCGTCATCGGCAAGCCTTTCTTTGGTCGTATCAGCTTTCGCTCGGATTTCGATCCATTTGCTGGCCAGTCCTGGTTGCGAGAAACCCTGCGCTTCGTGATCATCGAGACGGGCGTACATCTGCTCGATGTGGCTCGCTTTCTGTTCGGCGACCCCACTACCCTCTTCGCCACAGCCTCGCGCATCAATTCGACGATCAAGGGCGAGGATGTGGCAACAATCCTGCTTTCATTTTCCGACGCTTGTTGCCTCGTGGATATGAGCTTCGCCACCCCCACCGACCACGAAGTTTTCCCCCAAACCTTGATTACGGTGGAAGGGCCGCAGGGGGTGATCCGCCTGGATGAAGACTATCGGTTGAGGATGGTCAAGTCAGGGGTGATGGAGGTCCGGTCATTGCCCGAGCCTGAGCATGCCTGGACCGCCCGTCCCTGGCATGTGATGCAAGATGGCGCCCTGCAAATCCAACGACATTGGGTGGAATGCCTGCAAACCGGTCAGACTCCGGAAAACACAGGCGCAGACAATCTGAAGACCTTGGAGCTGGTCTTTGGCGCCTACCAATCCATCGAGACAGGCCAGGCATATCGCCTCGCCACCCTTCGGGCTTGAGCCGTTCGGCTGAAGCCTCAGGCCGAAGCCCTTCAGGGCGAAGCCTGATCCCAAGCGCGATCTCTTCACCCTCGCACCCCATCACCTTGTTACCTTGTCACCTCGAAGGAACAACTATGAAAACTTCCCGCTGGCGAGTGCTCATCGGCTCACGTTCCTTCGGCCAAAGCATCCCTGAGCATCTCACGGCACTCGATCAGGCCGGCTGCGAGGTCATTCCCAACGGCGTGGGCCGCGCCTATCGGGCGGAGGAATTGCTGCAGGTGCTGCCGGGCATGGATGCGATCATCACCGGCACCGACGAACTCACGGCCGAGGTCATCGATGCAGCAGTGGGCCTCAAGACCATCGCCAAACACGGTGTGGGCTTGGAAACCATCGACCTGGAAGCGGCCAAAGCTCGAGGCGTCATCGTCAGTGCGACGCCAGGCGCCAACCACGAGTCGGTGGCCGATCTGGCGCTGGCTCTGCTGCTGGCCCTGGCCCGCGGCGTAGTCAAGAGTCACAACAATGTGACGCAAGGTGGGTGGAAGGCTTTCTACGGCATGGAACTGGAAGACAAGACCCTCGGCATCATCGGCCTGGGCCGCATCGGCAAGGGCGTATGCCGACGGGCGCAGGCTTTCGGGATGAAGGTCATCGCCCACGATCCCTATCCCGACCTGGCCTGGGCAGAGGCGCGCGGCGTGCCTTTCGTGTCTGTGGCTGAGTTACTGGCCGCCGCCGACGTCGTCACCCTGCATGCCGCCGCCGAGATGATCAGCGGACCCCTGATCGGCGCGGCGCAACTACAGACGATGAAACCCACTGCCCTGCTGATCAACACCGCCCGTGGCTCCCTGGTCGACGAGGATGCGCTGGTCGAAGCATTACGCGCGGGATGGATCGCCGGGGCGGGGCTGGATGCCTTTTGTCAGGAGCCGCCGGTGAACAGTCCGCTGCTCGGCCTGGACAACGTTGTGCTTGCCGCCCATCTTGGCGGCCGCACACTCGATGCTCAGCGCAAACAGGGCGAAATGTGCATCGAAAACCTGGTGCGGGCGCTGAAGGGCGAAGAACCGCTTTTCCGAGTTGCGTAGTGCGTGGTTTGCTCTACACGCCGAAAATACGCACCAAGCGCTGAAAGGACCATATCATGACTACCACCTCCTCTCTCCTAAATCGACTTTTTGCCCTCGATGGCAAGGCAGCCCTTGTCACCGGCGCGGCTGGCGGCATCGGTCGCGTGTTAGCGGCATCGCTGGCTGAAGCTGGCGCCACCGTTGCCGTGCACGACTTGAAGCCAGAGATGGCGCAGGCGGGCGCCGACTTCGTCACCTCGGCTGGCGGCAGAGCCGTGCCTGTCACCGGAAACCTGGCCGATGTCCAAGAGTGCCGGCGCATTGTCGAAGAGACCGTTGCAGCCTTGGACCGACTGGACATCCTCATCAACTGCGCCGCGACCAACCGTCGTAAGCCCATTGTCGAGGTCACCGAAGACGATTTCGATTTCATCTCAGCAGTGAATATCAAGGCGGTCTACTTTCTTAGCCAGGCGGCCTATCCCCACATGAAGGCGCAAGGCGGCGGTAAGATCATCCACATCGGCTCGATCAATCCCTTTTTCGCCCTCGACACTGTCTCGGTTTACGGCCTCACCAAGGGTGCAGTGGTGCAGGTGACCAAAGCAATGGCCGTAGAGTGGGCTGCAGACAATATCCAGGTGAACTGCGTTGCGCCCGGCTTTATGATGACGCCGTTGTCGAAGCCTGTTTGGGAGGACGAGAACCGGGCCAGATGGTTCCGCACCCGCATCCCCATGCGACGGCCCGGGCTGCCAGAAGAACTAGTGGGCGCTGTCTTGCTGCTGGCGTCACCGGCGTCTTCCTACATGTCCGGCCAGACGATCATCGTCGATGGCGGCTTCGAGGCCGGTGGCTCCTGGCTTAAGGACACCGAGTTCGCCTGAGCCATCTTGTCACCTTGTCAAGCACACCAAGAGGATCTACCATGAGACTCAGGAACAAAGTAGCCATCGTCACCGGAGCCGGAGCCGGCATGGGAGGCACCGTAGCCAGAGGTTTTGCCCGTGAAGGCGCTGTGGTCGTCGCCGTCGATGTGAACGAAGCACTGGGCCACGCCACCGTAAAGCAAATCCAGGATGCTGGCGGTAAGGCGCTCTTTGCTTATGCCGATGTCTCCGATGCGGATGAGGTGCAGTCCATGGTGCGTCTTGCCGTCAGTTCCTTCGGCGGCATCGACATCCTCTACGCCAACGCCGGAGTGCAATTCATGAAAGCCGATGCCCGCGCCCACGAGTTGAGCGAGGAAATCTGGGATCGGACACATGCCGTCAACCTCAAAGGCGCCTGGTTGTGCTGCAAGTACGCCATTCCCGCCATGTTGGAAAGAGGCGGAGGTTCCATCATCCTGGTGGGCTCGCCTAGCGGCTTTGTGGGCTGCGCCCCTGGCTATACGGCATATAGCGCCAGCAAGGGTGGCGTCATCGGCCTCACCCGGGTCATGGCGGTGGACTATGCCAAAGACAACATCCGGGTGAACTCGCTGTTCCCAGCCACCACCGAGACGCCGATGATCGCCGAGTCGCTGCAGCCCGCAGGCGAACGCCAGCGCCTGGCTGCCGCCATTCCCATGGGGCGCCTCGGCCAACCGGAGGATGTAGTAGGGCTGGCTGTTTTCCTGGCATCGGACGAGGCGGCCTTCTGCACCGGCGGTTTGTACATGGCCGACGGTGGTATGACGGCCTGGTAGGAGACAGAACGATGAGTCTGCATGAAAAAGTCGCGCTTGTGACCGGCGCCAGCCAGGGCATCGGCCTGGAGATCGCCCGTGTGCTGGGGCAAAAGGGCATGCTCGTGGCCATGAACGCGCGCTCAGCGAAAGTCGAGCAAGCGGCCGAGGCGCTGCGCAGGGAAGGCTGCCGAACTCTGGCCATCCGGGGGGATGTCAGCCGCAAAACTGAGGTCGAGGCCTTGATCGCGCAGGTGGAGGCGGAAATGGGGCCGCTGTGGCTGCTGGTGAATAACGCCGGCGTCCTCACCTATGGCCCTACACCCGACTTGAGCGAAGCGCAATGGGATCTTTGTTTCGATGTCGATGCCAAGGGCGTGTTTCTGTGCTCACAGGCGGCCATCCGCCGCATGATGCCCCGCAAGGCGGGGCGCATTGTCAACATATCTTCTATTGCCGGCGTCATCGTGCGCGAAAAGCAGATTGCCTACGGTTCAGCCAAGGCTGCGGTCAACCACTTCACCCGCTGCCTTGCGGTGGAAATGGCGCCGTATGGCATCACTGTCAATTGCGTTTGTCCCGGTATGACCTGGACAGACATGCTGGGCGAGTCGGCGAGGGCTCGCAACCTCGATTTAGAGGCGATGGTGGCGCTGATCCCGACCGGCAAAATGGCGGATGAAGCCGATCATGCCCATTTGGTGGGCTATCTGGCTTCCGAAGAGGCCAGGCACATCACCGGGCAGGTCATCTGTGTGGATGGCGCTCAAAGTCTGTACATGCCGCTCATGGCAAAGAGGATTTGAAACAAGCTGACCATGGCCACGCTCTCTGACACGAACTTGTTTCGGACGGTCGGTTCGCAGCTGCGCTTGCGCGATCGCGTCGTCGCCGAGATCGAGCAACGCATCATCGATGGCGACCTGGCGCCAGGTCGCAAGCTGCCGCCGGAGCGAGAACTGGCCGAGACCCTGGGCGTCAGCCGCACGGTGCTGCGCGAGGCAATTCGCGTCCTGGCGGCAAAGGGCTTACTCGAGGCGCAGCAAGGTATCGGCACAATCGTGCGCGCGCTCACCAGCCGGCACATGGTCGAGCCACTGGGCCTCTATCTGCGGGCGCAGGAGGGGGGCGTCATCTCTTTCCATCACCTGCACCAGGTGCGCTCGCTCCTGGAGGTGGAAATCGCAGGCATCGCTGCCGAGTCGGCAACTGAGGAGGAAATCGCCAGACTGCGCGAGGTGTACGAGAGCATGGTGGAGGCAATCAACGATGTCGAATTGTTGGCCGAACAAGACGCCGAATTCCACCGCACCTTGGCCGCCATGACCCACAATCCCCTGCTGCTGGTTCTGATGGATTCCATTCGCGAACTGTTGCGCGAGTACATCGCCCAGGTGACGGTCTATCTCGATCCGCTCGAGGATAACATTCGCTTGCACAGGTTGCTGCTTGAGCACGTGGAGGCGAGAGACCGCGAGGGTGCTCGGGCCGCGATGGAAACAAATCTGGAACAGATGCGCCGCAATACAGAGCTGTATGCGCAGGTCAAACACACCTTGTCGCCTGCGGAGGAAAGCGATGAAAGCCCTGGTTAAGGAGCGCCCTGGTCCCGGCCTCTCCTTGCGTGAAATCGACACACCGCAGATCGAACGGGCTGACGAGGTGCAATTCCAGGTCGAGTGCTGTGCCATCTGCGTGGGCGAGATGAAGGTCTATGACTGGGATGACTGGGCCGCCCATGATCCCACCTTGCAACTTCCCACCGTGCTGGGCCATGAGGTCGCTGGCGTTGTCACAGCCGTTGGCGTCGAAGTCACTCAGTTTCGACCTGGCGACCGCATCGTTGTCGATCCGCTGATCGCTTGTGGCCAGTGTTTCATGTGCCGCAAGGGCAAGACTAACATGTGTCTGCACCGGGAAATCTACGGCAAACGCCGTGGTGCTTTCGCCGAATTCGCCGTGCTGCCCGAGCGGGCGCTGTGCCCGCTGCCTGCAAAGCTCAGCTTCGAGGAAGGAGCGCTGCTGGAGAACCTTGGCATTGCCGTCCATGCGGTGGAAAGTGAGGAGCATGATCCCGGCGATACGGCCGTCGTCATTGGCTGTGGCCCGATCGGCATCATGGCCGGGCAGACGCTGGCGGCCTATGGCTGTAACGTGGTGATGACCGACCTCTCTTCGCCGCGCCTGGCATTGGCGCGGCAACTGATCGACGGGGCTGTAATCGATGTGCGAGAACAGGAGCCGGTGGGCGCCATCCGGAAAATGACCGCTGGCCGCGGGGCTGATTTCGTGATCGAAGCGGCGGCTACGCAAGGGGCCTTCGACCAGGCGCTGGCCATGGTGCGGAACTGCGGCACTGTTGTCACCATCGGCACCTTTGGCAAACCCATCACCTTCAATCCCTTCTTCGCCATGACCCGTCGTGAGATCCGCCTGCAAAGCGTCATGGGTCGCACGTGGGAGACTTGGCGACGCATGATGCAAGTGGTGGAGAGCAACAAGATCGATCTGAAGCCCTTCGTCTCCCATGTCCTGCCGTTCGAGGAATTCCAGCGAGGGTTCGAGCTGGTCAGGTCGACTGAGACGATGAAGGTCCTGCTGAAGCCGTGAAACGCAACCGACCGGTTACCGACCAACACGCAGCACACTCCAACAGGAGCACCCACATATGTCGGACAAACTGAAGTTCGCCGTTCTCGGCACAGGATTCTGGTCGTTGTATCAAATACCTGCCTGGTTCGAGGTGGGCGGGGTGGAGTTGGTCGCCTGTTGGAATCGCACCCATGCGCGGGCGCAAAAAGTGGCCGAGCGTTTCGGCATCCCCAAGGTGTATGAACATGTCGAAGAGCTCTTCCAAAACGAAGAATTGGATTTCGTCGATATCATCACCGAAGTGCCAGCGCACGCGCCCCTGGTGGAGATGGCTGCCCATTATCGGGTTCCGGTCATTTGCCAGAAGCCGATGGCGCCCGATTACGAGACTGCCCGGCGCATGGTCGCCACATGTGAGGCGGCGGGCGTGCCCTTCTTCGTGCACGAAAACTACCGCTGGCAGCATCCCATTCGCGAGGTGAAACTGGTGATCGACGAAGGCCGTATTGGCAAGCCTTTCCGAGGCCGCACCCAATTCGTGCACTTTCTCGAGCCTTTTGTCTGGGAAAACCAGCCCTTGCTCAAATCCCTGTCTAAATTGATCATCGCTGACCAAGGCAGCCACCAACTGGATTTGGCCCGGTTCTTCTTCGGCGAAGCGCAGAGCCTTTACTGCCTGTATCGCCGCGTGCGCACGGATATCGCGGCCGAAGACGTGGCTTCCATCCAACTCCAGATGGGCGATGTGATCTGCAATGTGGAGTTGAGCTTTGTCACCCATGTGCCGTGGCGACATTTTCCTGAGGTCATCCTCTTCATCGAGGGCAAACAAGGGACGGTGGAATTGCTGGCCGACTTCTGGATCCGGCTGACCACTGCCGCAGGAGTGCAACTGTGGCAGTGCAAGCCGCCTCGCTACGAGTGGGCTAATCCTGATTACGATGTCAATCACGCCAGCATGGCGCCCCTGCATCAAGACTTTCTGCGCGCCTTTCGCACCGGCAAACCCCCTGAGAACACTGGCGCCGATAATCTCAAGACCATGCAGCTTGTCTACGCCGCTTACGAGTCGGCGGAACGGAACCAGGTTGTCGAACTTGGCTGAGGTTTGCTCAGAAGGGCACGAAGCTGTGGGCACCAATTGGGAAATGCGGATGATTCAAGACTGCTGAAATCTGCCGGCGTCAAGCCAAATCGCTACGGAGGATCCATCCATGCGTGCATTCATCATCAACAAACCTTACGAATCAGTCATCGGCGATTGGGAGAGGCCAACGCCCGCAGCGGGCGAAGTTCTGGTCGAGGTGAGGGCGGCTGGCATTTGTGCAGGCGATATGTACGCCTACACCGGCAAGAATCCCTACGCCGTCTACCCCGCCATTTGTGGCCACGAGATCGCCGGGACCATCGCCGAGGTCGGCGCTGAGGTCAGCGGCCTGGAGACGGGAATGCCGGTCGTGGTCGAGCCTTTCATCGGCTGTGGAACCTGTTATCCCTGCCGGGTCGGCAAATCCAATTGCTGCGCTCGTCTGACGATTATTGGCGTGCACATCCCTGGCGGCTATGCTGAATTCGTGAAAGCGCCGGCCAGACTTGTGCATCCGGCGCCGCCTGGGTTAAGTTTCACCTGGGCGGCCTTCGCTGAGCCGGTGGCCATCGGGGTGCAGGCATGCCGGCGAGGCGAGGTTGGCGCCGAAGATGTGCTGATCCTGGGCTGTGGACCGATTGGCCTGGCTTGCATCGAGGTGGCACGAACGCGCGGGGCGCGCGTGATCGCCGCCGACGTGGATCCCGGTCGTCTGGTCACAGCTCAGGCCTTTGGCGCAGAGACCCTGCCGGCGGACGAGCGCCTACTCGATCGGGTGCTCGAACGAACCAGCGGCGAGGGTTTCCCAGTGGTCATCGAGGCCACCGGCAATCCTCAGGCCATGGAAGCGACCGTCGACCTGGTGGCGGCCGGGGGACGTATCGTTATTTTGGGGCTTGTGAAGCAAGGCGTGCGGATTTCCTTCCCTGGCCTCGATTTCACGCGCAAAGAGATGACCATTGTCGGCTCGCGAGCTTCGGTCAACTGCTTCCCGGAGGCGTTGGAGCTGATGGCCAGTGGCTCGATCACCTACCCCAAGGTTGCCACCGAGTTCAGCCTGTGGGACGCGCCTCATGTCTTTGCCGATCTGGCCGCTCATCCCTCCCGGGCGCAAAAAGGTGTGCTGGTGCTCGATCGATGAGTGCAACGCCAGAGCGCAAGCTGACAACCACGCTCATCCTGGTTCGACATGGCGAAACCGAAGACAATTCCGCCCGCATCCCACGCGGGCAAGGGCATGGCTCGCTCACTGCCTTCGGTTGGACGCAAGCAAATGCATTGGGCGAACGGTTGCGCAGTTGCAGGTTTGGTTATCTCTACAGCAGCGACCTCGATCGCGCCGTGCAGACGGCATCTGCCATCAGCCGTCTAACCGGCCACGAGATCCGGCAGGATGCCTGCTTGCGCGAGCGGCATTTTGGTATGTTTCAGGGAGTCCCATGGGCCGACATTCCGCAGCGTTTTCCCGATGCCTGGCAGGGTTATCAGGCAGGCGATCCTGACCATGTCATCCCTGACGGCGAAAGCGCCCAACAGCTGTATCAGCGCTCGGTCGGGTGTCTCGATGTCATTGCCCAACGTCATGTCGGCGACGCCATCGTCGTGGTTACGCACGCTGGTGTGATCCATAGTTTCTTGCGGGCAGTTCTGGGCATACCCATCACAATGCCAACAAGGTTTTTGGCCGCCAATGCCTCGCTGGCAATGTTCCAGCGACATGACGAAGTCTGGAACTTACGGACCTTTGGCGATGTTTGTCACCTGGCAGCGGTCAGCGCAGGCTAAGTCTGGCGCGTGAGCAGAGCAACGCCATAGGGAATCAACGCGAGTTCTTGCTGCACAGAACGCTGGGCAAGATGATCGAAGGCGGGCCAGGGCAGCGTCACCGTTTGTTCTTGCAGGCGGTGGTTGAGGATGAACCAAATATCCCGTCTGTCAGCGGAAACGCGGCGGCGCACCTCGATCCCTTCCGGAACGTCCATGAGGGGGTTGGCCATGGCTGTGGCGGCTATGCGCTTCAGCAGCTCGTGTTGAGCATCCGCATCGAGGAAAGCCCCGACATAGTAAACCAATCCACGGCCAAATGGAGCGACAGTGATGGCGGTTTGCTCATCCAGCCAGCCGTTGCTCAGACCGTATCGCGCGACTGCCACGGTGTTCCCATGTCGAGTCTGCAGGCGCTCCGCCCATGGATGCGCGACGCCGCTGAACCAGTTTCCATTCACGGGTGCGGGTTTTGACAGCCGATAGAACTCCTCGACTTCGATTCCAGCTGTTTCGGCCAACAGGCCGGGAGGTCGTGATTCTGCCGGCCGCAAGTACTCATTCACCAGCCCGCAGGGTCCCGACAACACCAAGTGTCCGCCGCGTCGCACGTAATCCTTGAGATGCTCAACCACGGTCTGGGCTAGTACAGCGAGCGAAGGGGCGAGGACGAGTTCGTAGGGGCGCAGCGGGGCGGTGGGTTCGACAAACTCGGCCGGGATATTGAGACGTGCAAGAGGGCGGGCGAAGTGGAGCAGGTGCTCAAGGTAAGAGATGGACGTCGCCGATTGCTGCTCATCCACATACCATTGGCTTTCACGATCCCAGAGGATGGCAACCTCAGCTGCCGGCTTGGACCCCGCCACAAGCTGCCTCACCCTGTCGAGATCGAGTCCGAGCCATCTGACTTCATCATAGATTGGGCGCGTCTGACCAGACGGGCCAAGCAATGATCCTTGGGCCGGGCTGGGGTGGGTGGAGCGCCAGCAATCGTACAGAATCGCGTCGGCCCCATGAGCCAGGACCTGCCATGCCCTGAGCCGCGTCAGTCCAAGGTCATGATTGATGCGGATGGGCGTGTGCGCGACGTAACCCGCCGAGTCGCCCGTCGTCATCAGGCGCTTGTTGTGTTGAAATCTGGCCAAATCCTGCAGGGCGGTGAAAGTGAGATAGTTTTGGAGGTTGTCTTCTTCCGACTGCAGTGTCTCGTCTCTACTAACTGCCACGGATGAGAGAGAAGACGCGATGTAGTCTCTGTCATTCAGCACCCACACCCCGGGTGGCAGATGAGGCAGGAGCGCCGCCAATTGCTCGTTGACGAATTGCCGCTGGCAAGTTTCGATGAAGCGTCGGTATTCCAGCTCGAGCAGGGGATGATGCCTTGCGTGCGGAATGCGAATGTTTCCCCAGTCAGCCACGGTCGTCCCCTCTCCTGCCGATAATAACCTGTCGTTGAGGTTTGCAAGAGAACCGTACTGCTGCTGGAGAAAGTCCAGAAAGAGGCCGTGGCAGCGAGTACAAGCGCAAGTTGGGTCGGCAGGCAGGGTGAGCCGCCAGCCGAGGACATGAGGATTGAGGCCAAAATGATCGGCCATGCTCTCCAGCAGCCGGAGCACAGCCGCGCGCAAAGGCTCGGCGTTGAGGCAATAGCTGCGGACCTCATACCCGCCATCAGTCTGCGGGCCACCGGCATCCGCAAACACATCGAGATGGTCGAGCCAGGCAGGAGGGTGGGCCACCGGCGTCGCCAGAACGATCTTGATTCCAGCATCGCCCAGAAGAGCGATGAGGTGGTCCAGCCACTCGAAGTGGAACTCACCCGGCATCGGCTCCAAGGCTGCCCACGCAGATTCCCCCATGTCCACGACATCGAAACGCGCCTCGCGCATGAGCCGGGTGTCGTCCGGCCAACTTGCTTCCTGCCCGCTTTCAGGACGATAGACGGCGCCAAGAGAAAGGGATGAGATGGACGTGGGGGTCATGTGCGACAAAGGCGAGGGAGCAGGGCAGGGTAGTGACGATTCCAAGCGTACCACAGAGAACAATTCGAGGGCGAAATCGACAAGGAAATTTGACAACCTGACCTCGGTACACTATGATACAATTTAGACAAATGTTCGGCAGTGTTCATGTGAACGCAGAGGCAGCCGATGACACTTGACCAGAGTACAGCGAAGCTCCTGTACAAGGTTTCTAAGGCATACTACGAAGATGGGTTGACGCAACAGGAGATTGGGGCGCGCCTGGGCCTCTCGCGCATCAAAGTGTCGCGCTTGCTGAGCCAGGCCAGAGAGGAGGGCATTGTTCAGATCACGATTGTGCCGCCGTCAGAGTCCAATGCCGACATCGAGCGCGCGTTGGAGAGACAGTTCGATCTCCTGGAGGCGATCGTTGTCACACCCAGCAACGACACAGGTGCGGCGCTCTTGGCGGCGCTGGGACTTGTCGGCGCGCAATGCCTTGTGCGCAGTCTGAGCGGCGCCGAGATCGTCGGTTTGAGCTGGGGCACCACCCTGCATGCGGTTATCGAAGCGCTGCCTCTCAACACATGGCCTGAAATGACGGTCGTGCAGATTTTGGGTGGGCTAGGACATCCCGAGCCGGAAATGCATGCCACAGATCTGGCCCGGCGGATGGCGCAACGCTTTAACGCCAAATTGCGGCTGCTGCCGGCGCCGGGCGTCGTCAGCAGCAAATTGGTGCGTGATGCTTTGATTGAGGATCCACAGATTCGCAGTGCATTGGCCCTGGCAGCCAAAGCCGATGTCGTTCTATTGGGCATTGGCATTCCTTTGCATGGCTCGGTGATCCAGCAATCCGACATCCTCAGTCGCGAGGAAATCGTCGCCATCATGGGCAAAGGGGCCGTGGGCGATATTGCGCTTCGTTTTTTCGACGGCCAGGGCAAACCGATGCAGCATGAAGTCAATGACCGCACCATCGGCCTCACCCTGGAGCAAATCCAGCAGATTCCACGGCGCATTGGCATTGCGGGTGGTGACGCAAAGCTCGACGTCATCCAGGGCGCATTGCGCGGGAGATGGATCAATGTCCTCGTGACTGATGACCAAATTGCGCGGCGACTGTTGAATGGAGCCGGCGCGCAAGACCCAGTTCTACACAGCCCACCAGGCCAGGAGAACAACGAGTATGTCAGCCTATCTTCTCGGAATTGACTATGGCACAGGTGGCGCCAAAGCCTGCATCATCAACTCAGAAGGCGAGGTCTTGGGCTTTGCCTTCCAGGAATATCCCTTCTTCCACGAGCATCCCGGCTGGTCGGAGCACGATGCCATCGGCTACTGGACGGCAGCCTGCGCCATGATCAGGAGATGCCTGGCCGAGGCGCGCATCGATCCGGCCGAGATCAAGGGTGTGACCGTTTCTTCGGCGCTGCCATCCATGGTCATGGTGGACAAAGAGGGCGCCCCCATCCATCGGGCCTATAACTTGATGGACCGTCGAGCGACGCGTGAAGTCGAGTGGCTCAAGGAGATGGTGGGGGAAGAGCGCATCAAGGGTGTCACCGCCAATCGCATCGAAGACCATCCCAGCATCGTCAACTTGCTGTGGGAAAAACGCAATCGACCGGACTCATTCGCCCGCATCGCCAAAGCCCTGACCATCGATGGCTTCGTCACCATGAAGCTCACGGGCAAATACGTGGCGAACTACGGAGCAGCGCCTTTCTACGGCGTCACATTCAACCTGGCCGAGGCGAAATTCGATGAGGGATTGATGGCGGAGATCGGCATCCCCATGTCGCTGATGCCTGAGCTCCATCGCTGTGAGGAGATCATCGGCGAGGTCACACAGCAAGCAGCGGCGGAGACGGGGCTGGCGGCAGGGACGCCGGTGACCGCCGGGCAGGTGGATTTCAACGCCAGCTGCATCGCCGCCGGTGTGATCGAAGAAGGCGACATCATGAGCAATCTTGGGACGGTGGGCAATTTCGGTGTGATCTTCAAAGACATCGGCTTCGCCTACTCACCCATCGGCCTCACGATGATCAACCTGGCTTTCACAATCGATTCGCACGACACCTATATAACCATCCCCTCCACCACCACCGGCGGCCAGTCGATTCGCTATCTACGCGATCAGTTTTCGCAGTACGAAATCGAGGTCGAGCGGGTGCTGGGGGTTAGCTCCTACGACCTGCTCAATATGCAGGCCGCCAAAGTTCCCTTGGGCAGCGATGGCTTGGTGATCTTGCCCTATCTGATGGGCGAGCGCACGCCGATCTGGGACAACACGGCTCGTGGCGTGATCTTCGGGCTGTCGCTCAACCACAGCAAGGGGCATGTCGTGCGGGCGATGATGGAGGCCGTGGCTTATGCGCTCTACGACTCCTACCAATTGATCGCAAAGTCGGGCCTCAAGCTGAACACGCCGATTGTGTTGAACGAAGGCGGAGCCGTGAGCAAGCTTTGGCGCCAGATCATCACCGATGTCTTCGACGTGCCCACCGTGCTGGTCAAGCGCCGCACCGGCGCGCCCTTTGGCGATGCCATCGTAGCCGGAGTCGCCACCGGCGTTTTCGGAGACTACGGCGTCGCCAAGCAATGGGCCGAGTACATCGATCGCATGGATCCCGATCCTGAGCATCACGAACGCTACATGGAGTACTTCGCCCTGTACAAGAACATCTACGAACACGTCAAGGATGATTTCAAGACGCTTGCCCGCCTGCGAGGCCAACTATGAACAAGCCTTTGAACGAGGCGGCCGTTTTGCCTAGTGGCGTCGCCATGCCCTGGTTGGATTTGGGTGTCTACGGCCTATCCGAAGGCGACGCCGTCGAGCAGGCTGTGCTTTGGGCGCTGGCGAAGACCCGGACAACTTCCATTTTGACTGACAGAGTGCCATGAAGGTGCCACCATGATCTCAATCGGAAAGGCAACTCACATTCGTCGACTGCAAAACCCTGATTCAGGCCGCATTCTCACAGTCGCTCTTGACCACGCGCCCAGCTACGGCGTGTTGGCGGGTGGCGATTCCGCAGCCGCAGCCAAGCGCTATCTGCCCCAATTGGAGCACGCCTGATGCCACTCGTCAATTCTAACGTCATTCTGGCCGACGCCCGCCGTCGCCGCTATGGCATCGTGAGCCTGCTGGCCGGGGACCTGCAGATGATCGTGGGCGGTGTGCAGGCTGCGGAGGCGCTGCGTTCTCCCCTGATCCTGGCGTTCAACAGCGGCGCCACGCCGGGCGTCCCCCTGCCCATCGGCATCGCCCTGGCTGCGGACGCTGCCGCCAAAGCTTCGGTTCCGGTCGGGGTCATCCTCGACCACGGCGCTGACATCGAGCAAATCGTGGCTGCCATCTGCAACGGCGCCTCATCCGTCATGTTCGATGGCTCGCACCTGCCATTCGAGGAAAACGTGCGGCAAACGTGCGAGATCGTGCGCATCGCCCACGCCGCAGGCGTGGACGTCGAGGCCGAGCTGGGCGCCATTGGCGGCTCCTCCATCTATCTGACTGGCGAAGGGCCGCAGGCGCACATGACCGATCCTGAACAAGCCGCCGAATTCGTGGCCAGCACCGGCGTCGATGTCCTGGCCATTTCGTTTGGAAATGCGCATGGGATCTATCGCCACCAGCCCGAGCTAGACCTGGCTCGGGTCAGGGAGATCGCCGGACGAGTCAGCATCCCGTTGGCCATGCACGGGGCATCCGGGCTGGAAGAAGGCGTCTATGCGGAAGTGATCGCCAGCGGCATCAGCAAAATCTGCTATTACACCGCCATGGGCCGCCAGGTCAGCGCCGCCATACGCGCATTCACGGCCCAAGCCGACCCAAACACACTCAATTATCACCAAATCACTGCCGTGGCGACGGACGAATTCTGTCGCAGAACGAAAGAACTCCTGACCCTCTTAGGCAGCGATGGCCAAGCTAAAGCAATAGCAGCCATCTAACAAAAGGACAACAACATGCAACTATACGACCACTTACTCAAACGCGAAGCAATGGGGCGCCCCATCAAAGTTGGACTCGTCGGCTGCGGCCAGATGGGTTCGGGCATGGTGCATGTCACCCACCAAATGAAGGGGATGCGCACGGTTGCCATCGCCGACATGGATGTCGAGCGACCGTTGAAAACCTTCCGCAAGATCGGCGTGCCGGAAGAAGACATCTGCATCACCACCCACGCCGGCGAAGCAGAAGACGCCCTGAAGCAGGGCAAGGCGCTGGTGACAGAGGATGCTCTCCTCCTCACCAAGCTGGAGGGAATCGACATCGTGGTCGAGGCCACGGGCTACACCGAAATCGGGGCCAAGGTGGCCTGGAACTGCGTTATGAACCAGAAGCATGTGGTGATGCTGAATGTGGAGACCGATGTGACCGTGGGCGTGTATCTGCACGAGCTGGCCAAAAAGGTGGGGTGTGTCTACACCGTGGCCAGCGGCGACGAGCCGGGCGTGTGCAAAATGCTCTACGACTTCGCCTCCAGCCTGGGCTTCGAGGTGGTCTGCCTGGGCAAGGGCAAGAACAATCCTGTTAACTACTATGCCACGCCTGGCACCTGCGAGGCGGAAGCCCTGAGCAAAGGCATGAACCCCAAGATGCTGGCGGCCTTTCAGGATGGCACCAAGACGATGGTCGAGCTGGCGGCGATGTCCAACGCCACCGGCCTTGTGCCCGATGTCCCCGGCAGTCACGGCGCCAAGGTGGATTTGGCTGACCTCAACCGGGTGCTGATCCCGGCGGAAGATGGCGGCATCCTCAGCCAGCGGGGCTGTGTGGAATACACGACGGGTAAGGTAGCTCCGGGCGTATTCGCCATCATCACTTCGCACGACCGCCGGGTGCGCGTGGATATGAAATTCCTGGCCATGGGCGATGGCCCCTACTACACCCTCTATCGCCCCTATCATCTCTGCAATGTGGAGACGCCCATTTCGATCGCCGAGGCTGTCATCTACGGTGAAACAACGTTGGTCTCGAAGCGCCTTGTCTCGGAGGTGGTTGCCATTGCCAAGCGCGATCTCGAGCCCGGTCACGCGGTGGACGACCTCGGCGGCTACGACTTCTTCAACCGCCTGTACAAGGTCGAGGAAGCCAGAGCCGCCAAGGGCATCCCCATGGGTCTTGCGCCCAATGGCAGGGTGCTCAAGCCCATTGAGCAGGGCGAGATGTTCACTTACGACAATTTCGCACCCGATTCCAGCCGCTTCGCCTACAAGCTGCGCATGTTGCAGGACGACATGCTGGCCAGCCGATAGCCAATCTCCAATCTCCAATCTCCAATCTCCAATCTCCAATCTCCCTCCAACTGCCACAATCATGAAAGCTGTCGTCGTCCAAGAACCCATGAAATTCGGCGTCGAGACCGTGCCGGAGCCGGTGATCGAACCGGGCGGATTGCTGCTCAAAGTCCATGCCTGCGGTCTTTGCGGCTCTGACCTGCGCACGCTACGCATCGGCCATCGCAAAGTCACCCTGCCCTGGATCATCGGCCATGAGATCTGTGGCACGGTCGTGGAGACTGGCTCGGAGTATCAAGGGCGGTGGCAGGTGGGCGACCGGCTGGCCTTTGGCCCGATTGTCTATTGCGGCGTCTGTGATTTCTGCCAGGAAGGGCGCTACGACCTCTGCGAGAATTACCGTGAGATCGCTCAATACTGGCCGGGCGGGTTCGCCGATTACGTCGCCGTCCCGCCGGAAGCCGTGCGCCTGGGCAATCTCCGTGTGGTCTCCAAAGAGGTGGACCCTGCCTTCGCCGCCATCACCGAGCCTATCTCCTCTAGCCTCAATGCCCAAGAGAAGGGGCAGGTTGGGCTAGGCGATACAGTGGTCATCATCGGCTCGGGGCCGGTGGGCTGCATCCACATCGCCCTGGCGCGGGCGCGCGGCGCCCACCGCATCATCATCGCCGACATCGTGAATGAGCGCCTGGAACTTGCCGCCGCTTTCGAACCTGACGCCACAATCAATTCGGCGAAAGCCGATCTCGTAGCCGAAGTGCGCCGCTTGACCGATGGCAAAGGGGCCGATGTCGTCGTCACTGCCACGCCAGCGCCGATTGCGCAAGTGCAAGCGGTAGAGATGGCGCGCAAGGGTGGGCGTATTCTCCTGTTCGGGGGATTGCCCAAGGACGACAGCAAACCCGGCGTGGACATGAACATCGTGCACTACAACGCCCTGCACCTGATCGGCACGACGATCTTCGCCCCCCGTCACCACCGGCAGGCCGTCGATCTTGTCGCTTCGGGGCGCTTCCCCGTCGACAAGTTGGTGACCCATCGCTTCCCGCTCGACGACTTTGTGGCTGGCGCCAACTTGGCCCTGGCCGGCAAAGTGCTGAAGGCCGTCTTCTTCCCCTGATGTCAACGATTCATTTCTCCCAAGTTCAGCAGCGAATCGAGGAACATCAGCTCAGCCATGAGCTCCTCGATCTCCAGGAGGGCGCGTTCGTCGCCGTCCTGGAGCGTGGCGGGCGCATTCTGGGGCCATTCCTGAGTGCAACCGGCGAAAGCGTGCTCTGGCTGCATGACAGCTGGGCGGACGCCGCCGATTTTGCCGCCTTTCTCGCGGGCGGGAATTGGAACCTGGGAGGCGAGCGCATTTGGATCGCGCCTGAGATTCAATATGGCGTGCGGGACCGCACCGACTTCTGGGGGACAGTCCAGTGTCCGCCAGCCGTCGATCCCGGCGCCTATCGCCTGGAGCGGATCGACCCCCGCCGTGTTCGCCTCAGCCAACAGATCGAACTACAGGCCCACAACCTGGCGACAGGCGTCAAAAAACTCCAGATCGAGCGGGAGGTTCTGCCGGCGGCCAATCCGCTGCACGGGCTAAGCGACTATGCCGAATTGATGGAGGGAGTGGTCTACGTCGGCTATGAACACATCCTGGCTCTCTCGGAGGCAAAGACTGATGCGATCTTGAGCGAGGGCTGGAATGTGGCCCAACTTAATCCCGGCGGCCAGATCTTCATCCCGGCTTCACCGCTGGCGGCCTATAGCGACTACTTCGCCCCCGCCGATGAAGAGCATCTGGCCATCGACCGGGCTACCGGCCTGGTGCGAGTTCAGATCACCGGGCGGAAGCAGTTCAAGGTTGGGTTCAAGGCGGCGCATGTCTTTGGACGCCTGGCCTATGCCAACCGTTTGCGTGACGGCCGGGCGTATTTGCTGATCCGCCATTTCTTCAACAACCCCTCGCGGCCCTATGCCGAAGAGCCGCCGCACCTGCCCGGCTGCCGGGGCCATTCGGTGCACGTCTACAACGACGGCGGCGGCTTCGGCGGGTTCGGCGAGCTGGAGGTGATGGCCCAAACCATCGGCGGCGAAAGCGGGCGCAGCGCCAGCGCCGACTCTTTTCTCTTCTGGCTGTATGTCGGCCCGGAAGATCGTCTCGACTTGATTGCCCGACACCTGCTGGGCGTCACCTGCGCGGTCTAACACCTGTCAGGTCTCGCAGACCTGACAGGTGTAGGTCCGTTCACAATCTAACTAAGACAAGCCGAGTAGTTGCCTGGCTCTGTCAATCTTCTGTAAAGGAGCAACATCGATATGAAGATCATGGACAAGAAGACCACCTTCGGCCTGATCGTCGGCTCGCGCAGCTTCTTCAATGCGGAGCTGGCAGTCCAGGGGCGCAAGGACCTGCTGGCCAAACTAGATGAACTAGGCTACGGCTACGTGATCCCGCCCGTGGATGCCACCCCCAACGGCGTGATCGAAACCTATGCCGACGCCAAAGTCTGCGCCGAGCTTTTCAAGCAGCGCCGCGATGACATCGATGGCATCGTCGTCGTGCTGCCGAATTTCGGTGACGAGATGGGGGTTGTTTTCACCATCGACATGGCCAAACTGAATGTGCCGGTGCTGGTGCAGGCGAGTGATGATGAAAACCCCACGGCTCTTTTGACCAAGGAACGCCGCGATGCCTTCTGCGGCAAAATCTCGGTCTGCAACAACCTCTACCAATTCGGCATACCCTTTACCGACACGACCTACCATTCCTGCCCTATCAACAACGAGGTGTTCGCCCAAGATCTGGATCGCTTCGCCCGCATCTGCCGGGTGGTGAAGGGTCTGACCCACATGCGCGTTGGCGCCATCGGGGCCCGACCTACGCCCTTTCACACCTGCCGCTACAGCGAGAAACTGCTGCAAAGCGCCGGCATCACCGTGGTCACGGTCGATCTTTCGGAGATGATGGCCAGAGCTAATGGAGTGCGCACTGGCAAGACGAAGGCCGTGGAGGAGAAGGCGGCCGAAATCCGAGCCTACGGCACGGTCCCCAACTACATCCCGAATGAAGCCGTGTCGAGACAGGCTGCGTGGTCGGTGGCAGTGGAAAACTGGGTGGCCGAGAATGAGTGCGATGCCAGCGCCATCCAATGTTGGACTTCGCTCCAGCTCAACTACGGCTGCGCCACCTGCGTGACTATGAGCATAATGGGTGAGAAGCTGATGCCTAGCGCCTGCGAGGTCGATATCACGGGAGCGATCTCGATGTACGCGCTGGTGCTCGCTTCTGGCAACGCGCCCGGTATCCTCGACTGGAACAATAACTATGGCGAAGACCGGGACATGTGCATCAACACCCATTGCGGCAATTTTCCCAAGAGCTTCATCGGCAAGACACCGGAGATCTCGTACCTGGATGTGATCGGCGCTTCGGTCGGCCCGGAGAAATGCTTTGGGGCGATCAAAGGCCAGGTGGCGGCTGGCCCCATGACCTTTTTCCGTATGTCCACCGATGACGCCCGCGGGGTGATCAAGTCGTATGTGGGCGAGGGCGAATTCACCGACGACCCCACCAACATCCAGGGCGGCGCCGCCGTCTGCCGCATCGACAACTTGCAGAAGATGATGAAGCACGTCTGCAAGCATGGCTTTGAACATCACGTAGCGCAAGTGCGCGGCAACTGGACGGATGTCCTGGACGAAGCGATCACAACCTATCTCAAATGGGATCTGTATCGCCATCATTGAGCCTCCGTCACCGCACCCTACTTCCGATCGTTCTGGCTGGTTTGGAGGAGCAAGAGCTACCCAATGTCCGCTATCTCGGCAAGCCACCGAATGATATTGCCCAACCACCGCCCCTGTTCCCCAACCCGTCGCTCCGGCGCCTTGCACGCAGACGAAGCTTTGGAGAACCCATCATTACGAAAGGAGGTGATGAATCAAGCACTGTAAGCATGTTCGACCGTTCTTTCTCGCATCTCACCCTGTTCAATGAGGAAGGTAGATCATGAAGAAGAATGAACTAAACCGGCGCGATTTCCTGCGCCTGGGAGCGATAGCCACTGCGGGCGTGGCGGTCGCCGCCTGCGCCACACAGCCAGCCGCCCCCACCCAAGCGCCGGCAGAAGCGCCAACCAAAGCGCCGGCCGTGGCTCCAACCCAAGCTCCGGCGGCCGCAGCTGTGACGCTGGATGTGATGTCGCTGGCCGAATACGAGGGCCCCTATCGCGAGATCTGGAACGTCTTCGAAGGCTCCAACCCTGGCATCAAGATCAACGTGTTCTCGATCAACGAGGACACCGCCGCGGCCTACGAAGCCAAGGTCGCCGGTGGCTATCTGGCCGCCATCGAGTTGACGCAGGAGATGCAGATCTTCTTCGACAAGAACAACTACCAGATGGCCGTCGACCTGAGCACGCTTGACTTCCCCTGGTGGGATCGCTGGCAGTTCGACGTCAAGAACCAGTGGTCGAAACTGCACGGCTTACCCGGCCCTCGCTCGCTGGATGTCTTCCAGGGCTTCGCCATGACCTGGCAGTACAACCAGGAACTCATGGAAAAGTCAGGGCTGGATCCGCACAAGGACGTCAAGTCGTGGGACGACCTCAAGAAGTGGCTGGCCGACGGCGCCGCCTGGGCCAAGGGCACAGAAGGCGTCGAGTGGTTCTGGAACCAGTCGTGGCACAACTGGATCTTCGGCAACAACTACATGGACTGCATCCCCCTCGCCCAAAAGGATGGGCAGCGAGCCCGCCAGGTCGACTGCTGGCTGGGTCGGGCCAAGTTCAACGCCGAGGATTCACCCTATCGCCACGCCTTCGAGTTCTTCCAGGAAGCCAACGACACTGGTATGATGCCGCCCAGCATGTGGACGCGCCAGTGGGAAGGCGACATGGAAGCCTCCTACATCGCCGGTAAGTCGGTCATGATGTTGCACGGCCCCTGGGTGTGGGACAAGGCCCTGGCTGCCGGCTCCGACTTCGCCGTCAACGACAAGCAGGAGGGTCTGCCTGCCACTCCGCCCGCCGAAGGCCAGGCCGTGTGGATGCAGAGCGCTCTGCCGCCCAACATCGACAACCAGTGGTTCCTGCGCGCTGGCAACGAGAAGGCCCCGCAATGGCAGCAAACCCAGGTCGCCTGGAACTGGTTCTGGAGCCCCGAGGCTGTCCCCTATAAGTCCCAGGCCGAGGGCCGCTGGCCGCTGTACAACCTGGACGAGCCGCTGGCGCTGAAAGGCCCGCAGTTCGTAAAGGTCCTTAGCCAGATCGGCACCAAAGGCGGCTTGTGGGCCGACGCCAAGTTCGAGCAAGAGCCAACCGGCAACGTGATGGCCAGCCCGTACCGTAATAAAGGTTCCAAGGGCGTCTGGGACTGGGAGGCCAACGGCAACAACGAGGTCTTCGCCGACCTGTTGCAGAAAAAGATCACCGTCCAGCAAGCCCTCGATATCGCCCAGCGCAACTGGGGAGAGAGCTTCGCCATTCCCGATGCGGTCAAGAACGGCTAACGTTCTCATGCCGCCACGTTGGGTGAGTGGGCCGCAGTCGATGCAGCCCACTCACCCCCCTTCGCAACCGGAGTGACTGATGCAAGCAGCGACCGTGCAACCTCCCCAGCCAAAGCCAGGCGGCGGCGCGAGCGGGAAAAAGAAGATGAGCAAGATGGAGCGCAGGCGGATCTTGCATGACTGGCTGTTCATTTCACCTCAGCTGATCCTTTTCCTGCTGCTCACGATTGTGCCGTTTATTGTCGCCATCCCGATCCTATTCACCGATATGTCGCAGTTCAACGATCCGCAGATCAACCCTGTCGGTTGGCGCAACTTCACGGCGCTTTTCACGGATCCGAGCGTATTGCGAGACTACAGCCCGGCCTTGCGGCGCACCGCCATCTTCGTCGCCTTGAATTACACGACTGTCTACATCTTTGGCTTGTCGCTGGCGCTGCTCATGTACGAAGTCGGATTTCGTGGCGGGTTCTTCACCGTAGTCTACTTGCCGCTGATGGTTTCGGGCCTGGCAGTTGGTTATATAGCGGTCATGCTCTTCAGCCAGGATACGGGCACTGCCAACCTTCTGCTCAAGGACCAGGGAATTCTGAAGAAGTCAATCGATATCTTCTCGGCGGAAGGTACCGCCATTATTCTTCCCATCCTGGTTGGCTGGCGTTACGCCGGCTTCAACATGGCGATCTTTCTGGCCGGGCTTCTGTCCATCCCCAAAGAGACCATCGAAGCTTCGATCGTCGATGGCGCCACCTACTGGCAACGTCTGTGGCGAGTCTATTTCCCGCAGATGCTGCCGTCCTTCATCCTGGCGACAACCATGTGCCTCATTGGCTCCTTCGCCGTGTTCGACGAGTTGGTGGCGATGGGGGCGCTGTACGTCAATCCCGAAGCCAAGCTGCTCAGCGTCCTCTTTTTCACGTATGGTTTCCAGGTGGAGCGGCTGGCACTGGGCATGACCCTGGCCGTGGAGACCTTCCTGCCGCTGGTGATCCTCGGCGTGTTTCTGCAGCGGCTACAGCGCCGCCTTCAGTTCTGATTCAGGAAGCCATCCCACCATGTCAGCCACGAATACGACACCCAGGCCGCCCCGTTCTCCGCTGCTCAACATCAGAAATCGACGGCGCTTAGTGCGCACCGTCGCCGTGATCGTGATGCTTGTCTACACGGTCGTCACCCTCTTTCCCTTCTACGCCCTGACCATCCGCTCATTCGTCAGCACGAAAGACTCGGCGGATCTGCATCTGTGGATTCCAAAAGCCGACGAGGTCAAGATGAATGCCCAAGTCGGCAACCTGTCTGTCTTCTACGATCTCGATCTCCGAGACCTGAAGGAAGCGCTGGGCATCCCCCAGACGGAATTCATCATGTCGCGTACGACGCTGGCGGAAGTGGCAAAGAAATACAACATTCCAGAGGAGAAGATCAAGGACTTTTTTGCCGGTTTCTACACCTACAATGGCTGGCGAACACTGCTGACAGGGGATTTGTACGGGACAACGTTCTGGGCAGCGCTGGCGCGCACGTTGCTGATTACCGCCGTGAGCCTGGCGCTCGCCATCGTCTTGTCGATCTTCACCGGCTACGGGCTGTCGGGCTTGAGACGCCGCGATCAGATGCTCGTCTACAATACTTACTTGCTGCAGATGGTCATCCCCGCCATGCTGATCTTGTTACCACAGTTCTTGATTGTACAGTGGGTTTTCAAGCTTTTTCCCGGTTACAGCGAGCCGGGGAACTTACGCTGGGGGCTGCAACTCTTCTCGATTGTCCTGATCAATATCAAGGGCACGGCCCTGTCCACCATGATAATGGTGGCGGCGATTTCATCGATCCCGAAAGAACTCGAGGATTCTGCTCAGATCGATGGCGCCAGCAGTCTTCAGTACATCCGTTACATCATGTTGCCGCTGCTCAAAGTGCCCATCGTCAGCCTCATTGTCATCATGCTGCCCCTGGTCTATAACCAGTTCCTCGAACCCTACGTCTATCTCGATACGGTGAACACAACCTTACTGCCCTTCACTCAGAACGCCGTGGGCCAATTCTCCACCAATTTCCAGCTGATCTATTCTGCCATCCTTGCTTCGGTGCTCCCGCTCGTCATCGTCTATCTGCTGTTCCGGCGCTTCTTTGTCGAGGGCGTGATGGCCGGGGCGATCAAGGGCTGAGAGGCAGACGCATGGCGAGATCGAAAGCTCGTAGAAGAGAAGTCGTGTTTCAGCCCCGGGTCTGGCAAGGAATGCACCGGGGCGCCATGCAACTTGTGAGGGCGGTGGCGCCCACCCTCGGGCCTCGCCCGCGCGTCGTCGCCTTCTCGCCGGAGTTCGGCAGCACGCAACCCGATCTTTACGACAATGGCGGGGAGATTGCCCGGCGCCTGCTGCAGCTTCAGGGCCGGGATGAGGATGTGGGGGCCATGCTGCTGCGCGACCTGCTGTGGCGCCTGCAGAACCAGGTTGGCGACGGCACAGCCACGGCAGCCGTCATCTTCGGAGCGATTTACACCGAAGGCATTCACTATCTTACCGCTGGCGGCAACTCCAGGCGTTTGCAGACGTGCTTGGATCAGGGACTGGCGGCCATGCTCGATGAACTGGCGGGCGCGACTGTAAGGTTGGAAGGAAAGACGAAGCTAGCGCAACTGGCCGAATCGATTTCGCACGACGCTGAACTCTCGCATTTCCTGGGCGAGATTTTCGATATCATCGGCAGCTATGGCCGCCTGGAGATTCGCACAGGGCGGTCGCGAGAGATCGAGCGCGAGTATGTGGAGGGCATGTACTGGGAAAGAGGCTTGATGTCGCGGGAAATGATCGCCGACCGCGAGCAGATGCGCACCGAATTCGAAAACCCGGCCATCGTCATCAGCGACCTGGAGATTACGGAGCCGCAAGAACTCGTTCCCGTCTTGGAGTTGGCGCTGCGACATGAAATCAAATCGCTGCTGATCGTGGCCGGCAAACTCTCGGATCGCGCCATCGGCTTCTTGCTGGCCAACAACAAGCCCGAGCAATTCCAGGTGGCAGCGGTGACGACCCCGGAATACGGTAAAGACCCTCAGGCTGCCGCTCTGCAAGATATGGCGACCCTGATCGGCGGGCGCGCCTTCCTCAAGGCGACTGCCGACACGTTCGCGCATATCCGCTTCGAGGACCTTGGCCATGCCCGTCGCGCCTGGGCCGATCTGCGCAATCTCGGCGTCATCGGCGGCAAGGGCGATGCCAAAGTCCTTCGGCAGCACATCCACGAGCTACAAAGAGCCTACGAACACACGGATCAGCCTGTGCCCAAAGAGAAACTGCGGGAGCGCATCGGCAAGCTCATGGGCGGTTCGGCCACGCTGTGGGTGGGCGCCGATACGGAAATGGCGGTGGAACGGCGGGTGGAGGTGGCCAAACGCACGACCGCCGCCATGCGCCTGGCCATGGAAGAAGGGGTCGTCCCCGGCGCCGGCAGTGCTCTGCTCGAATGCCGGCGGGCGCTGCGCCAGCGGCTGGGGGAGGCCAAAGACTCTGACGAACGCGCCGCCTACGAGATCCTGATCAAAGCGGCGGAAGCGCCGACCCGCGTCATCGCCGCCAATGCCGGCCTGGATGCGAGCGATGTCATGGCGGAGCTGCGCCTCGCCGGTCCTGGGCACGGCTTCGATGCCATCGAAGAACGAGTCGCACGCATTGACGACTGGGGCATCTATGACCCGGCGGGCGTGGTGAAAGCCGCCTTGTTTGGCGCCGTCAAGACGGCTGCCCTGGCGCTGACTGTCGATGTCATCGTTCACCACGCCGAGCCTGAGCAAGCCCCACCCGTGCGCCCTACGCCACGCATGAAACTCTAATCGGGATGAGCGACGAACAACCCCAACCCAACACGATCTACACCCTGGCTGCTTCACCGGCCTTCGCCAACGACGGCGTGTGTTTTGCCGCCGGCATGCAGGGCCTGAAACGTTCGCAGGACGGTGGTTGCACCTGGGCCGACGTCCTCGCCGTCCAGATTGCTGTGCCGGCGCTGGCCATTTCACCCACCTTCGTCGCCGACCGCGAGCTGTTTGCCGGGTCGCTGGGCGGCATCCTTTGTTCGGGCGATGGCGGCGAAACCTGGCGAGTTCAACATCTGCCTTCGCCCCCGCCCTATGTCGTCGCCCTGGCGGTTTCGCCAGACTATGCCCATGATGGCACGGTCTTCGCTGGCACGATGGAAGATGGCGTCTTCTGCTCTCGCAACCGGGGCTACGACTGGTATACCTGGAATTTCGGCCTGCTGGACCTGAATGTGCTGGCGCTGGCCGTCTCGCCCGACTTTGGCGCAGACGAGACGGTGTTTGCAGCCGTGGAGAGCGGCGTGTTTCGCAGCACCAATGGCGGCCGCGCCTGGCGCGAGGCGTCCTTCCCTATCGACTATGCGCCGGTGATCAGCCTGGCGATTTCTCCTGGCTTCGGCACGGATCACACCTTGTTCGCTGGCACTGAAGCGCACGGCTTGTTCAAGTCGGTGGATAGAGGCAAGACCTGGCAGCGGCTTGCGGCACAAGCGATCGGCGACTCTGTCGACGCCATTCTGCTCGGCCCAAATTTCGCCACTGCCCCCGAGCTTTTGGTCTTGGGCGACGGCAGGCTAAGCGTTTCGGGCGATGGCGGCGCAAGCTGGCAACCTTGGCCTGTGCCCGCCGGCATCGAGGGAGAAATCACGGCTGTGCTGGCGCCCACCGGTTTGGCCGAAGGCTCGGCGCTCTTAGTCGGCCTGACAGATGGCAGGGTGAGAAGAGTCACATTGCCGCAGGGCCGATAGATCGGGGAGTGGCAACTTTGCAGATCAGGCGGGGCGACCAACCAACCAACTGACCGACCGGCTAACGAATCATGAATCCAACTGAAATCATCGAACTCGCCAAAGCCCAAATTCGGGCCGAAGGTGAAGTCCTGCTCGACATCGCCGAACAGATCGACGAGTCCTTCGTCGAGGCTGTGAACCTGGTTGTCAACTGCCGGGGCAAAATCTTGATCACAGGCGCGGGCACGTCGGGGACGATGGCCCGGCGGCTGGCCCATCTCCTGGCCACATGCGGCATGCCCGCATTCTATGTCAGTGCTGCAGAAGGACTTCATGGTCCCTCCGCCGCCATCGCCGAGGGCGACCTCGTCATCGCCTTCTCCAAGGCAGGAAAGAGCAATGACTTGAACACCTACTGCCGGGTGGCCAAAGAGCGGGGGGCGAAGATCATGGCCTGGACCTGGTATCCCGACTCGCCGCTGGGCCAGATGAGCGATGTCGCACTGCAAATCCGTCCCGACGAGAAGGGCGAAGGGGAGGGCGTTTTGCCCTTTGGTAGTTCGCTGGCGAATGGCGCTGTGGGTGACGCGCTCACCCTGGTGGCCAAACGGTTGCGCGACTTCGACCTGAGAACGCTGGTGCAAACCCATCCCATGGGGGCCACGTCAGAGCTCGTACGATAGCAGGTGGCAGGTGGCAGGTGGCAGGTGGCAGGTCGCAAGTGGCAAGTTGCAGGTCTTGCGCTAATCTCCAATCTCCAGTCTCCACTTTCCGCACACGCTTGGGAAACCATTCATGAAAGCCGCCTTTCTCACCGCTCCCCAAACCTACGAGGTTCGCGAGGTCCCCGACCCTGTTTGCCCTGACGACGGACTGATTCTGAAAGTGGGTGCCTGTGGCGTGTGCGGCTCGGATCTGCGCCGCTGGAAGGAGGGGCCGCCGGCTGGCGTCAAGGGCTACACGCCAGGCCATGAGGTGGCGGGTCAAGTCATCGCCGTGGGCCAACACGTCACCGGCTTCAAACTGGGCGACAAGCTCGCCATCGCCCCGGACATCCATTGCGGGCAGTGCTGGTACTGCGACCGGGGCATGTTCAATCTGTGCGACAGCCTGCGGCTGGTCGGGATTACGCCCGGCATCCCCGGCGGCTTTGCCGAACAGATGGTGATCACGGGGGAAATCCTGCAGGGGGGCATCGTGCACAAGATGCCGGACGAAATGCCCTATGCCCTGGGCGCGCTGGCCGAGACGCTTTCCTCGGTGATCGCTGCCCACGACAAGGCCAGCACCGGCCTGGATGACGTGGTGGTGGTCATGGGCGCAGGGCCGATCGGCTGTCTGCATGTCATGGTGGCGAAAGTGCGTGGGGCCAGAGTAATTGTGTCCGAGCCAAGCGCCAACCGTCGCGTCGAAGCTGCCCGCTTCCAGCCTGACGCTCTGGTCGATCCCCGTGAAGAAGATTTGGTAACGTTTGTCAAGAACTTCACGGGCGGATTGGGGGCCAGTATCTCTATCTGTGCCAATCCCATTGCCTCTACCCAAGCTCAGGCGGTCGAGCTGACGCGCAAGGCCGGGCGCATCGTGCTGTTCGGGGGATTACCAAAGGCAAATCCCATGACCACGCTCGACGGCAATCGCATTCACTACGGCGAGCAAATGGTGGTCGGCGCCTTCTCCTACCACCCCACCCAACACGAGGCCGCCGTTAGCCTCCTGCACCGTGGCATCGTCCCTGCTGGAAAACTGATCACGCACACGATGAAGCTCGCCGACATCGGCGCAGCCTTCGCCACGGCGGCCAGTGGCGAGGGGTTGAAGGTGATGGTGGAGCCGTGAGGCAGGAAACAGTAATCAGTGAGCAGTAATCAGGCTGTTTACTGAATGACGCTCACTGAAGCAAGGAGGCAAGGACCATGTCTCTGATCGGTCTCGACATCGGCACCACCGGCTGCAAGGCCGTGGTTTTCAGCATCGACGGCGACATCCTGGGACGGGCAGCGCGCGACTATCCGATCCTCACGCCAAAGCCCAAGTGGGCGGAACAGGACGCCGAGCTGGTGTGGCGGTTGGCATGGGAATGCCTGCGCGAGGCCGTGGCGCAGGTGCGACGCGATCCGCCCGCGGCCATGGCTCTTTCTTGCCAGGGCGAGGCCGTGATGCCCGTCGATGCTGACGGCAATCCGCTGCGCCCGGTGATGCTGGGGATGGATACGCGCACCAGCGAGCAGAACCGGTGGCTGGCTGAGCGTTTCGGGGCGGATGCGTTGTTCGAGCGCACCGGCATGCCGATGCACACCATCAACACCTTGCCCAAGCTCTTGTGGATACAGCAGCACGAGCCCGACCTCTGGCGCGCCGCCGATCGACTTCTGCTCTACGAGGATTTCTTCATCCGCCGGTTCACAGGCAGGGCTGTGATCAGTCACTGCCTGGCCTCGCGCACGCAGATGTACGACCAGCGTACCTGCGACTGGGCCGATGATATCCTGGCGGCATGCAACATCGAACGCGAGCGCCTGGCGCCACTAGCCGAGCAGGAAGTGGCAGTGGTGGGCGCACTACGACCGGAACTGGCGGCTGAGTTGGGCCTCGACAAGGGGTTGCTTCTGGTCAGCGGCGGCCACGACCAGGCCTGCGCCGCCTGTGGCAGCGGGGTGATCGAGCCAGGCCTGGCCATGGTTTCCACCGGCACAGCCGAGGTGGTGGAAGTGGTGATGGACGCGCCTGCGCTGGCCCCGGCGCTGCGTGATGGCGGCATCTCGGTCTATCGGCACGTGGTCCCCGGCATGTACCTGGCCATGACGCTCAATCATAGCGGTGGCCTCAGCCTGCGTTGGTTCCGCGACACCATCGGCGCGCTGGAACTCGAACAGACGCGTGCATCGGGGCAGGATGCCTACGGTCTGATACTGGCTGATGCGCCTTCAGGCCCGACCCCGATGTTTGTACTCCCCCATTTTTCTGGCTCGGGCACCCCCACGCTGGATACGACCTCGAAGGCCGCGTTCCTGGGTATGACTTTTGCCACCGATCGCCCGACCCTGGCCAAGGCAGTGCTGGAAGGGCTGACTTTCGAGCTACGCACCAATCTCGATTTGTTGCGTGGGTCAGGCGTCGAGATCGAAGAATTGCATGCGGTCGGGGGCGGGGCCCGCAGCGATTTGTGGTTGCAGCTCAAAGCGGATATATGCAATATTTCCCTGCGGGTGCCACAGGTGACAGAAGCAGCTTGTCTGGGTGCGGCGCTAGTGGCAGGAACGGCGGTGGGCGTTTATGCCGATTTGAATGCAGCCGTCGCTCGAACCGTTCGCATGTCCAGACTTGTGCAACCCGATCCGAGCACCGGGACAGCCTACGAGTCTCGCTACCGGCTGTACCTCGAAGTCTATCCCACGCTGAGGGATTTGCAGGCGCGTATGTAGAGTAGGCCCCAGGTGCTGGCTTGTATATTGTAGGTGAGCGCGAGGAGCCGAAAACGTGCTCGGTTCCATCTTGTGTTGGTGACCAGCGTGCTGGCGCTGGTTTGGCTGTGGCAGGTATCGAGGCCTCCACCTACCATGCCGGCCTGGGGCGCCCCAGCCGGCGTGTGCGCGCTGGCCGAGTCCAACCGGTGGTGACATCGTATGCACTTCGGGCGGTGGTCCTATCCCGCTAGCTTCGCCAGAGCCGCCAGATGCTCGGCATTACTCGTCAGGATGCCGTTCTCTGCAGCGAAGCTTTGAGCCTCGGGAGTGAAGCCGGCCCGAGAGATGCACCAGGGACGTGCCTGGAGGTCTGTCGCGGCAGAGAGAAGTTGCTCCAGGTCGCTCCGTCCCACCCGCTTCTGCCGCCACTTCACCTCGACCGCCCAGCGCTCACCGTTTTCCGCCAAGGCGTCGATCTCTGTTTGTCCATCCGGCGAGCGGTATGGCTCGATGCTTGTGAATGCCGGCACCTGGATCGCTGTGGCCTGGCCGAGATAGACGCCGGGCACGGTCAGACCGGACAGCTTTCGCAGCAACTCCCGCACCTCGCTCTCTTTTGCTCGCCCCAGTTGGGTGGAAGCGCGTGCAAACCGCTCGGCCAGATCCGCCACCAGTCTATTGAGGTCTTCCTGGCGCGGGAATCCCTCGAGGGCCACGCCCTTGGTCGTCTGCGCCACCCAGTAGCGGAACACCGGGTCGGCGTAGGAGTAACGCCCGTCACGCTCGACCAGCAGGTCCACCTCCATCAGCCGCCGAAGGTAATCGCGTGTGGCCGACGCCTGGCGCCGCAAGCGTCTGGCGATCTCGGACAGGGCCAGGCCGTCTTCGGTCGCCAGGAGTTGCAGCAGCGCCTTCAGCACGCCGTAGCCGCGTGCTCTTTGGAGCGAGATGTCGTACAGGTAGCGGCAGTAGCCGTAGATTTGGCCGTGGCTTTCTAGAGCTTCCAACACGAACGCCTGGCTGACCAAGTCGGGTATGACTGATTCGGTCTGACCCGCAGAGATCTCTCGCACACGCTCCGCAAGGGCAGTCACGTAGAATGGGTGGCCGAAGGTGTATGTGTGGATCGCAGCGTGAGCTGCAGGTGACAGGGGACCAGCGAGCTTCTCGGTCAGCGCCTGGGTATCTTCTGGCGTGAACGGGTGCAGCTCCAGAGCGCGGAATTGGAGGAACAAGGGCGACTCATGGTCGCGCACGATGTGCTCGGTGGCGCTGATGGCCGAGCCCGTGATCACATAGGCGACCCGGGTTTGGCGTTGCAGCGCGGCGCGGAAGTGCTTGAGTGGATCGCCGACACCGGGGAAGCTCGCCAGGGTGACCAGCTCGGGGAACTCGTCCAGAAAGTACATGCACGGTCGTCCCAGCGCTTCGGCCAGTCTCTCGGGGAACTCGAAAGCGATGTTAAGCAGTGTGCTGAAGTCTGTCTTCTGCTTGCCCATCTCGTTGATGAGCGCGGCGGCTGCCCGCGCCGCCACCGGCAGACTGCCTGCGTTTGTCAGCAACAGGTCGGGAGCGTTGAGATAGGCGTCGGCCATGCCCTCGCCGCCCTCGATTGCCCAGAAGCAAGAGAGTCCCACGTATCGCTGGGCAAAGAGTTCCGGCGAGCTGGCGAGGTCTTCCAGATCGAGGTAGACGGGAATCACACGGCCGTCTGCGGCCAGCCGGCGCATTTGCTCCTGGCACACGAGGGTCTTGCCGATACGGCGCAGGCCAAACAGGGCGATGTGCCGCGGCCTGCCGCCCACGAGGTCATCGGCGACCTGTGCCAAAGTGGTGAGTTCGCTGACGCGATTCGTGAAGAAGGGGGGCGTTGTGTGGAAACCGGTCATGTGGCAACCTTCCAGTTAAGGCGAATGGCTTATAAGCCAATTGGCTCATATTGTACTGCGCCATTCGCTGGACGCCAAACGGTCCTGGCTCTGCTGGCGGCGGGGGTCCTGGCCCTATCGGCGGTTGGCAATTCGGAGGAGGGGTGCGCCGCCAGCGGAGGGTGGGGCAGAGGGGTGGACGGGCAACGAGAGGGGGATTATCCTTGCCGGATCAGCTTGACCAAAGCCGGTAACGAGGACATTCCCCCATGGATCGCGATGATGTTACGGTGTTGGTGACCAGCGTGGTGGCGAAGAAGTTGCCCGGACTGATTCAGGGAGCGCCCAGCGCAGGTTGACGCTCGGCGCAGCATTTTCCGGCTCCGATCCAATGTGCTACAGTGGACATTGACAACTTGCACGGCGACCGCCGCGGATATCTTCCGTACGCTGCGAAGCTTGTGAAAGCCACTGAGTTCGCCGTGTTGGCCGTCGATTCGGAATGGTCCTGGCGTAGCAGGCTTCGCAGTCATAGAGGTCTTGTTTCGCTGGCGATGGAATCGCCTGTAACATGAGTGTGAAAGCAGCTGTCGCGGGTCGCCGCGCAGATAGGAATCTCTTGCAGCAAATGAGGTCATACTTATGACAGTCACATTTGCCGATGAAACGGCACTTAAGGACATGATGAAGCAGGTGCTAGTCGAAGTAATCCAGGAGCAACCCGACCTCATCTACGACTTGGTGAGCGAGGTGTTAGAGGACATTGCACTTCGGAGAGCTATCGATGAGGGCATGGGTAGTGGACTGGTCAGTAGGGAGGAAGTCTTCCGGCTACTGGAGGGTGAAGATTGAAGGTCGAGTTCATGCGCAGCTTCACCAAGGACATTGGTGGCGTGCGCGATGCGTCGTTGCGTAGACGTGTCCAACAGACCATCCTCAAAGTCGAAGAGGCAGGCAGTCTCCTGGACTTGGCTGAGGTGAGGAAGCTAGAGGGAAGCGATCGTCACTATCGACTACGAGTTGGAGAGTACCGCATCGGTCTGATGCTGGACGGTGACACTGTGGTCTTTATGCGGCTACTGCATCGCAAGGACATCTACAAGTACTTTCCGTGACTTGAGGAAATCTGATGATGTTTCACGACGTCGTTTCGGCCACTTACAAAGGTGGTTACCAGATAGAGCTTACTTTCGACAACGGTGCACAGGCCACTGGCGCGCCGCTCCCTGATTGGATGGCTTCAGAAGAAGTGGCGGCGTAAGGAACACTGGGCCTCGCAACTTCCGGGCAGAATTTGCACTGGGCGTTACGCCGCTCTGGTACTGGTCCTATCGTTGCCAAGCCGTACAGCGTCGACGGGCTGCGGCCCTGACTGACACAATTTTGACAGGGCTGCACGAATATAGTATATATATTTGTATCTATTTGTCTTTCTACAGGAGGATGACCATGCCCCAACTGCATTGCTATGTGCCCGAGAACCTGGCTGCGCGCCTGAGGCAGCGGGCGGAGGCCCAAGGTCTGAGCGTCTCCCGTTACCTGGCGGAATTGGTGCGCCACGATGTCGAAGCCTCCTGGTCGGCCTCTTTTTTCAGCGACGTGGTGGGTGGCTGGCAGGGGGAAGCCCTGACGCGCCCTGCCCAGGGCGAGCCTGAAGTGCGTGATGCGCTCCAGCCCGCAGGGGACGATGTCCGTGTACCTGCTTGACACCAACGTCTGCATTCATCTGCTGAATGGAACCTCGTCGCCGCTGGTCGCGCGCTTGCGGCGGCAGAGTCCGGCCCAGATCCGCCTTTCGGCAGTGGTCAAGGCCGAGTTGATCTATGGCGCCTATCACAGCGCCCGTGTGGCCGAGAACCTGCGCCTGTTGCAGCAATTCTTCCGACCGTTTGTGTCGCTGCCATTCGACGACGCCTGCGCCGAGCGTTGTGGGCGCATCCGCCAGGAGTTGGTCCGCCGCGGTGAGCCGATCGGCCCCAACGATCTCATGATCGCGGCCACAGCGCTGGCCCATGATCTGATCCTGGTCACGCGCAACACCGGCGAATTCGGGCGGGTGGTCGGCCTGGCGCTGGAGGATTGGGAGGCGGGGTCGATAGGATCGAAATGAACAGGTCAGTACAGATGTGTACGGAGTCTGAGGACGGGAACTGGCTACAGATCGATTTCAACTCGCTGGTGGGGTGGGTGGCGGAAGCGTGGACGAGCACGAAGCAACATAGGCCGAAACTCAATCTCCCAAGGCCTTGATCAGAGCCTCTCTCGCATCGGCATAGTAAAGAATCGTCAGCCTCATCGCCATTTCGTCCGAGAGATCGTTGAGTTGGCGCCGGGCGGAGATGGGGATGAGCAACATGGTCGCCCCTTTCTCCACCGCGATCTCGGCCACATTTACCGGGTTGTAGACCGGGTCGAGCCCGCCGCCCAGGTTGAGGCCACCCACGGCGATGAGACCGCCCTTGAGGCTCTTGCCCAGAAGGGCGCTGCAGAACGCCAACAGCGCCGGCAGACCCAGGAAGGCGCCGCTCTTCGGGGCATCGAAAGCGCGCAACTGCACCATGAACTCATGCTGCCGCGGGTCACGATCGCCCACCAGCTCCCGCGCCCGGCTGAGCAGGTTCTGCTCGCCATACTGTACACTCTCGCGGAACGGCCCTGGCGCCGGGAAATTGACGATGCGGACGCCGGCGCCGGGGCCAACGTTGACATCGATGCGATAGAGACCGGGTCCCTCATCGCTGCCACCGGGACTGATGCCCCAAACCTGACCCGGCGGCAGCGGATCGCTGCCGATCGTCTGCGTGCTTTGCAGCTCGGGGGTGACGACGAACTTCTCGACGCCGTCTGTACCCAGCTGGTAGCTGAAGTGGGTGTTGCGAAACTCGGCACTGCCGATCCGTTTCTGCTGCTCTTTGACGCGGCGCCGGCACTCCATTGCCAGCTCGACCGCCCATTCCAGGTCCGAGTCTTCGATTTCCATCTCCCGGTCAGGATAGAGCAGCTTGAGCAAGCCATTGACCGCATGGTTGATGGCGTTGGCGTCACGGCCGCTGATGGCGCTGCCGTAGCGGATGCGACCCACCACTGCGGGCAAACGGTTCTCACCGCGCAAATGCGACCAGCCTTCCGAGAGAAAGTCGCTTACCAGGCCGAAGTGCTCGGTGAACAGGGAGCGGTCGAGCTTGGGCATGTCCCAGCCGGGCAGGAAGGCGTGGATGCGGTCCATGAAGGCGGTGTCGTTGCGCATTTCCGGCGGCAAAGGACCAAACAGATGGCCTACCCGCTGCTGGTGCTCCACGTCCACCTCGAAGTTGCCCACCATAACGATACTGCCGCTGGCGCGAATGCTCTCGCGGCCGCGGCTGAACTCCCCGGCCTCCATGTACCCTTTCATGATGTTGACACCATCCTTCTGATCGAAGGAGATGCCGGAGATCTCGTCGAAGCAGACAACATCATAGAGGCAGACCAGGCCGCGCTGCCCGGTGGCATTGTTGACGAACATCTGCGCCACGGTGGCTTTGCCCCCCGAAACCAGGTGCGAATAGGGCGAGACCTGCTGGTAGAGGTGCGACTTGCCGGTGCCGCGTGGCCCGAGTTCCACGATATTGAAGTTGCGCTCGACAAAAGGCGCCATGCGCAGGAAGAGGACGTCCTGGGCGCGACGGCTGAGCTGATCCGGCTCGAAGCCGACGCTGCGCAACAGCAGCTGCCGCCATTCTGCCGTGGTCAGCGCCCGGCGGCCGCGACTCAAGTCATCCAGCACACCCCGCTTGGAGAGCTGGATGGGACGCAACCCAGAGATGCCGAACGGCCGGCCGTTGCGTTCCTGGGCGATGGCGGCATCGTAGTCAAGCTGGATCTCGGCGTAGAAACCGCCGGTGAGCATGCGCTCATTCTCAGCCACCGTGTCGGGCGAGATGCGCACATCGCGCAGCCGCAGGCTGGGCAGGGTCGCCAGATAGGAATCGGTGGCGGCGTCCAGTCGCGCCGTGATCAGATCGATCAGCTTGACCGAGCCGCGCTCGCGGGCCCTCGATTTGAACAGCTCCTCTTCGCCCGGCCGCACGGTGCGCTCGCGCATCTGGCGCTCGACGATCTCCAGTCCTTCGGCGATCTCCGCCGGGTCAGTGCCGGCGCAATAGCGCCCAAGCAGGAATTCGCCCACATAGGTGGGCACGGGGTACTGGCCCCGGAACTTCAGAGCCAGGTCCTTGCGTACGATGTAGCCTGGAAATGCTTCGGCAGCAATCTGGTCGAGTCTGTCTAACTCCATCGCCATCACCCGCCTATCGTCGTTTGTACGTGCACGAGCGGTGCCCCATCGGCGCCAAGCACGACGACGAAGGCCGCCGCGCCGAACTGATCATCGTCTTCCACCAGGAGCGACGCCTTTCCTGCCACGATCGACTTCGCCGTCGCCAGCGACGTGGCGGCGCTGCCGGCTTTCGTGCGGATATCAACCGCCATGCCCACTGGCGCGCCTTCCACGGTCACAGTGCAGCGCAAGCCCGTCCAGACTGCGCCGGTGATCACGACCTCTTGGGCAGCGGCGCTGATCGGCTTGGACACCGTGAGGATGGGTACGACGCACTCCTGCGGGCTGATGCCGCCGTGCTCGTACTCTCTGCCTGCTTCGTAACAGCCGATGCCGGAGGCAACGGCGATGCGCACGTCCTTGCTCCAATGCCAGGGCACCGTGTACTGGTCCGTCACGGCGCCTTGTTTGAGCACGGCACAGCGCCCCTTGCGTAGCACAGTGAGGTGTTCCGGGAGCTCGGCCTTCGGTAGCCCACCGGGAAGCAGGAGCCAGCCGTGGTCGGTGACCACCAGCACCTGTTGCCACCCGTGTTTGAGCAGGGCCTCCACCCGGCGCTCCAGGGTGCGCAGCTCCGCGGCCACATGGTGCGCCAGCTTGTAGCCGTGTTCGTGGCCGTAGCTGTCGATCGCACCCATCTCCGTCCAGGCGCTGCCCGCCGGGTCGCCCAGCTCTTCGGCGCCGAGAACCTGGAAGCCGGCGTCCTTGAGCAGCGTGCGCAACACGCCTGCCGTCAGGTTCGACCCACTCTCGGCCGCGACTGGTGTGAGTCCGGGCGCTATGCCGGCGGCGACGCGACCGGCCACCGGCGAGACGGCGGGCTTGGCCGTGGGCGTCACCGTGGGCAGAGCGGCCAGCCGCCATCCCACGCTGCACTGGAGTCCTCGCCGCTCCAGTGCTTCCGCCAGCTTTCGTCCGGCGTCGAAGCGCAGCGCATCGCTGAACAGGAGGCAGGCGCCTACCCCGGCGGTCACTTCCGGCGAAGGGGTATAGTTCTGGGCCGGGTTGCCGGCAACGGCGGCTTGCAGTGCGGTGGCGGCCTTCTCCAGCCAGGGGCGATAGATCGCCTGAATCACAGCGTTGACCGCGGTGATGTCTTCTGCCTTCTCGACAGCGGCAAGTGCCTCGAGGACGACGGCGTCGACCTGCCAACCCCAGTCCACATAAGCGACGGCGACAGACGTTACGGTGGCGCCGCCCAAGGCCTTTTCGCTTGTGGTTGCCAGGGCTGCCAGCGGCTGCAGCGCCTGTGCCAGCGGCGCCTGCCCCAATGTCGCCCATACCCAGTCGCGGCGCCGGCCGTGGTCGGCTTCGAGACTGGCCACGGCCGCTCTGGCAGCAGCGGGCATGGCGTCCTTCAGCGCCAGCAGGGCCGCTCGCAAGTCCGCCTCCGCTGCCTCGGTGTCCTGCGGCCAGAAAGGCTGGGGCGTATCAAAGAACGACGACTGCGGGGGGCGCGCCCTGCGCAGTAGGTCCGGCAGGCCGGGGTAGCTTTCGGGATTCTCGTGATAGCGGTCCCAGATGATTTCCCAGGCGCCTTGATGACCGCCAAGGAGTTCCGCCGCCACCAAAGGACCGTCGTCTACAGGATGGAAGCCGTACTTGTTTTGGCAAATCTCACAGAACGCGTACCATTCCGACTGTGTGACCTGCTTGGGATAGCCCTGCGGGTCGTTCAGCCACTGCAGCAGACGCCTGGTCTGGTCCGGGTTGAGCAGCTCATCAAAGAAGGCGGCTTTGAGGGGGGCCTCCCTGCGCAGACGGGCGACGGGTTCGTGAGCCACTTTGAGCAGCGCCCTTCCCAGCGCCTCTTTCGTGGCCGCATCGCCGGCAAGGGCCACGCCCAGACCGCCGTCAGCACTTTGCAGGAATCCGCCGATCGTCCAATCGCGACCATTCTTGTGCGTCCACAGCACCCCGCGATACTGCAGCTCGGCCAAAGGTTGCAGGGATTTCGGACATTCCTCGACAAATCGCAGCTCGGCGCGGCTGACACCGGGGAGGTAGAGGATGGGGACGACGCCGGCTGGGAGTCGATCGTCCGGCAGGGTGCGGGCGATCATGCAGCGCAGCCAGACCGCCGGTCCTGTGCGCTGTTCGGGCGCGTAGGAGCCCAGGGTCAGCAGCGGCAGGCGTTCGCGCAGTTCCGGCAGCAGCGGCTCCCACTGGCGCTCCTTGTCGGGCCACAGGATCGCCGCCGGCGGTGTCTGGTCGTTCTTGTTGTAGTGGCCGGCGCCCGACAGGGTGGCAACAAGGACGTCAAGAAAGCTGTGATCGGTCATTGACGTGTCGATGGCAGAAGGCCTGTGGGTGCTGAAAAACTGTTTGAAAAGTGTCGGTTGAAACCCGACACCTGGCATAGGAAACCCGCTCAAGCGGGTTAGGACAGCGACGCAACCGGGCTTCAGCCGGTTTTCC
>CAZHTZ010000011.1:0-12608 GCA_964535455.1 uncultured Caldilineales bacterium
CCTTCCATGACCAAAGCTTCAAACGAACCACCCCACAGGTCGAAGACCAGCATGGTCTCATCACTGTTCTGTGCCGGGCCGTAAGCCAGAGCGGCCGCCGTGGGTGCGTTGGTAATGCGCAGGACGTCAAAACCGGCGATCTTGCCCGCGTCCTTGGTCGCCTGGCGCTGGCTGTCATTGAAATAGGCAGGAACGGTGATGACCGCCTGGGTGACAGGCTCACCCAGATAGGATTCGGCGTCCTTCTTCAACTTGCCCAGGATCATGGCGCTGATTTCCTGGGGCGTGTACTGCTTGCCCATCACAGGCGCCTCGACGCGGGCATCGCCGTGCGAGCCGCCGACGATGGCGTAGGACACCATGCTTTTCGTGCGCAGAGTCTCGGCATCATCGATGCGCCGGCCCATGAGACGTTTGATGGAGTAGAAAGTGCTATCAGGATTGACAACGGCCTGGCGCTTGGCGGTTGTTCCGACCAGGCGTTCGCCGTTCTTATTAAAGGCCACAACCGACGGTGTGGTGCGGCCGCCCTCGGCGTTCGGGATCACCGTCGCATCGCCGCCTTCCATCACGGCAATCACACTGTTGGTGGTGCCAAGGTCAATGCCAACGATCTTAGCCATAGTAAAATGCCTCCTCAGGCAGATAGTATCTGGATTCAACTGCGACCGAGGTGGTTGCATCGCAAAGAGCGCGAGTTGCACGACCGCCGCAGCTAGATTGAGTATGGGCCCGGAGTATGTGCCGCGCATAAGTCTTGTATTAGCGAACTATATGCGTTGCCGCGCCTCGCGGACAGCGCTCATCCTGGCGCCGATCGGGGTCCAATCAGCCCCGCGGACCTGCAAGAGTTGAGCGTGATCATGCTATACTTGCTTTCACCGATCCGGGCGCAACGCGATTTTGGCGAAGGCGCCAATGTCTGCCGCCTTCGTCCCGACCCTCGTCGAGAGCGTTTGTGAGTTAAGCTTCTCCACCCCGGTGGGTCGCCGCCGCCCGTCCAGTCCCATCATCTCACTACACCGTGGTAGCCCTTCATGTCTACATTAGCCCCTGTTTTAGCTCTCATCCCCTGGGATGAGGCCTCCGACCCCCGCGCCGTCCTGCGCGAGGCTGACCCCGCCGTTTTCATTGCCATCGAAAACGAGCGCCGACGCCAACAGGACCATTGCGAGCTCATCGCCTCGGAAAACTACGTCAGCGCTGCCGTCCTGGCCGCAATTGGCTCCTGCCTCACCAACAAGTACGCCGAGGGTTTGCCAAACGCCCGCTACTATGGTGGCTGCGAGTTTGTCGATTCAGTGGAGCAGCTGGCTATTGACCGCGCCAAGGAGCTTTTCGACGCCGACCACGCCAACGTGCAGCCTCACGCCGGCGCCCAGGCCAACATGGCCGCCTTTTTCGCGCTTCTCAATCCAGGCGACCGCGTGATGGGTCTCAAGCTGGATCATGGCGGCCACCTGACCCACGGCGCCAAGTTCAACTTCAGCGGCAAGCTCTATGAGTTTCATGGCTACGGCGTCGACCCCAAGACCGAGATGCTGGACTATGATGTCATACGCCAAATGGCCCTCGAAGTCCGGCCCCAGCTCATTCTCACCGGGGCCAGCGCCTACCCTCGCTTGATCGATTGCGCCCCCCTGCGGGCCATCGCCGACGAAGTGGGCGCTTACTTGATGATGGACATGGCCCACGTTGCCGGCCTCGTCGCCGCCGACCTGCATCCCGACCCGGTTCCCTACTGCGACATCGTCACCACCACCACCCACAAGACGCTGCGCGGCGCTCGTGGCGGACTCGTGCTCAGCAAGGCCGCACATGCCCGCAAGGTGGACAAGGCCGTGTTCCCAGGCATGCAAGGCGGTCCGCTCATGCACCAGATCGCCGGTAAGGCGGTGTCCCTCGGTGAAGCCCTACAACCGGGGTTCAAGGCCTATGGACGGGCCGTCCTGGACAACATGCAGGCGCTGGCCAGGGAACTGATGAACCAGGGTCTGCGATTGGTTTCGGGCGGCACCGACAATCACCTGGCCCTGGTCGACGTGACTCCGTTCGGCATCGGCGGCGCCGTGGCCGAGGATGCGCTCGGCCGATCGGGCATCACCGTGAACAAGAACCTTATCCCCTACGACCGGCGCAAGCCTACCGACCCCAGCGGCATCCGCATCGGTACGCCCGCCATGACCACGCGTGGTCTGGGGCCCGCCGAGTTCCGCCAGATCGCCCGGTGGATGAGCGAGGTGCTGCGCCAACCGGAAGCAACCGGCCTGCACCACCGCATTGCCGGCGAGGTGCGAGACCTGCTGGCGGCCTTCCCGGTTCCGGCCTGAACCGTCCGCTGTCACCTTCGACGCCCTGCTCTTCCAAGAGCGGGGCGTTTTTCTTTCATGTCCCAGAGCCCGCCAAATCCCCCGAATCGGCTAGAACTGCAGCCACGGCTGCGCCCTGACCACGCGATAGCGCAGGTTGGTCACAAACCCGCGCAGTTGCCGGTGCCAACTGTCCCACTCATCGCTCTTCATCGCCTCGCGAACTCCGTCCAGGGTGGGGGCGTACAGGATAACCAGGCGCATGGGATACTTGCCCCACTGCGTGTGCAGAACCTCGCCAGGTTCAAAGCCCATAGCCTGCATTGCCGGAATCCACTGTTGGATGATGAACCGGCGATACTCCGTCTCCCGGTGTGTCAGGAAATTGTAGGTAACAAGAACCTTAAAGCCTTCCATCACGGTTGCATTCTACGTTGACGCCGTAGCAAGCGCCAAAATTGTGACGCAGGCGCCCAAATGGGTCCCCGGAGGTCGTGCAGTGTGGTCTGCGCCCGGCAATTGGCTGTGTGCTACAATCCTATGAGTGGTCTTGTTTCCATCCCGCCTCGAAATCGACACACTGAACCCGGTCTGATCTGCCGTGCCCGATCTTTTTGACGCACAACGCGAAGCCCTGCTCGAAAAAGAACAGCCCCTGGCGGCGCGCATGCGCCCGCGCACGTTGGACGAATTCGTCGGTCAGGACCACATCGTAGGACCAGGTCGATTGCTGCGCCGCGCCATCCAGGCGGACCAGTTGTCCTCGCTCATTTTCTACGGGCCGCCGGGCACTGGCAAGACCACGCTCGCGCGTATCATCGCCAATACCACCCGAGCACACTTCATCGCCATCAACGCCGTCCTGGCCGGTGTAGCCGATATCCGTCAGGGCATCGCCGTTGCCCAGGAACGCCGGGGGATGTACGGGCAGAAGACGATTCTGTTCGTGGATGAGATTCACCGCTTCAACAAAGCCCAGCAGGACGCGTTGCTGCCACACGTCGAAAACGGCACTGTCATCCTCGTCGGCGCCACCACCGAGAACCCGTACTTCGAGGTCAACAAAGCCCTCGTTTCGCGCTCGCGCATCTTTCAGCTCAAGCCCCTCACCGAAGAGGACCTGCGCGGCGTCGCCCGTATGGCGCTGCGCGACCAGGAGCGCGGCTACGGCAGGCTGCGGGTGGAGATGGACGAGGACGCCCTCGACCATCTGGTGGATGTCGCCAACGGCGACGCCCGCGGGGTCTTGAACGCTCTGGAGCTGGCCGTCGAGACCACGCCCCCGAGTCCAGATGGAACCATTCATGTTGACCTGACCGTGGCCGAAGAGAGCATCCAGCAGCGGGCGGTGCTCTACGACAAAGAAGGCGACGTCCACTTCGACACCATCAGTGCTTTCATCAAGTCTCTGCGCGGGTCAGACCCCGATGCAGCTCTTTATTGGATGGCGAAGATGGTGTATGCCGGCGAAGACCCCCGCTTCATCTTCCGGCGCATGATCATCTTTGCCGGCGAAGACGTCGGGCTGGCCGACCCCAACGCCATTCGCGTGATCACGGCCTGCGCCCAGGCGTTCGACTACGTGGGTCTGCCTGAAGGTCGCTTCCACCTGGCTGAAGCTGCGCTCTACTTGGCGACGGCGCCGAAGTCCAACACGACGCTTTCCTTTTTCGACGCTTTGGGTGTGGTCGAGGGCGAGCGAGAGGCCGAAGTCCCCACGCACCTGCGGGACGCCAACCGCGACCGCGAGGGCTTTGGTCATGGCGAAGGCTATCTCTACCCGCACGCTTTCCGCGACCATTGGGTCGCCCAACAGTACCTCCCTGATAGCCTGCAGGGCAAGGTTTTCTACCAGCCTTCCAGTCAGGGCTACGAGGCAACCCTCGCCGAACAGGTGGCGCAACGCCGGGAGGCGCAACTGGCCGCCATGATGGAAGGGGCCTATGTCGCCTTGCCTGAGGTGCTAACCTTCGCCGGTCAGGCAGTGGATCGCCAGGCCGATCGCTGGCTGCAGCGGACGATTTCCAACGCCGGCGAGCGGCTGGCCGTTCTGCGCGAACGCCTTTTTGCGTTGGCGCAGGTGCAAAGGCACCACGTCGTGCTCGACCTGAACGCGGCCACCGGCTTGCTGACATGGGAAGCGCTGCGGCGGGCGCCCGAAGGCCTCGTGTACGCCCTGGCCCGAACTGACCAGGAGGCGGAAGCGCTGATGCAGATGGCCGCCAATCTGCCCGAACTCCGCCGGCCGGTCGTTCTGAACGGCGCCTTGGAGGCGCTTCCGGTTCTGCTGACGGAAACGGCCCCGGGTGTGCGCTTCGACGTCGTCTGCGGGCGCAACGCCCTGACCACTATTACTGACAAGCCCGCCACGGCTCGCGACCTGGCAGCGTGGCTGGCGCCGGGCGGTCGCCTGGTGCTGGCCGAAACCATCCCCCAGTCCACGCAGCGCCTGTACGCACTGCTCGACTTGGGGTCGCTCAATCCTGACGTGGCCGCAAGACTCATCGCCGCCGAGGAATCCATCTACCAGGATGCGGGCGACGTCATGGTCAACTGGTCCGATCGTGACCTGGCAACGGCCTTTGCCGGCGCCGGTCTGGACACCGCCATCGCCGTCGAGACGGAAGTGACGGAACTGCGCGTCACCAGGGCAGTCATCGACCGCTGGTTCGGCCCGCGGTCGTCGGGTCGCCCAAGCTATGGCCAGCGTGTGGCAGCAACGCTTTCAGAGGACGAAGTGGCCCAGGTGGAATCTTTGTTTCGCCGCCAGCTTGGCGACCAAACAGTCACGTGGCACACCCAGACGGCGTATGTGAACGCGCAGAAAACGAATTGACTCCCCTGGGGTCTGGTGCTATACTCCCTTACCAAATTGTAATATTTCTCGCTAATCGCTGCATTGTCAACGGAGACGTCCTTCGCCGGCTCTACCACCTCCAGAAACGAGGCACGGGTGCATTCTGGAGATGCCGGTCCACCCTCTCGCCACCAACTCATGAACTCTAGCTCAGCTCTGCAATCGGCTGGTCTCAAGGACCTGCGTGTTTTAGCGCGTCAGGAAGGGATCAACGGCTACACGCGGCTCAAAAAAGAGGAACTGATCGGTCTCCTCAGTGAGATTCAAGCCCAGAAAGAAGGGGTCGTTCAGGGCATCGGGTATCTTGATATCGCCAAGGATGGTAAGGGCTTTCTGCGCGGTCGCACCCTGATGCAGACGGACGGAGATGTCTATGTTGCCCCATCGCAGATCAAACGCTTCGGTCTGCGCAGCGGCGATTTGGTCGAAGGCCCTGCCCGGCAACCGCGCGAGGGTGAGAAGTACCGGAGTCTGCTGAAGCTCGACGCCGTCAACAGCCTTGATCCTGACCAGGTCGTCGAGCGTCCGCGCTTCGAGACGCTTACCCCGGTTTATCCGGACCAGCAATACATCCTGGAAACTCGTCCCCACATCATGGCAACGCGGCTTATCGACTTGATCAGTCCGATCGGCCGTGGTCAGCGGGGACTCATCGTAAGCCCTCCCAAGTCCGGGGCAACAACCATTCTCAAGCAGATCGCCAATGGTCTCACCGACAACTACCGTGGCCTGCAACTGCTGCTTCTACTCGTTGGCGAACGCCCAGAGGAAGTTACGGACATGCGGCGTTCGGTGGACGCGACGGTAGTCAGCACCCTATTCGATGACCCCGCTGAGCAACAGATCAGCGTTGCGGAGCTTGTCCTTGCCCACGCCATCCGGTTAGTGGAACTGAAGAAGGATGTTGTGCTCATGCTCAGTTCGCTGACGCAACTTGCACGCGCCTATAACACGGCCGCCCCATCGAGCGGTCGCCTTCCGAGTGGGGCTCTAGACCCCGCTGCTCTCCACCCAGCCAAACACTTCTTGGGCGCCGCCCGCAAGCTGGAAGGAAGCGGCAGCCTGACCATCATCGCCACCTGCCTCACCGGAACGGACAGCCGCGTGGATGAGGCAATTTACGATGACTTCAAAGGCGCGGCGAACATGCAGTTGCAGCTCGACCGGTCGCTGGCCGAACGGCGTATCTTCCCGGCCATCGACATCGAGCACAGCTTTACCCGGCGTGAGGAACTATTGCAGGACAGCAACACCCTTCAGCAGGTCTGGACGCTGCGGCGCATGGTCGAAGCCCTGCGCGTGAGCCAGCCCGGCAGCGAACCGATGATGGCGATTCGCGAGCGCCTGCGCCGTACGCGTGACAATCGCGAGTTTCTTGCTTCGCTCAACCATCGCGAAGGTGGACATAGCTAGCCGTCGAGACCTTGTGCACACGATGAAGGTTTTGTCACTCTGCGTCTACTCACTTGTTAACATCCTTTCATTCGCGGCCCGTGGCGTTTTGCACCCCCCGCACTGCGTGCTATAATCCCGCCCACTTCCATAGAACCCGACCACGCCCCAGGTCGGGCTAAATCCACTTCCGAAGAGTGTCCAACAACTGCGTATGCAGCAACTCACTTCGCGGAAGGCAGATGCACCTACTCCCTCCTTTGATGTAGATGCATTAGCCGATGACATATGGGGTCCTGGTCGCCAGTTATGGTTGCGAATGCGACATGATCTGCTGGGACATGGGGCCGATCGCTATACACCTGTTCGTCTGGCTTCGCACCTCGCCCTGCTGCTTGTAGCGCTGGGGCTGTTGATGCTTAGCCGGGTTGAGCTTCCGCGCTGGAACGTGGCGCCGCGGGCATTCTTGCCGGCGCCGCCCGCACAGCCCACACCGGTGGCGGTGGCGGCAGTGGCAGCCCAAGGCGCCAATGCTGCCGTCAGCTCAGCCGGGCCGTTGACACGGATGGCGATGCCGTTCACAACCATCCCCAAGCGCCTGCGCATCGACGTCGAGGCCTATGTGGTGCAGCCGGGTGATTCGGTGTTTGGCATCGCCGAAAGGTTCCATGTCAAGCCCGAGACGATCATGTGGTCGAATCCGGTCCTGGAGTCTAACCCTGACCTTTTGCGCGTAGGGGACAAACTTGCCATTCTGCCGGTTAATGGTGTCTACCATGGAGTGAAAAAGGGTGAGACCATCGCCGCTATCGCCAAGAAGTACAAGGTCGAGCCTGCGGCGATCACCGGATACGCCCTGAACAAGCTGGCCAGCGACACCCAGGCCTTGACGGCAGGGATGCGCCTGGTGGTTCCCGGTGGAGAGAAGCCCTTCGTCCCCAGAACGGTGGCAGTCTACAACGGTCCCATCCCCAAGGGCGCCCAGCGCGGCACCGGCGCTTTCGGTTGGCCGGCGGGCGGCGAGATCACGCAGCAGTTCTGGAACGGACACCGCGCCGTCGACATCGCCAGTTGGATCGGCAATCGCGTGGTCGCGGCCGACTCCGGCTTCATCGTCCATGCCGGCTGGGACACCACGGGCTACGGCAACCTGGTCATTGTCAACCACGGCAATGGTTACATGACCTACTACGCTCACCTCAGCAAGATCTTTGTACGGGTGGGCGATTCGGTAGGTCGCGGCCAGCAGATCGGCGCCGTAGGCAGCAGCGGTCGCAGCACCGGCCCGCATCTCCACTTCGAAGTCCGTATGAACGGCGCCCAGCAGAATCCCCTCCGCTTCCTGCGCTAGCAGCAAACCGGCGGACCTGCCCCAAAACAAAACGGGCCTGGAACGACTCCAGGCCCGTTTCTTATTGTTCCAGAGCTGCGGCGGACGGCGGCGGTTGGCTGGCGCTAAAGACTTCGGGACGGCGGTTTATGCAATCTGCCGCTGGCTGCTTGCCGGTGTCGGCGCAGACTTCTATGGTGACAACCCCTTGCGGTCGCAAAAAGGTATGCACGGGCCCGCCGGCCAGCGCCGTCTGCATGAACTGGTGCCAGATGGGCGCCGCCGAGACTGCCGCCGCGGCGGCATTCATGGGAGCGTTGTCGGCGTTCCCCACCCACACGCCCGCTACCAGGTCCGGAGTGTAGCCCACGGTCCAGGCATCCCGATAGTCATTGGTGGTGCCGGTCTTGGCGGCCGCGGGGCGGTCAGGCAGTTCCAGCCAGCGCCCGGAAGCGCCAAAGGCAGGCCGGCGCGCCTCGGCGTCGCTGAGGATGGATGTGATCAGGAAGGCATGCTCTGCCGACAGCACCCGGTGAAGCGAGGGTCGGGCGTCGTCCTCAAGCAGATCGCCTGTCTCGGTCTCGACGCGCAGGATGGCGTGTGGCTCCGCCCGATAGCCGCCGTTGGCAAAAGCCGCAAACGCCCCGGTCATCTCCAGTAGACTGACCTCACCCCCACCGAGCGTGAGGGAAAGGCCGTAGTCGGGCCGGGTGAGTGTGGTGATTCCCAGGCGGGCGGCGACATCCTGCAAGGCAGGGATGCCGACATGTTGGAGAGCTTTGACCGCGGGGATGTTATAGCTGTTGGCCAGGGCTGAACGCACGCTGACCGGACCGTGGAAAGTGCCGTCGTAGTTGCGGGGCACATAGGGCGGCCGGCCGGGACCATCGGGGAACTGCGTGGGCTCATCCTGTATGACGGTGGCCGGAGTCCAATAGTCTTGCGACCGCTCAAAGGCTGCCACATAGGTCAAAGGTTTGATGGTGCTGCCCGTCTGCCGGGGAGTCACCGCCATATTGACCTGTCCATCGATGCCGGCATTGGCGTAGTCGGGTGAGCCGACCAGCGCCAGGATCTCGCCCGTGTTCGGGTCCAAAGCGACAAGGGCGGCGTTGCTGGCGTTGGCTTTGCGCTGCTGCAAGGCACTGGCGCCTTCGCGCACTGCCTGTTCGGCCAGGGGCTGTAGCAGCGGGTCAAGGGTGGTGATCACACGCAGGCCGCCCTTTGCCACGACATCGGGACCATACTGTCGCTCGAGCTGTTTTCGCACCAGAATGACGAAGTGCGGAGCCGGGAAACCGGCGCTGGGAGCAGCCAACACGGCGCCGGAATCCTCACCCTCCCAACGCAGCCAGGCGGCGGTCGCATCGTCCGGCGTGACAAAGCCGTGCTCAACCATGAGTCGCAACACATCAGACTGGCGCCCGCGCGTCGCCTCCCAGTTGCTATAGGGGTCATACACGGCGGGCGCCTGCGGGATGCCCGCCAGCAAAGAGGCCTCCGCCAGATCGAGGTCGCTGGCGGGCTTGCCGAAGTAGGTCTGCGCCGCTGCCTCGACACCATAGGCCAGGTTGCCGTAGAAGATGTGGTTGAGATAGATCTCGAGAATCGCGTCCTTGTCGTAGCGACGGCTGATCTCGATCGCCAGTATGGCTTCCTTGAGTTTGCGTGAGAACGATTTCTCGGCGTCAAGGAAGGTCAGTTTCACCAACTGCTGCGTAATGCTGCTGCCACCCGGTGAGCGAGAATCCTGACGCAGGATGTAGTACACCGCGCGAGCGACGCCCACCGGATCCACGCCGGGGTGGCGGTAAAAGTTCGGGTCTTCGGTGGCGAGCACGGCGTTGATCAGGTAGGGGCTGATGCTCCCCAGAGGCACCACGGTGCGGCGACCCGCATCATTTGGAAAAACTTCGTAGAGCAGGCCGCCGTTGCGGTCGAGAATCTGGGTCGACTGGAAGGTGTTAGCGCGATCACGCAGCTCCTGCGGGGCCGGAAGCGTGCCGGCGATCCGGGCGTAGCCGAACATGCCGGCGGCCAGGCCAAGCAAGCCCAAACCCACCAGCACCAGGAAACCCAGGAGCAGCAGGTCGAAAAGTTGGGAGGTGCTAGATCGGCGCGCCTTCATGGTTGAGGAGAATCGGCGGGGAAGCCACGGTCAGGTGGCGTAAACGGTCCCGTGCGGGCCAAGGCATGGGACCAGAGATGCTGTAAGGCTGCCTGGAGGGCCCTGTGCAGCGCCGGATCGTGCTCGGCGATGCCCAGGGCGGCATATTCGTCTATGTCCAAGATCTGTGGCTGGCCCTGCGCAGGCACCCACAAGTCCAGAGCCAGGTCATACCAGGTGAGGATGCCAGCGCCAGGATCATAACGGGCAGGGAGTGTGAGATTGGCGTAGTAGCCTTTGAGCGTACAAGGCGTGGACAGGGTGGCGCAGAAGTCCATCACGAGTCGCTCTGGTGAGCTCTGTGATAAAGGACGCCTGAACCGAGACACATGTTCCGTCAGGTCAGCATCAAGCGGCATCTGCCCGCTGTCATAGACGGCAAAGATGTTGTAAGGGCGGTCCGTGTAGAAGGTCTCGAACAACAGATCGCCTTGGGCGAAGGTCGTGTAGGACGTCTCCAGGGTAGGTCGGGTCCAGCGCGCCAGGAGCAGGATGGCTGCGGTGTCATCCAGCACACAGGCGGGATAGGAGGTGACAATGCGACCATCGTGGCCGGCCTTGTGGACGATGATGGAGAACGGTTCGGGCATGGCTATCACGACCAGTAAAGGTAACGAGCATGGTCAATGGTAACAAGCGGCCACGGGATTTGGGAAACTTGGGAAAAAGAGCTTGACAAAGAACATTTGTTCCGTATACTTGGAATAAGCGACCAGAACAAATATTCTAGCTCGATTCCTCCCGCCCAAAGGAGCCACCCATGAAGCTGCGACCTCGACAGCAGCAGATTCTTGATTTCATCCAGCGCTACGTTGACGAGCACACCTATCCTCCCACGATCCGCGAGATCGGCAAGGCCGTAGGCATCACGTCCACTTCAGTGGTGAACTACAATCTGGAGAAGCTGGAGGAAATGAAGCTCATCGAGCGTAATCGCGAGGTCTCGCGCGGTTTACGCCTGCTGGAGCATGACCCCAAGGCTGCGCCGGTCAGAGGCAGGCAGATACCGCTGTATGGAGCCATCGCCGCCGGCATCCCCATTCCGGTACCCGATGACCCTGAGGCCGTCCTGGAGATGGTGGCCGTGCCGGACTATCTTCTTCCGCGCAGCGGCGACATCTTTGCCCTGCACGTTAAGGGCCACTCCATGATCGACGCCCTGGTGGATGACGGCGACATCGTCATCGTGCGCAGCCAGCCGCGTGTGGAAACAGGCCAGATGGCTATCGCCGAGATCCTGGAGCCCCACCCGCAGGCTGGAGCCACGCTGAAGCGCTTCTACCAGAGCGGAGACCAGGTGGAGTTGCGCCCGGCAAATCCCGACCCGGCCTATCACTCCTACTGGGTGAAATCTGACCAGGTGCGCGTCCACGGCGCCGTGGCAGGCGTCCTGCGGCGATACGAGTAGCCAACGCCGAGGGGGTCCACCGTTTTCCCTTTGGGCCTGCACCAGCTATGATTGAACGAGCCGACGCGACCGTCGGCTCGTTTTTCGTTCACTCAAAATCGTCGAATCCGCCCCCACCCGCACCGCTGCCATCGCCGGCCAGATCGGGCATCGCTTTTTCGATCTCCTCCGGTGGCTGCCCCGATTCCAGACGATCGATGACCTCAGTGAATTCTGGATCCATCTCCTCGCCTAGCTCATCGCTCATCCGCCGCATCATCCGGCCCAGTGACCGCGGGTCCTCCTCGTCGAGACCGTCGAGCATATCCGAGTCGGACATGGCGTCGAGACGGGCATCTTCGGACTTCACAACGGCCACCTTTGACACCAGGCGGCGCAGCTTGTCGCTCTGGCAGTGTGGACAGACAGGCGTCGCCACCGTTGCCGCCGATAGAGTTCGATAGAACAGGCTGACGCGGCGCCGGCAGTTGAGACAGTGGTAGTCGTAGATCGGCATTTGCTTCTCCGCACACTTCGAGGTATGGACATCTTCACCAAGTATACCAGACCCAACCGGCAGGGCAGCCCATGAACAATCCGACTTCATTTCCCATGTCTACCCAGACAGTCGACACCAGTGGCCATTTTGGGGTGCCCAACGGACCCCGGCCGGTAGTGATGATCCTGTCGGGTCCATCGGGCGTCGGCAAGGACACGGCGCTCGATGCCCTGGAAGCGCTCGGGGTTCGTTTCCACCGCGTCGTCACTGCAACCACGCGCATACCCCGGGCCAACGAGATTGACGGTAAGGACTACCACTTCGTCAGCGTGCAGCGGTTTGCCGACATGATCGACCGTAATGAGTTGCTCGAATATGCCCTCGTCTACAGCGACTACAAGGGCGTGCCCATGAGCGAGATTGCAGGGCCGTTGGCTGCGGGCGAGGATGTCGTCATGCGGGTGGATGTGCAGGGCGCAGAGACGATGCGCGTCCGCATGCCCGGCGCCGTGACCGTTTTTCTGACAACGGCCACCGCGGATGAAATGATCAACCGCCTGCGCGGACGACAGGCCGACACCGCCGAGCAGATCGCCATCCGCGTCGCCCGCGCCCGCCACGAGCTCGCCGAGCTGCCCAAGTTCCAATATGCCGTAGTCAACCAGCA
>CAZHTZ010000011.1:12708-37967 GCA_964535455.1 uncultured Caldilineales bacterium
GGGGGTGGAGACGCTGGTCGACTTCAACCCCGAACGACAGACCTTCACCTACGGCATCCCCGCCGACCGTCGCGGCGTCATTGAACCCGGCCACGTCGTGTGGGTGCCGTTTGGTCGCGGGCAGCAACAGGGCGTGGTCATGGCGCTGGCTGCGACGGCCCCGGAAGGGCTGCAGATCAAACCCTTAGGTGACCTGGTGGTCGCAGAGCCGGCATTGCCGGCCGCGCACATCGCCTTGGCGCTGTGGCTGAGCCGCCACTACCTGGCGCCATTGAGCGAATGCGTGCGGCTGCTCCTACCGCCCGGCTTTGGGGCCAAGAGCCAGGTGTTCGTCGAATACGTTCCCGGCGCCCCCATCTACCCCGAAGACCTGACGCCCACCCAGCAGGCGCTGCTGCTGCGCCTGCGCCGTGAGGCCATGCCCCTGGCAGAGCTGCGCCAGACCGACCGTCGCCTCACGGACGAGAATGTGTTGGGCGCCCTGCTCCATATGAACCTCGCCCGTCTGCGCGACCGCGGCGCGGCGCAGGGTCCCAAGGCGAAAACCGAGCGCCGCGTCCGCCTCGCCATCCCGGCCGGCCAGATCGAGCGCAGCCTCCTGCACCTGGGCCGGTCCTCCAAACAGGCGGACGCCCTCACCTGGCTGGCCGACCACGCCGGGGCCACGCCGGCCCTGGCCGAGCTCGCCCAGGCCATGGACAGCACCCCGGAGACGATCAAGGCCTGGGCCAAGCGCGGGCTGGTGACCATCGACGATGAACGCCGCGTCCATCTGGTCTTGCCGCCCGATCAGGCGCTGGCAGCCGCGATCACGCTGCGCGGCGCCGACCGCTACCGCCCCATCCTGGAGGCGCTGGCCGGCGCCGGCGATGAGCCGGTCTGGGTGGGCTGGCTCTTTGCTGAAGCCGGTACTGACGCCGCCACATTGAAGACACTAGCAGCGGCGGGGCTTGTCGATTTCAGCGAGGCCGAGGTCTGGCGCGACCCCCTGGCGGGTCGTCGTTTTCAGAGAGACACCCCACCTCTCTTGACGACGGACCAGCAGCGGGCGTGGCTCGAAATCGAGGCCGCGCTCGCCCGGGTGCAACGCCCTTCGGAAGCGCCTGACACCCCATCTGTTTTTCTTCTTCATGGCGTCACAGGCAGCGGTAAGACCGAACTCTACCTGCGGGCTTTGCGAGAGGTGGTTGCATCCGGCGGGCAGGGCATTGTCCTGGTGCCGGAAATCAGCCTGACCCCACAGACGTTGAACCGTTTTGCCGCCCGTTTCCCCGGACGCGTGGCCGTTGTGCACTCCCGGCTGTCCGACGGTGAGCGCTATGACACCTGGCGCCGCGCCCGCCGGGGCGACTTCGACGTGGTCGTGGGCTCGCGTTCAGCCCTGTTCACGCCGTTTCCCCGCCTGGGATTGATTGTCGTCGACGAGGAGCATGACGGCGCTTATAAGCAGGAGCGAACACCACGCTATCACGCCCGCGACACAGCCATTGCCCTGGCCCGGATGACGAACGCCATGGTGATGTTGGGCTCGGCCACGCCCTCATTGGAGAGCATGTTTCAGGCAAGGCGCGGCGCCTACACACTGCTGGAGCTGCCGCGACGGGTGCGGGGGCATCGTGGCCTGGACAAGGAAGCGGCGAGGGTGGCCACGTGCGACGGTGGCGGCGTAGGAGCGTACGGCAGCACGTCAACCGACGACGACATGTTGGAGCTGCCTCCGGTCACGGTGGTGGACATGCGCGCCGAGTTGAGGGCAGACAACCGGTCCATGTTTTCGCGAGCGCTGTCGCAGACCCTGACCAGGACGCTGGAACGCGGGGAACAGGCCATCCTGTTTCTCAACCGGCGCGGGGCCGCCAGCTTCGTGCTGTGCCGCGACTGCGGCCACGTCATGCACTGCCCTCGCTGCGCCATTCCCCTGACTCAACATGGGGGCTGGCTGCTTTGCCACCACTGCAACCATCGCCAGCCGCTGCCTGCGGCCTGTCCCAAGTGTGGTAGCCGCCGCTTCAAGGAGTTCGGCGCCGGCACTGAACGGTTGCTGACGGCGCTGGCGGCGCAGTTTCCGGCGGCCCGTCCCCTGCAATGGGATCGAGACACCACCGGCGGCAAGACCAGCCACGAGGACATCCTCCAGGATTTCATCGACCACAAGGCCGACGTGCTGGTGGGCACCCAAATGATCGCCAAGGGCCTGGATTTGCCCCTGGTGACGCTGGTGGGCGTGCTCAGCGCCGATGTGGGCCTGTTCCTGCCCGACTTCCGCGCCGCCGAGCGGTCCTTTCAGGTGCTGACCCAGGTGGCAGGGCGGGCAGGGCGCTCGGCCCTGGGTGGGCAGGTCATCTTCCAGACCTACCAGCCCACACACTACGCCATCCTGGCCGCCAGTCACCACGACTACGCCACCTTTTTCCAGCACGAGATGCGCTACCGCCAGGAACACGGTTATCCGCCCTACCGGCGCCTGGTCCGCCTACTTTACCTCGACGCCAACCGCGAGCGCTGCCAGCAGGAAACCGGCCGCGTCGCCAACCAGATCAAGACCCGCGCCCACGCCCTGGGGCTACAAGGTTTTGAGCTCATCGGTCCGGCCCCGGCGTTCTTCAGCAAGGAACGCGACCAGCTCCGCTGGCACCTGCTCTTCCGCAGCGAAGACCCGGCGCCCCTATTGGCAGGCGTGACGTTGACGCCGAGCTGGCGGATCGACGTGGAACCGATTGATACGCTCTGAAAGTCGAAGCGGTTGCAGCAGCGGCCAGGCTGATGGTGCTATAATGGCTTCGTATTGAAGGTGGAAATCCCATGGAAGTCGAACGCATCATCGCCGGTTTGCGCCAACAACTACCCCTGTTACGGGAACGGTATCGTGTGCAATCGGTAGAGGTGTTCGGCTCGTACGCTCGGGGGGAGGAAGGGAGCGATAGCGACTTGGACCTCTTGGTAACGTTCACCGAACCTCCAGGGCTGCTGGAGTTTATTGAGTTGGAGCATTACCTGAGTGATACCTTGGGCGTGGAGGTCGATCTGGTGTTGAAAGACACCCTCAGGCCCATGATCGGCCAGACGGTGCTGTCAGAGGCGATGGCTGTATGACGTCATCTCGTACCCCGATGCTTCCACCTCGCCTCGGCCTGAGTCGATTGGACGAGGACTCAATCACCATCGCCGACGGCGTGATCTCGGCTCGCTACCTGGACGGCGAAGAGCTGGTCTATGAGGTTGTGATCGCCGAGAACAACCAACGCCTGGTCGAATACGTCGACGGCGCCGAGTATTATGTAAGCGACGAGACGTCCCTGCGCAATGCCTTTCTCAGCCACTTGCTCAGCCTCCTTCCCTACGAACACCCGCGTTATGAACGGCTGGAAAGCGAGCTGACCGCCGGTCGCCCGGTGGTCGTGCGTTTCGCCCAGGAGCCGGAAGCGGTGGTCTTTCCCACCGGTTACGTATTTCTTCTGCACGTGCCGGTTACGGCCGCCAACCGCGGCCGCTGGGAAACGCTGAAGGGTGAAATCGACCACGCCGGTGAGTTGGCGCCTCTGCGCTTCGATCACGAGCGTGAGGGGCTATTGCTGCGCCTGTTGGATTCCGGTCAGGTCACGTCGGAGCCGGTTGTCATTGGCGAATGCTCGACCAGCCTGAGCCACGTCCGCGATGCCGTCGACTTCATCTGCCAGAGTGGCGTCCTGTTGCCTGGAGCGGCCTACCGGCTGATGGTCACCGAACTGACGGAGACCCTGTCCGGCCGCATTGCCATCCATGACGGCAACGGCGACCGCGGCGAACTCACCTATGCGCTCGCAGCGATGGATACCCTGGAGATCGAGCTCGAAGACGCACAGGCCAACTTCGTGGCGGCGTCGCGCGCGTACCTGGCTGATGCCGAGAACAAGCAGACCGGTTAGCTATGCCAGATCGAGAGCTGCTTGATGGGCGCGGGGTAGGGTCGCCAGCAACTCCCGCACAGGCACCGAGGCGTTTGCAGCGCCAAAGCGTTGGGGGTGAGCAAGCAGCCAGTTCCGTAAACCACGCACAGGCAGCGCATAGAGAGCCGGTAGGGCCGTAAACAAGTAGAAACACCACTGCGCGCCGGTGCGCACGATGCTGGTTGGGGTAGCGCCGGTGAGGTCGAATTCGAAGGTGTCGTCCGCCAGAGCACCGTCTTGGCGCATGACAAGGGTGGTGGTCTCCTCGTGCCCGTCCGGGCGGCGGAACCGCCAGATGAGATCGATCCCGGCAGCGCCCCGCTCAGGGTCATCGCGGACATCCTCCACTGCCAGCGTCTCCGGACGCCGCTGCAGTAGTGCTGCCAACCAGGCGCCACCGTCCGCAGGAATCGCCGATGGATGGACGATGACGCCGTTCCTCATCGTCCAGGCCAGCTCGCCGTACCGGGTCCAACAAAGCAAATCGGCAAGCGACCCTGCGGCGAGGCGGCCCCGCGGCAGCCGCAGCAGATCGGCGGGAAGCCAGGTCGCCGAGCGCACGATGCGGTTCCAGCCGGCGCCGGAGGACTGAACGAGTTCCGCCAGCATCGTGGTCGCCAACATCTGCCCGTCCCCACTCATCAAGACAAGTCCCGTGGACGTCTTCAGCAGCGGCAGCGCAGCAGCCACCGAAACCAGATGGAGAGGCGCTGGTGACGGCACGATCGACCCGGAAAGCCAGCCAATCGCCCGACCACTGACCAACAAATCACGGAGAAATGGGTGGCGGGCGTCCACGGGCACGGCGATGGGCGCGCCCGCCGTCAATGCCTGCCGCGCGGTTGCCGGATCCTCGTTACCGACCGTGACAAGGCCAATGGCTCCGGCAGCGAGCGCCCAGACTTCTTCCCAGCCGACAGAGCCGTCCACCGGCCACAAGGCCATGAGGTGCAGACCTAACGCCTGGCTGTGGTGCAGAGGGTTGGCGACAGCGGCCGCGGCCTGGGCCAAAGCGGGCAAGTCCTCCACCGCCGCCATCACGACGGCCAGCAGGTAGGCGGTCACGCCCTGGGTTTCCGGGGCCTCTGTCGCGAACGAGGGTCGGGCTACGTCGATCAACCCGGGCGTCACGAAGCCGCCGCGAGCGTCGATCAGCCGGACGTTGGCGGGCAATGGAATCTCGTGGCTGCTGCCCACCGCCCGGATCACGCCACCCTCCACCAGAACCAACCCCTGGTGGAGCAGCGTGTCCGGTATGTGGACATCGCAGTTGATGACGGCAACGGGAGCGCGGGCAGTGATGGGTTCTATCATGGAAGTTGAGGCTACCGCAAGCGCTACGCCCTGTCAAAGGCCTGGGATAGGTGCGGGGCGCCACGACCGAGCGACAGCGACGCGCCATCGCACCCCAACCCCCAGTAGCCCCGCCGCGGTGTCGATGTCGACAACACCTGCCTCCAAACGGCTTTGAATCTCAACTTCGCGTTGCTGTTTCGGGTTCAAGGTAATGGTCCTCATATCTCAAGTATGCGGACTTTTTCCCTGAGCAGTAACACCAAGCAAAAAAAGTCTTGACACTCACACAGTCGTATGCTATGATGGCGACATTATGACGCATTGCGTCATGGTCGGTTTTCTTGCTCGAATTCAGCGCCTACCAGTTGGTCTGGGGGGCGGATAGCAACAAGGAGAAACAAAGAATGTCAACCGAAACCCCAATCGTGGAAACAGTCACTGCGAAGGCCGAGGAACATGTGAACGGCGGCAACCCCGTCGTGAAGGCCATGCGCAACATGCTTATGGCTGCCATCGGCACCGTCACCATGGGCATCGAGGAGGTGGAGGCTATCATCAACCACCTGATCGAGCGCGGCGAACTGGCCGAGAAGGACGGCCGGGCGATGGTCACCGAGGTGAGGGAGCGTCGCCAGAAGGATGCGGAGAAGACCGGGTCCAGGTTCGATGGTCTGGTGGACCGCCGTGTCAAGACCATCCTCAACCGGATGAACATCCCCAGCCGCGGCGACGTCGAAGACCTGGGCAACAAGATCGGCGAACTGTCGAACAAGGTCGACGAGCTGACCAAGAAGCTCGCTGCCTGATCTTAACTTTCTGCATCGCAACCTCGCACCCCAGTCGTCCGGCTGGGGTGCTTGTGTTCCGCGCCTGACATGAAAACGTTGTTACGCATGCTGGCCGCTGTGGTGGTCCTGGCCGAGCTGGGTTTCCTTTACGCCTGGGGCGGGGAACGCCCGCGCCTGCGCGTCCAGCGCTACCGGCTGTCCCTGCCGGAGGGCGCTGGCGCCGGGCTGCGCATCCTGCACCTCTCGGACCAGCACTTCGCCGGTGACTCCTGGGTGCGGCGCAGCCGTTTGCGCCATATCCGGCGCCTGCTGACCCCACTCCATCCCCACCTCATTGTGCTCACCGGTGACTTTTTGCACAACAACGCCGGTCTCGACGCCGTCGCGGAGATGTTGCAGTGTCTGCCCGAGGCGCCCCTGGGCCGCTATGCTGTTCTGGGCAATCATGACTACTGTGAGTACTCCTGGCGTCAGTTCTTTGGCGGGGCCGTGCGGGCCCTACGACAGGCTCCCACCCTCGCCGCAGGTCTGAGAGCGGCTTACCGCGAGCTGCGCGCCATCTGGCAGTTGCTATGGCAGATCCTGCGCAACGACCGCCTACGCTTCGCCCGCGTTGCCAATGACACTACAGACTTGCGGGCGTTACTCGCTCGCAATGGCGTCCGCCTGATGGACAACGAGGCTTGCCCCCTACCCGGAACCTCCGGTCTGTGGCTGGCCGGCGTCGACGACCCCATCGAGGGGACGCCCGACCTGGCCGCCGCCCTGGCGTCCATCCCGGCGGATGCGCCAGCCATCCTCCTGACCCACAACCCTGACCTGGCCTACGACCTCCCCCAAGGTCCGGTTGTGCTGGCGCTGGCGGGGCACACGCACGGTGGGCAGGTGGTGCTGCCGGGGCTGGGAGCGGTGCACACGCAGGGCACGCGCCTGCCCCGTACGCACCCGGCGGGGTATTTCGACGATCTTCCCGGCGGGGTGCAGATGATCGTCTCCCGCGGCATGGGCGAATCCACCCCTTTCCGCTTCCGTTGCCTCCCCGAGATCGTGGTGATCGATCTCCTGCCCGCCGGGCTGGTCACCCTCCCCTGACACCCTCTTAGCGGTCCACCGCCCGGCGGCCGGCGGCCAATCGTCTGCCGTCACTGTCCTCTGTCCTCCGTCTTCCGTCCTCTGTCCTCTGTCCTCTGTCTTCCGTCCTCTGTCCTCTGTCTTCCGTCCTCTGTCCTCTGTCTTCCGTCCTCTGTCTTCTGCGGTCGTTCTGCCATGCTCGCCAACCGGCGGCCAGGTCGCCGGGGGTCTGGCCGAATACGGCGCTGGCATCCCGGATGACGAGCGTGCTATGGGCCTTTTCGAGCATGGCCAGCAGCCCCTTCTCGCCAACGGTGGCGTGCAGATAAAGGGCAAAGCTGCGCGCGGCGGCGCGCTGGGTGGTGTCTCCGGCTGCCAGGGAGGCGCCGATGACAGCCGGGGCTGTCTCTGTTGCGACCTGCCCATCATTCGGGAAGCGCACGCCACTCAGGCGCTCCGCCCAGAGAGCCACATCCCCGCGGGCCGCGGCCCACAGCGTGTACACTGCCTGGTCACTTCCCGTCACCGGCCCTAAGGTCCGCCGCAATATCGTTTCTCCGATGGTCTCGGTCAACGCCAGCCACCAGAGGGGATGCGGCGTCTTGCCGGACCACCCCACCAGCCGCGGTGAAATGAAGCGCACCGCGAGTGCACCGCTCGCTGGAGCGTCCCCTTCCGTCTGTGGGACAGTGGGCGCAACTTGTGCGGTAACCTTGAGCTGGCTGATGCTCGGCACGCCCAGAAACTGGGCCAGCAGGCGTACGGTGGCATCATCGCCAGCACCATCCGCCTGGCGATTGAGCATGACGGCGGCCTTGCCCGGATTGCTCAGGGCCTCGAACCGCGTCAGCGCCAGCGGTGTCGCTGCTCCCTGGCCGGGAAGAAAGGGCAGGAGCTCGGGACCGGGTTCGATGCTGAGGTCCACACGACAGGGTGATGGGGCGGCGTAGCGGCGGCAAAACGTGCGGGCGATGGCGTCCATCTGGGGCAAAAGCTCGGCCAGAAAGGCGTCTCGCTGCCGGTAGCGCAAGGTGACGTTTTCGCCGGTGGTGGTGGCGACGGGCCCCCAATCGCCGACCTGCACAGGCGCCAGCCGCCACTGGTCGCCGGTCAGACGGAGTGATTCCAGGCGGTGAAAAGAGCGATCATCGTAACGAAAGACCACATCGGCCTCCGCCAGATCGCCTTGCAGGGTGACGCGGCGAACGCGGGGCGGGGCCTGGTCGTACAGGAGCACCGTCTGCGGCTGGGCGTTTGCCATCGCCGCCTGCCAGGCGGGGTCGCGATCGTCGATCAGGCTGCGATAGAGGTCGCGGTCGCCTTGCTCCAGCGCCTGTTGTTGCAGCACGAGCACCGGCGCTACGTCGGCACGGGCGTTGCGCTGGCCCTCGTAGGTGAGGATGGCGATACCGGCGATGATGCCCAGAACGATGCCGAGGGCCAGCAAGGTGAGGTTGCTCAACCGCGGCCTGGCGCGCCGCACATGAATCTCCCGCGGCGGCGGTGCGGGAGGGGGTGCAGGCTGGACCGGGACGCTTTCCGGATGAAAGCGGTGACTTCCATCCTGCCAGTCAAAATCAATGGGCATGCTACGTAAGACGAGAAGAGTGGGGCAAAGCTTACTCCGCGGAAGCCGGATCAGGCGCCTGCAGAGGCGTCCGCGCCTGCAGAGGCGTCCGCGCTGGCAGACGCGTCCAGGGTCGCCACGACGACATCCCCCGCCCAAACCGTGTGCACGCTGCCGGCGTCATCGCGGACGAGCAGCCCGCCGAGAGCGTGGACGTCGAAGGCTTGTCCCACCAGATCCGGCTGGTCGTGCTGCCCCACCCGTACGCGCCGGCCGAGAGGGTACAGATGCTGCCTCCAGGCCTCGTGAGGTGATTCACCGTCCCGGAACCGCCGGTAGCGATCGGCGAGCGCAGCAAGATAGGCATCGCGCAGCTGTTCAAGCTGGATGGGTCCGCTCGCGACCTCGGCCAGGCTGATGGCCGTCTCGGCCAGCGGCGTCCCGGAAAAGGTCATGGCCACGTTAAGGCCCAGGCCCAGCACGGCGAACTGCAAGCGACCGCCGGTTTGCTCGACGTCCGCCAGCACACCGGCGAGCTTGCGGTCGTGCAGCACCAGGTCATTGGGCCATTTGGGCTGTGGCGTCACGCCGGCCGTTTGCTGGCAGGCGTCGATTGCAGCCAATGATACGAGCATGGTCAACTGGCTGGCCTGGGTCAAGGAGATGGTGGGGCGCAGCAACACGGACAGATAGAGCCCGGCGCCGGGGGGCGACCACCATCGGCGCTCCAGACGCCCGCGACCGGCCGTCTGTTCGAGCGCCTGGACCGCCAGGCCCTCCTGCGCGCCAAGTCGCGCCCAACGGCGAACCCAATCCTGTGAGGAAGGGATGGAAGAGAAGCGGATAAGCAGCGGGTGCATAGCAGCGAAGGAATGGACAAATGCGTTCTGGCGCCTGCCAACCCGACTTACTCAGAAGACAGGGTTGCCCCCGGTTTCCCCGGTAGTTCATCAATACGCACCTTGGCGATGCGCGGGCCGTCCATGTCCAGGATGCGCAAGCGGTAATCATGGATGGTCAGTTCTTGCCCGACCGTGGGAATATGGCGCAGCTCCTGCAAGATAAGACCGGCTACAGTATCGTAGCGGTCCGACTCAGGCAGATGCAGGTCCAGCCTCTCGTTCACCTCATCCACCGAGATCTGTGCATCCACTTCGTAGACGTGGTCGGCGAGCCGCCGCAGCAACGGTTGGGTGGTCCCCTCGTCGCCAATGCTGCCGACGATCTCTTCCACCAGGTCTTCGATGGTCACCAAACCGGCCGTGCCCCCAAACTCGTCGATGACAATGGCCAGGCCGGCGCGCGACGCCCGCATCTCGGCAAAAAGATCGCCCACGAGCCGGGACTCGGGCACCATGGTCACCGGCTGGATGGTAGTAGCCTCACTGATCCGCCAGCCACGCGCCTCGGGCCGGTCCACCACCAGGGCCAGCAACACCTTCACCTGGACGATGCCGATGACGTGGTCAAAGTCCTCGTCGTAGACAGGAAGTCGGGAGTGCCCGTGGCGGCGGAATATCTCGATCAGGTCGTCGATGGTGTCGTTACGCTCGATGCTTACCATGCGCGAGCGCGGCACCATGACCTCGCGCACAACCCGGTCGCCGAACTCAAACACCCGGTAGACCATTTCCTGTTCTTCCGCTTCCAACAGCCCCATTTGGCCACTCTGCTTGACCACCGCCCTCAGTTCTTCCAACGACGCCACACTGCCGTGAGCCCCTATGCTGCCGCGAATCCCCACCAGGCGGAGCACAAGCGCCGTGGCGCTGTCGACCACCCAGACAAAAGGGGCCGTGATGCGGGCAAAGGCCCACATAGGCGGTGCGGTGAACTGGGCCGCGCGTTCAGGCGAACGTATGGCAATGAGCTTGGGCACCTGCTCGCCCACGACCATGTGGAAGAAGGAGAGGATCACCAGGACGACGAATGCCGAGATGGCGGCCGCAGCCGCCTGGCTGAGCAGGGCGCCAATGATCGGCTCGATGACGGGACCGATGATCTGGATCAGAGGCTCTTCGGCCACGATGCCCAAAAGGATGCTTGATGCGGTGATGCCGAGTTGTGCGGCGGCAATGGCCCGGTCCGGGTCCTCCAGCATGCGCAGCACCAGGCGCGCGGCGCTGCTCCCCCGCGCCGAGGCGTCTTCGAGTCGCATGCGTCGCGAAGTGACCAATGAGAACTCGACGGCCACGAAGAAACCATTCGACAGGATGATTGCCATGCCAGCCAGAATCGGCCAGATGACGGAACTGTTGGTAAGGAGTTGGCTGTCAGGCATGGAATAGAGGCGTTTCCCGCCGTGCGTGACGTCGCCCCGGGCCAGCCTGGTGCTAGCTGGGCGTGAGGCCTGCGGATGCGAGGGCGATCAGGATGAGAGTGGTATTGTAGGCGGCGTGCACGCCGGCGGCCACGGTCGTGCCATACCGATTGCGGATCCAGCCCAATGCCAGGCCGAGCAAGAACACAACCATGAGGGCATAGTTGAGGTACTGGACGTGGTGCAGGGCGAAGAGGAGACTGGCGCCCCACAGGCCAAAGGCGGGTTGCAGGGCGCCGCGGTACAGGATTTCTTCACCGATGCCTGAGAACAAGCCCAGCAGGATCGCACCCGCTGGTGTGCTGATGGCGCCGATGATGAGCTTGTTGAGCGCCGTGGCATTGGCGACGCTTTCCGGCGCCACCACCGCCAGGATGCCGCCCACCAGAATGCTCATGGTCAGCATGCCGAGTGTCGCTGCAGCAACGGCGACGGCATCGCCCGGAAGCACGACCGCGCGCACTCCCAGCCGGGCCAGCGTGGCGCGGCCTTTGCGGCGGATGCCGAAGCCGACTCCCAGCACCCCCAGCATGACAAAAGCTGCCGCCTGCGCCCCCAGCTCCGCAATGCCCAACTGTGAACCGCTCGCCGCCAGCTCCGCGGCATTGGTGATAAGCGCCGACTGCGAGAGGTTGAGGGTCGTGAACAGGATCGCCAACACGACGGCGGTGAGGGGGAGCGGCTGTCCCCAATCCACATGGCCCAGGCGCAGCGGCCGTCTCGCCACCTGAGCGATGAGGGCGGCCGCCACCGGCGCCAGCGCCAGGGCGCCGCCGAGGACCAGCCACAGGCCAACGCCAGTCAGGTTGAGCTCCAGCCCCGCCGGCAGCAGGACGTCAGGCAGCGGACCGCGGTACCAGAGGGCGCCGATGCCTGCCGCCAGAGTAACCGCCGCCATCGCCAGCAAAACCCCATAGGTCAGCCACCGGGCCCAGCGGTACAACTGGCCCAGGTTGGCCAGCACAACCAGCATGAGGACGGGGATAAAGAGCAGCAGGATACGGGGCATAGGAGGGGCAAATCAGCCAGGGTGAGGCTGATCTTACCCCGCGGTGCGCGTGAGGACAAGTGTTCGAGGACACGCTGGCTCAAGGGCGGAAGGCGGTCAGCGCCTCACGCACTTTGACGGGCAGCCTATCGCCGCTGGCGCGGGCCAGAAAATCGATGATCTGGACCAGCGTGATTCCCGCAGCGGCAGCGCGGCGCAGGCCGCGTTGGGTAATGCGGTAGCGATAGCCCGGCCAGCCGGCTTCCCATTCACAGAAACGCGCCACCCGAAAGCGGTCGTAAAGGCCGGCGCCCGTGGGTGCAACGACCCGGAAATCCTCGCCGATGACGAGCACCGGAAGCGCCTCGGTGACAGGTGGGGTCCCCAGGCCAAGGTGCGCCACCCCGAGCGGGGTCAGACACCAGCGACCTCTCGCCTCGTCCAGGGCGATAGCGCCCAGCCAAAAGAGCGGTCCCGTACACACGTAGCGCAACAGACGCCCCTCCACGTCGTGCCAATGCTCGAACCCCTTCAAATAGACCCCTTCCGGGTCTTTGATGTACCACATATCAAAGTTGCCGTCAGGACGCTGGAAGTCGGGGGCGTGTTCATGAACCGCAGCGATGAATTCAGAGAGGGCATACCAGCTCAGCGACTCCACCTGACCGAGCAGATGAACGAGCTGTACGCGCGTTTGCACGGGGTCGTTGCGCCAGTTGCCCTCGACGCATGTCAACCCGGGCGTCAGGCAAAGGTCGTTCCAGGCGGGCGTGTCACGCCAGGCCAGGTACAAAGCGTGTGACTGTTCGAAGCGATCCAACTGTAACCAGGAGCGCACCTGCTTCCCGCGCAAGCGCTGCCGTCGCCCTTCGCTGCTCAGAAAGCCAAGCCGTTGGGCGCAGTGGAACAGGAGTGCAGCGCGACCCCCCGCCGCCAGAAGCGGCTCGTCGTCCGCAGGCGGACGCTGCCACTGTCGCGCCAGGAGGCGCAGGTCCTTGTCCCGCCATTGGCGGCGCTGGTTGAGCCACACCGGCTCGTTCTGCACGTAGATGAGCAGAGTACCCAGGTCTTCAAGAAAGGTCTCGCCGGCGCTCTCGACATGAGGCGGGGGGCTGACAGGCAGTGGCGGAAAGCTCGCGTTCGTGGCCGCAGGGATGGGAAGCAGGGGCAGCAGGTCCGTGGGGATGCTGATGCACTCTACCAACCCGTCGGCCGTCTCGTCGAAGCCGCGAGTGATCAGTCCGCGATACCAGAGGAATTCGGCCACGTTGACGGGCGCCGCCCAGGGTCGCTCACGCTCCAGACTGCCGGGGCCAAAACGGCGCAGCTCGCCGAAACGCCGCTGGAAAGTAGGCGCCGGAATACGGTTGTCCGCGGCCGCCAGGGCCTGCAAGGCCACCCTGGCCTCGGTGGAAAGACTTTGCCAGACCTCACGGGCGTGAGCGCCATCGCTCATGTGGACGACAAGAGCCAGAACAGCACCCTTGCGCGTGCCTTCTGCCAGGATCAGGCCCTGGTTCTGGGCGATGCCGCGCAGCAACGCGAAGGGGAGCTCGCCAAGGTGTTGCTCGAGGGTGTTCATACCGCTGCGCGAAACCTGCCGGAGGGTTACTGCGTATTGTTAGCGACTTGCACGACGCCTGTGAGCGAAATCAGCGCGGCTATTATGCCACGATGTTCGCCTCGGGCGATACCTCCGTTCATCTTTCGCCCTCCGCCCAAATCGCTTGGCGAATCGCTCACGCTATGTTAGCATCCCTATTCTACGTTGCCGCGCTGCGTTCCGGTTCTTTCCAGGTGTGCCAACCCCGCCGCAGCGCAAGGAGAAGCAGAAAACATGTCCTCCAACCCTCAGAACGAGACAAACAAACGCCCGCGTACGCTCAGCGAGCTGTTCGAGAATGCACAGGTCGCCTGGAAGCTGATCCGCGACCCGCGCCTTAGCCCCTGGATCCGCTTCGGGTTGCCCGTGCTGGCAGGGGCCTACCTGCTGATGCCGATCGACATTCTTCCCGACGTCTTCCTCGGTCTCGGTCAGTTGGACGATTTGGCGGTCATCTGGATAGCAATGCAGTTGCTTCTGCGTTTGGCTCCGGATGATATCGTCTCCCAGTATCGCAGCGGCGCGAAGCCTGGCCCAGCGAAGCAGCAGCAGTCCACCGACGACGTTATTGACGGCAACTATCGCGTAGTCGACTGATCACCATGCCCGCGCCCATGCTGCGGCCAGCAGATGTGGCGCAGCGCCTGAACATCCCCGCATCGACCTTGCGCCGGTGGTCGTACTATTTTGCCGACTACCTGCCGACGCATGTTCAGGAACTGGATGGCGCCGCCACGCGTTCGCACCGCCGCTATGGCGAAGAGGATGTCCGGGTTCTGAGGGAGATCAAGGAGTTGCTTGGCAGAGGACTTACCTACGAGGAGGTGGGTCTGCACCTGGCTGAGCGGACTTCGGACCCGGAGCGGGCAGGCGAAGCAACGGTAGTCGAGGTGTTGGCAGAAACGATTGAGTCTTCTGATGAGGATGGGGGGTCAGAGACAGGGGACGCTTCCGAGACCACTGGGCGGCGGGCCATCGTCAACCAGCCGGACGAAGCCGGCAGCCGGCCGGAGCTGGCAAACCTGATTGCCGAGACGCTCTTCTCCCTGTCGGACAGCCAGCAGATCATCCTTTCCGGACAGCAGACCGCGCGGCAGTTGCTGGGCGTGGTGCTGCAGGACAACTTCAATCTCAAAGAAGAAAACAGCCGGCTGCGCGAACGAATCCTTGAGGCGGAGCGCAAGCTCTTTGAGCTCAAGCGCGAAGTGGACTCCAACCAGACACACGACCGCGAGCGTATGCGGCAGATGGAGTCCTACCTGTTTGAGCTGCAGCGCCGTCTGGACAGCCTTGCCCCTCAGGTGATGCGCCATGCTTCGCCTGCTGCCGGCGTCAGACCGGCCCCTGCGCCCGCAGCAACGTCTGCAGCCGTCTCACCTTTCGCCCCCCCTCGTCCGCCGGCCGCCGAGGCCACACCTTCGGTCGCGGCTCAGCCCGAAGCAGCGATTCCACCTCTACCTTCACCGCCACCGCCAGAAAGCATCGTTCAAGTGGCGCCGGTCGCCGTCGCCCAACCAGCAGGGACTCCTCCCGTTCCTACCTCATCCGGGCGTTGGCAACGTTTCGGCGACTGGCTTTTCGGCCGCAATATGGAAGAATGAAAGCAGGGCGCCATTCACAGCGGCGCCTCGCTTTTTCTTACATCAAATCGATGGCTGACACCAGCGTGCGGGCCTCTGGCGCCTCCGCCAGGGACGCCACCGGCTTTCCCACCAGGTCATACTCCAGGGCGCCGGTGATGAGGACGTCGAGCATGTCGCCGGGTTTCGCCCGGCCCTCGACGAGCGCAAACCCGTCTATCTCCGGCGCGTCGCGATAGGAGCGGGCCAGGGTCACCTCTTTGTCCTGCCCCTCTACCAGCACCGTGAGGGTGCGGCCTACCTGGGCCTGGTTGCGGGCGAGAGAAATGGGTTGCTGGGTGGCCATCAGTCTTTCCCAACGCTCTTGTTTCACCTCAGCCGGCACCTGGTCGGGAAGGGTTGCTGCCGGCGTGCCAGGTTCCGGACTGAACACGAAGGCTCCGACCTTATCGAAGCGGATGGTTTGGACGAAGGTAAGCAGCCCCTGGAACTCCTCCTCGGTCTCGCCCGGAAAACCGACGATGAAGGTGGTGCGCAGGGCGATGTCAGGCATGGCCGTCCGCAGCTTGGTCACCGTGTTGTCAACCCACTCCACGTTGCTGGGGCGACGCATCCTTCGCAACGTGGCCGGGTGCCCGTGCTGGAGGGGGATGTCGAGGTAGGGGAGGAGGACAGAGGTCGACGCCATGGTCTCGATGAGCTCATCGGAGACGTGGCCCGGATAGGCGTACATCAGGCGCAGCCAGCGCAAACCCTCGGTCCGGCGGGCAATGGCATGCAGCAGCCGGGGAAGGCTGTTGGGCTCGCCGGCATCACGTCCGTAATCGGTCGTATCCTGGGCGACGACGATGATCTCTTTGACCCCGGTCGCCGTGAGTGCTTGCGCCTCGCTCACAAGGGCCTCAAAGGGGCGCGAGCGCAGCTTGCCCTTGAAGGTCGGGATCGAGCAAAAGGCGCAGGGAGCGTTACAGCCGTCGCTGATCTTCAGATAGGCGCTGGCCGCCTGTCGACGGCTGCGCGGGGTCGGCGTTTCATCGTCGTGGACGGGGTCACCCAACATCTCGATGCGGCCAAACGTCCGTTTTCCTCTGCCGCCGCGGAGTTGCGTGACCAGTGCCACGATATCCATCCATCGCCGCGTACCCAACAGACCGTCCACACCCGGCACGCGCCTCAGAATCTCCTGGCCATCCCGTTCGGCCATGCAACCTGCCGCCACGAGCATCTGGTCGCGACGCTTGCGCCCGCTCAGATCTTGCAGCGCCGCAATCGACTCCTCTTTCGAAGCCTCCAGGAAACCGCAGGTGTTGACGATGACGACATCAGCCCATCTTGGGTTATCGGTGAGGTGATAGCCCTGGCCTTCAAGCAGCGTGGCCATGCCATCGCTATCGACCTGATTCTTGGGACATCCCAGGGTAAGGAGATAGTACGAAGGAGGTCGCTGCTGGGTCATGTGGAGTACGAAGGCACGTCGCAGCCCTAAGGTTGCGGCGTGACAGTGGATGTCACGGTCACAGAGGGGGAAGGTGAGGGAGTGGTCGTGGTGTCTGGGACGGGGGTCTGAACGACCAGGACGCCGTTTTCTAAGGCCCAACCGGCATCGACAATGTCGCCCGTCTTGCCAAGCGAAGGCTGCACTTCGCCGTTCACGGTCAATTGCAACCCGGCAGCGTTGCCGGTGCGGACCTGGATGTTGTTCGTGGCGGTGTATTCCTTGATGAAGCCTGGCGATAGAATGACTTCCTCGAGGACCTGCCCGTCGGCCGTCAGGCGCACCCAGGCGCGCTGCAGGACTTCAAGCCTGAGGTCGATCTTGTCGATGGCCGTGGTTGTCGGTGTGCGACCCGGCGGGGTGGATGTGGCCGTAGCTACCGCTCTCGTGATCAGGGGCCTGGGCGTCGCCGATGGTGCTGGCGTCGGCGTGTCGGTTACACCCACGATGATGAGCGGTGTGGAAGGAGGCGTGCCAGCGGGGGGCAGGGTGGGTGTGGCGGGAAGCAAGCTCCCGGCAACACTTCGGGCATCGCCTAGGAGAGGGAGGGCAAAGCGGACCACGAGGTAGACGACGGCTGCCGCAACCACCAACAACGCCACGATCCTGACCAACCAGCGCGCCAGACCAGACCGCTCGGAGGTCTGCTCATAGAGGCGAAGTTCGATGGGCCGATACGGTTGGGCCGACGTTGGCGCTGGCGCCGGCATGCTTACGGGCTGGCTTGACCGTGGTTTTTCCTTATCAAGTTGACCTAGAAGTGTTTCGGGATCGAGACCCAGGAAACGCGCATACGTGGTGAGGAAGCCACGCGCAACCACTGGGTTGGGAAGCTGATTCCAATCGTCCGATTCCAGGGCAGCCAGGTAGCGCTGGCGAATGCGCGTCTGTGCTTCTACTTCAGATAGTGAGAACTCCTTGGCCTCGCGAGTCTGGCGCAGGAGCTGTCCAATGTCGATCATGTAAGGGTGGCAGCAAGGGAACTGTTGTTTGGGGGCATCCGATTATGCGAGTGGGAGGGTGAGAATGTCAAACCTTGTGACGTAAGCGAACCAGGGCCGGTTCCTTTCCGCGCATGGTCACGTGGGGTCCTTTCTGCTCGATTTATTTCTGCCCGCCGGTTGGATGCTATAATGAGCGCTCCTGATCGGCTGTGCATCCATGGCCGCTTTGATGGATGCCGAACGAATCCGAGCCACCATGCCGCTGCGTTTTCGAACCTGTGTCTTCACCTTGACCGTTCTCGCGGCCGTCTTGCTCGGCTGCGGTTCCCTTCGACCTGTACGGCAGGCACAAGTCACGATCGACTTGTACTCTGGCCGTGCAGACAACCCGACCTGGATGCTGAGCCCGGCTGATACCCAAACCCTCCTCGGCAATGTCTCCGCCCTGGCGCCAGTCGACAATGCGGAACTGTCGCCGGGTAATCTCGGCTATCGCGGCTTCGTCGTCGAGCTGGAGGGCCCAGGCGAGCGGCTGCGCGCCTACCAGGGCGTGGTGGCATGGCAGCGCGGGCAGGTCGTGGCGTATGCCGATCCGGAACGAACGATTGAGTTGTGGTTGCTGGCAACAGGCCGAAAGCAACTCGAACCCTCGCTCTACCAGACGATACAGTCAGCCGTCATGCAGCCTTAGTGTCCCTTCGTCGTTCTCTTGAAAGCCTCAACCATGCAGTATCGACGGTTGTACACCCTCCAAACCTGGCTGCGGCGTCTGTTCTTCTTGATGCTGGCGGCAGTCATTGTCGTGACGGGAGTGAGCTTTCAACGAGGGACGCTGTCGCTTGATCGGATGGGACGCGTCCTGGGTCAAATGACCAGACTGCCCGGTCTACCCCAATGGCAGGTGGCGATCATCGCCGGGCATCGGGGCTACGACACAGGCGCCGTATGCGATGACGGGCTCATAGAGGTGCAGATCACGGAGGCAGTGGCCAACCGGGTCGCCAAGCTCCTGCAGAGGCAGGGCGCGGAGGTTCAGGTTCTCGATGAGTATGACAAGCGACTTGCCGGTCTGGAAGTCGACGCATTGGTGTCCATCCATGCCGATTCCTGCATCCCTTTGACCGGCTACAAAGTCGCCAGCGCCGCCGAGACGGTGATTGCCGATCAGGACAACAGGCTTGAGTCCTGCATCGAAGAGAAGTACGGCGAAGTCACCGGACTGTCGCTGCACCCCACTACGGTGACCAAGGACATGACCGGGTATCACGCCTTCCAGCGCGTCGCTGATACGACCCCCGGCGCCATCATCGAGCTCGGTTTCCTTGGCGGCGACCGCGACATCCTGGTAAACGGTCAGACGAAACTGGCCCAAGGCATCACCGACGGCATTGTCTGTTATTTGGAAACACGTCCCGAGGCAACGGCGACACCGGGAGACAGCACGTCCGTTCTCAATCTCGAAGCAACCCCAAGCCCCGAATAGGTGCGATCTAGGGCGCCCGTGCGTTTCCCCACAGATAACGCAGGACGATTCCGTGCACGATCTGTTCGATCGGCGCCCGATCGTCGGTGAGAACGGGGCCATGACCTGGAGCGACACGGACGTGTCCCTGGCTGCGACGGGCAACTTCAGCCAGCAGGGGGTCGGAGAGCGCGCTGGTGTTCGCGGCATAGTCGCCGAGGTTGGCCGGGCGCGCTGTGCCAATGACCAGGCTGTTGCCCAGGTCAAAGCCCTGATTGGGCTCGTCGATGATGAAGACGGAGGGGAAGACCGCCTCCATCGAACCGGCGACCGCATCGACCAGACTGTAATCACCGGAGGTGCGCGCTACGTTCACGGCGACGACGCCGTTTGGCGACAAGAGGCTCCGGGCCTCCTGGAAAAACTCGACGGTCGTCAGATGAAAGGGAATATACGGTGGCCGGTAGGCGTCGACGGCGATGACGTCATAGGGGCCGGAGGCATGGCGGAGAAAGGCGCGGCCGTCGCTGGCGACAGTCCGCAAATTCGGCTCGGTCATGGCGAAATAGCGCCGGCCGATCTCGATCACGGCTGGATCCAGCTCAACCCCTTCGATGCGGATGGGGCCGTAGGCAGCGGTGTACAGCTTTGGCACCGTGCCCGCAGCCAGACCAATCAGCAGTAGGCTGTGGACGTCGTCGGGGAGGACCCGTCCCGGGGCAAAGAAAGGCGCTACAAGGAAGTAGTCCCAGATGCCGTCGGCCAGAGTCATGCCCGGCCGGTAGACGGAATGGACGCCAGCCCCTTCGTTCAGCTTGAGCACGACTTCAGGCCCATTTCGCACCACCTGGATATAGTTGTAGGCTGATTCCCCTTCGTATAGCGTGGTGGCATCGGCGCGGATACGGCCGGGTGGCATCAAGAACAGCGCCAGCAGTCCTACCCAGATGATGGCAAAGAGACCCGCACGCCGTTCCCGCGCTTGCGCCAGGGCCACCACGGCCAGACCCAGCAGCACCAGCCCCAGGGCGAGGAACGTACGCCGGGTGCCCAGATTGGGGATGAGCACCAGGACCGGAACGAAGACACCCAGGACGGATCCGGTGGTGGCCAGCGCCGTCACGCGACCTGTGGTGCGGCCGCTATCTTCGACGTTGCGGACAAGGAGCCGAACGGCGAAAGGACTGAGACAGCCCATCAGGATGACGGGCGCACCAAGCAGGAGCAGCGAGGCTGCGAACGAGACCGTCAGGGCGACCAGGTCGTAGGTGAGGAAAACATCGGCCGCCAGCCGGAGCACGGGTTGGGCAACCAGGGGCACCAGACCGAGAAGCGCCCCGGCCACGGCCGCCAGGGTGTAGAACCGGGCAGGCGCAGGATTGCGGTCGGCCAGACGGCCACCCAACCACGACCCGATAGCCAGATAGCACAGGATGAGCCCGATGAGCACTGCCCACACCAGGACAGAGTTTCCGAACCAGGGGTCCAGGAGGCGGCTGGCAGCCAACTCTGCGCCCAGGCTAGCAAAGCCGCCTGCAAAAACAAGGGCGAAAACAAACAGGCGTGAGGAGGGCGAGTTCATGAAGGCGTGTGGAAGATGCAGACGGAGGGCACTGGTTGTCAGGGATTCTACACCCGGCAAGGGTTCTCTCCCACCCTGCCGCTATGCTATAATCCTTCGGTGACGCCATCTCCCGGCGTCATTTGGTGTTTGTGAGCCGCACCGCCTATCCTCGGCAACCTTAACCTTTCACTTTGCCCTGCTCCGATCATGGACCAACCCTTCACGCCGCATGCGTACGTTCGCCTCTTGACCCGGCGTTGGCCGCTCATCGTCATTCCGGCCATTATCGCCGTGATTGTAGCTGCTGTGCTGAGTCTGCTGATGGCTGTGCAGTACACGGCCAAAGCGGTTCTCATCGCCCCCAACGAACAATTGGCCTGGAAGTGGGAGAGCAGACTGAGTGATGTCGTGGACGCACGTTTCGATTGGCGCGCCGAGGTGACGACTCTGCTGGGCACAGAGGATGTGGCCAAGCGCGCCCTCGCCAAGGTTCAGGAACCGCTCACCCACCCGATGGACGCCCGGCAGCTTGTTGCAGCCATGCGGGTCCACTACGGTGATGGCAGCCTCTTTGACCTGTTGGTCACGGCGGCCGATCCCAATGACGCGGCGCTATTGGCAAATGCCGTGGCGGCGGCGCTGCCAGAAGCGGTTGCCGATTTCTATGCCGGCGACATGGCCAGCAATCAGAAGGCACTCGACGCTGCCCTGGTTGAGTACAACAAACTGGACAAGGTGCTGCTTGATTTCCGGTCGCGCACCGGCATGGGCATTGGGTTGGGCGGCGATCTGGCTTCCGGACGCGGCGATGAGCTTTTTGGCGCCCAAAGCGCGCTCAAGCAGGAACTCACGATCAAGAACTCCACCCGCGCCTCGCTGAAGAATGCCATCGACCGCATCGACATGGTGCTGCAGACGGCGGACGGAGCCGCACCTGCGGTGACTCTGCTCGATATCCCCGAATTGTCGACGTATGGCGTCAGCTATGAAGAGCTCAGAAAGCTGGCCGAGTCGGATGCGCGGACGTTCACGTCGCTCCTGGGGACTCTGCGGGGGCAAATGGCTGCGGACCTGGAAACGTTGACAGAAAACACGCTGGCCCGGCAGGAAGTGGAAAGCGGAAACCAGCAGGAGATGGACAACATCTTGCGCACACGCGGCGTCTGGCTCGAATCCGTCGCCGCCCTGGAACGCCGCAAGATCGAGCTGCAGATGAAACCCATTATTGAAGGGAGCAGGGTGCAGATCGTCGACCCGGCGACGCCACCGGCCCGGCCATCGCAGCCGCGTTGGGTCTTCAACCTGGGGATGGCCCTGGCGGGTGGTCTGCTCTTCGGTTTGTTGCTGGCGGTCGCCTCCATCTACCTGGACCGCGGGAGCCGGGAAGGGGTTGGCAGTTAGCGGCTGGCAGCCAGTCAGGATGGTCTGCCCTCTACTCTTTGCCGCTGCTGGCGGACCCAGAGTACTGGGCGGACCCAGAGTACTGGGCGTCCGCGTGGGCGTTCTTCGTCCGTGACAAGACAGGCAACGAGTGCCTGGGTGCTCGTCCTGGTCCTGACCGCGGCGGCCGGTCTCGTCTGGTGGTGGCTGCTGCCACCTTGGACTGCACCTGACGAGCCTGGACATTACCTGTTTGCTCGCCTCCTGGCAGCGCCTGCGGGTGCAGCAGCGTCGTTGGAGTCGAGAAGCGGGGTCGAAGCCGGCATCTTGACCTCGCTGGCAGCCCACGATTGGTGGGGTTACAACGGGCGCAGCCAGCCTGCGAACCTCTCCAGCCGCTTTGCGGGCGATCCCGTGCTGGCTGCCAGTGGTGATCAGGCCGTAGGCGAGCCGCGACTCTTTTACGAGCTGCCGGCGTGGTGGCTGCGCCACATGGCCGCCACCACGCCTTCCGATATGGCCGAGCAGCTGCGCCGGCTGCGACTGGGGGCGCTGGTGCTGCACCTGCTGGCGACATTGACAACCCTTGTGCTCAGCCGCCTGGTGTGGCCTGGCCGTCCGGATCGGGCGCTGGGTTTGGGTATGTTGGTGGGACTTCTGCCCATGGTGGGGTTCGTCGGCGTAAGCTTCAACAACGATGCTCTGGCTCTGTTCTGGGGGGCGCTGGCTTTCACCCTGTTGCTGGCTGCCTGGCTGCACAAGGGCGCCGGGGTCTGGCTCGCAGCGCTGGCTGTCGTGGCTTCCGGACCACTCGTGGTCGACCCTGGCTTGCTGTACCTGTGGCCACTCACCCTGGTGCTGTTGGCGGTGCGCCTGCTTACTATCCGTCCCCGGACCTGGCCCGTATTCGTCGTGCTCCTGGTGTCCCTGTGCGCGCTCTTGATGCCCAGCGCGCGCTGGGCGGCAGGCTGGAGGCCGTCCCCTTCGGTGGGGCCAACCCGAGTGAGAGAGCGGTTGGCGTTGGCGCCCATAGCCGGCAAGAGCGCGCAGATCGTACAGATGATCGGGGGCAAGGAAACTCTGGCGCTGCGCGGTCTCCCGTTGCGGTTGAAGGCGGCAACCTCCGGTGATCCCAGCTCCTATGTCGATGTGACGCTCTCCGACGATGTGCATGCACTCCGCTTGCGCTGCCGGTCTGGCTTGCCGTGCAGCGGCGCCTTTGCACCGGATGCGGCTGCCACTTTCCTGCGGGTCGCGGCCGAGACGAACGAGGGTGAAATCGGTCTGGCGCTCCGCCTATTGGACAGCAGCGACCGCAATATCCTTTTCAACGGCGACGGACGCCAGCCGGAGCTGTTGGGCAGGCCCCTCTTTCTGTTTCTCGAACGGCTCCTTCCTGTGCCTGCCGGTTTTTTCAGCCGCGCCGTCTCAGCGGCGGCATGGGACACCGCGGCACAGCTCCGGTATGCTCTTTTCGTCGTCTTCACCTGGGCCAGCTTCTGGGGGTACTACGGCTGGCTGACCCGGCCCCTGCCCGGCCCAATCTACCTGCTGCTGGCCGCGGCGACGCTGGCTGCGGCGTGGGGACTGCTCCGCCGCCTTCCAACTGCCGGGCTGCGCTGGCGCCGAGGCGATCTCTCCAACGAGGACCAGGTTCTGGTGCTGTCCCTTCTGGCTCTGCTGTTCATCCTGATGCAGACTTGGCTGCCCATGATCGGCCAGGCCTGGCAGCCCCAAGGCCGCTACCTGTTCTCGGCTCTGCTGCCGATTGCGATTCTTCTCCTGCTCGGGTGGGAAGCCGTTTTCCCCGCCATGTGGCAACGGTATTTTCTGCCAGTACTCGCCGTGGCTCTTCTGGCTTTGAATCTTGCTTCCTGGTGGGTTATCCTCCCTTAGTCGCCACCTGCTTTCCTCTCGCCACCACCGTTCCTCGCCTCGTCAGATGCCCATTCACGACCCTGCCGCCCGGCTGCTAATCATCGGTCTCGATGGCGGTACGTGGGATGTCTTCGGTCCTCTGTGTGACCTGGGTGAGATGCCAAACCTGGCGCGATTGCGCAATCAGGGCGCCTGGTCGACCCTGTGGTCAACGCAACCGCCCTTCACCGCGCCTGCCTGGGCCAGCTTCCTCACCGGCGTTAACCCCGGCCGGCATGGCATTCTGCAATTCCTGTGCAAGCCGGCCGATCCGGCCGCGTCTTTGCGGGGCGAAGGTGTCCCCATCAACGCCTCACACCTGCGTGCGCCGACAGTATGGGACTATTTCAATGCGGCCGGGAAGACTGTGGGCGTCATCAATGTGCCCTTGAGCTACCCGCTGCGGCCGATGGACGGATTCGGTATCAGCGGCATGCTGACACCACCGTCGGCGACGGAATGGACCCATCCGCCGGAATTGGCCGCTTCGCTCGACGGCTACATCATCGATCTGGACTACGGCAGGCCCGGCCAGCCGCTGGCTCCAGGTCATCTGCCGGCGCCGGCAGTGATGCTCTCTGATATCGCCCACATGACCGAACGCCGGGGGTATCATACTCTGCGCTTGATGCAGGAGAACGATTGGGATGCGTTGATGGTCGTCTTCACCGGCACCGACCGCATCTTCCATCACTTCTGGCAGTATCTCCAGACAAAAGAGGCAGAACCCCAAAGCCTGGAATTTGCGGTATCCGAGCAACTTGCCGGCTATTTCCATCTGCTCGACAACATCCTTGGCAGCCTGGCGCGCGCAGCCGGCAAAGACGCCAATGTCGTCTTCGTCTCTGATCATGGCTTTGGCCCCGCTGCCCGGCATTGGGCGCACCTGAACAACTGGCTGCTCGAGATCGAGGCGCTGCACCTGCACGCGGTGAGTCCGGGAGGCTGGCTGCAACGGGTCCGTCGCCGCGCTCCGTGGCTTCGCGATGTGGCCAAGCGCATCCTTCCGGCTGAGGCGCGTGCAGCTGTTCAAGAACGCGGCCACCTGGCCGACGCCATCGATTGGGCCGACACGCAGGCCTGGGCCGAGCCCCTTTACAATAACGTTGGCGGCGTCTACCTCCATCGCGCTGACCGCTATGCCGACGGTGCGGTGAGCCCCGCCACCAGCGATCGCCTCTGCCAGCACCTGATCGATGAAGCCCAGCATTTGCGCATCCCCGGCACGAACCGGCCCCTGGTGACGGACATTCAGCGTCGTGAGGACGTCTACAACGGTCCTCATGCCGGTTCTTTCCCCGACCTCATCATCACGCTCGATCCGACTACCAGCTCCAAGGCCCGGCAGACCTCCGGAG
>CAZHTZ010000012.1:0-36706 GCA_964535455.1 uncultured Caldilineales bacterium
CCTAAGCTTACTGTACTTTGTCAGGTTCCCTTCAAAATCAACGAACCGTAAGTTATAGGTTGAAGGTTAAGGATTTGTGAGGCAGGTCCGTCTTCAACCTGAAACCTGAAACTTTCAACCATGTAGAAGTCCTTCGGCCTGTAGCTCTGCGGCCAGCGTAAGGACATCTGGTTCGGTGACGCCGATCTCAACGTCGCACGTTTCTGACAATGCTGCCGCAATCTCCCCCAGTGTCGTTTGGCCGTCCAGACGCTCCCACATGAAGCTGCCGGTGGTATTGAGGGAGAAGTAGACGCCGGTCTTGAGATTGATGATGACGGTCTGCCCTCCGATGGACTCGAACGAGGTGAGGGGCGCAGGCTTAGGGCGATCGGCAAGGGTGAGCATGGTCGGGCGAGAGGAGAGAGGAGAGAGGAGAGAGGAGAGAGGAGAGAGGGCGGGTGTGATCGCTCCCTATCGCGACCGGGTAATGAGCCGCGGCAGGAGGCGTAAGGGCGCAGGCGAAATGAGACGCAAAGCCAGGGCGATGCCCAGATAGAGCACAGCCGCCACCATTGTTGCGACAATGGCAAGAAGCAAACTGTCGGCCACAAGCGACCGGGCCGCCAGGAAAGGCACCCCCAGCGCCAGGATGCCCAGCAGAGCGATCCAGCGCAGACGCAAATCGTGGCGCACCAGGGCAAAGAGAACGAGCGCATAGACGGTGAGGCCGAGCGTGAGAGACCAGGCCGCCCCGACAGCGTCCAGTCGCGTCGTCAGAAATATACTGCTGCCGTAGAAGACGACGATGCCGGCGCCGCTGGCGAGCAGCTTGGCCCGCGCCGATTCACGCACGGCGGATGCAACCGTACCCACCCCGACCAGTACAAGGGCCGGCAGCGACAGCAGCATGATCTGCAGCACCTGGGCGGATTCGGCAAATGCCGACCCCAGCACCAGGGGCATGATCCATTGGGCCGTGTACTGAACGGCGATCACGGCAATGACGGCCAGGGCTGCGCCCCACTGGGTCACCATCTGCAACCAGTAGCCGACGCGTTCCTTCTGGCCGCCTTCCTGGAACTGGCTGATGGTGGGCAAAAAGGCGCGCACCATCTGGTCGATGATCGTATAGACAAGGAAGAACACGACCAGAGCCAGGTCATAATAGGAGACTTGCACGGGGTTGTTGGTCAGCAATTGGACAAGGATGGTGCCAGACCGGAAAAGAAGAATGAGTCCAATGTTGGTCACCCAGAAGCCCGCTCCCATGCGCAGGAACGGCCGCAAGAAGCCGAGATGGGGACGGAAAATGGCGCGGCTGAACCAATCGCGTGTCCACCAGACGCCAATGGCCAGGTAGATGACCTCGTTGGCAGCATAGGCCACCATTTGGGCGGTCAGCCCGTATTTGCCGACCAGCAGAATGAGCGGCAACTGCGTCAGCAAGCGCCACGACAGCTCGGTCGACCACTTGCCCATCTCCTTGCGAGCGTACAGCAGATGGTAGCTCGTCCACGAGACGATGTGGATCCCGGCAGACAAACCCACAAGAGCCGCCGGCCATCCTGACAACCAGGGCGCGATCAGCGGGCCCACCACCAGCATCAGCGGCACAAAGGAAATAGCCACGAACAGGCGCAGGATGAAGAACTGGTTGAACAGCTCATGGGCCTCCTCAGGTTGGCGCTCCTGCAACGTGGGCATGTAGCGGCCGAATACCTCCAGCCCACCGAAGTCGCCCAACCACCACAACAGGAGCGAGATCGACATGGCAAGGGCGAACATGCCATAAGTCCCTGGACCCAGCCAGCGCGGAATGAGGAAAGCCCATAGGACCCCGCCGATGAGTTGGGCGACTTTGTTGAAGGAGATCAGCGACAGGTTGCGGCCCATCGCTCGGGCGTCGGATGTCATGGCAGGTAGCAGGTAGCAGGTTGCAGGTAGCAGGTTGAAGGTCGGAAGCGTGCGTCCAACCTTCAACCCTTCGGGCTGAGCCTCAGGGCGAAGCCTTCAACCTTTAACCCATTGACCACGAGGCGGAAGCCGGTGCCCTGGGCGCGGTAGTCGGCGCTGGGGATCGTAATCGAACAGGCGCTGCGCACGTTGCAGGCGGAATGGTGGGGACTGTAACCCCAGGAGCCGCCCTTGACGACATGGAACTGGGGGTCATTGGGGTCGTAGGGACTGCACGTCCACTCCCAGACATTGCCGGCCATGTCCAGACAGCCATAAGGAGAACGGTTGACCGGGGTGCTGCCCACAGGCAGAGGGTGACCGATGCGCCAATACCATCCGCTCCGCGCCCGCTCGACCCGGGGCGGTACGGTCAGGTTGCGAAGGTAGTAGTCGAAGCCAAGCGTATGCGTGGGACGCAGGTGCATGAGTTCGGGGCGAGGCGGCTCTTCGCCCCAGGGGTAGGAGCGGCCATCGCTGCCGCGGGCCGCCTTCTCCCACTGTTCCTCTGTGGGCAGTGCATACGCCAGTCCATCACGCTCGCTCAGCCAGGCGGCAAAAGTCAATGCGTCGACCTGTGAAACGTCGACGATAGGGTAGTTTGCCATGCCGGACGGATAGTTGTCCACCGCCGCGAACCGGCGCAGGTGCCGGGACAAACCCCGCTGGCGGATCGCCCACCAGTGCCCAAACCAGGGGTAGCCCGTCTTCTCCAAAAAGAGCAGCCACTGCGCAAAGGTGACCGCCGTTTCTTGAATCAGAAAACCGTCGAGGTCGATTGCCATCTGCGGACGCGGGGGCCTGGCGCCGCTGTGACGTTCGTAGATAACCTCAGGGCCGTAGAGAAAGGGACCAGGGGGGATGGGGCAGAGGCGAGTGAGAGGCGGCGGGAAATGGGTCACGGGTGGCAAGGCGGCGCGTGGCGCCTATCAACCTAGCGCTCAGAGGCGAAGCCATCGAAGTAATAGACCCCACGTGTGCCGGAGTCGATGCTGCTGACAGGTCCCAGCCGCACTTCGTCGACGCGCACCGTATCGCTATCGATACCGATACGCGTCTGTCTTAAGACGCCGTCAATCCAGAGACTGAAAGCACCATCGTTTGCACCGGCTGTGGTGGCGGCATTGGTTTCGATTGCGACGACATGAGGAGCATCCGAGAGGGTGTACCAGGAGGTACTGGCGAAGACGGCGGCGTCGGTGAGACTTTGCAGGGCGAGCTGGTAGCTGCTTCCGTATCTGCGGAAGGCAAGACGAAAGACATCGATGCCGCTGGAACGGCCGACAAAGATGTTGTGGGTGTCGCCGGAGGTCATGGCAATGCTGTTTGGGTCGAAGCGGAAGCTGGCGCGGTAGCGCCTCTCGGCGAATGGGTGGTCGTCCTCGACAAAAATGCCGGCGTTGTCGTCGATGACGGCTTGCAGACCGCGGCTGCCTTCAAGCGCCGCCGCTGCCTGGACACTCAAATCCCCTCCTCCGGTGACACTGGCAGACCAAACCGAAATGTCACCCGACTCAAAGTCGTCGACGAAGATCGGACCTGCTGGCGGCATGGGGGTGGGTGTCGGGGTGACGGTTGGCGACTGCGCAGGCGTGGCAGTAGCAGTCTCGGTCTGCACAGAAATGCTTGTCGGTGTAGTGGCCGGGGTCGCTGTGCCTCCCCCTGCCAGTCCCGCTTCGAAGTCATCGAAGAAATAGGCGCCGCGGGTGCCGGAGTCGATGCTGCTGACCGGACCCAAGCGCACTTCGTCGACGCGCACCGTATCGCTATCGATACCGATACGCGTCTGTCTTAAGACGCCGTCAATCCAGAGACTGAAAGCACCATCGTTTGCACCGGCTGTGGTGGCGGCATTGGTTTCGATTGCGACGACATGAGGAGCATCCGAGAGGGTGTACCAGGAGGTACTGGCGAAGACGGCGGCGTCGGTGAGACTTTGCAGGGCGAGCTGGTAGCTGCTTCCGTATCTGCGGAAGGCAAGACGAAAGACATCGATGCCGCTGGAACGGCCGACAAAGATGTTGTGGGTGTCGCCGGAGGTCATGGCAATGCTGTTTGGGTCGAAGCGGAAGCTGGCGCGGTAGCGCCTCTCGGCGAATGGGTGGTCGTCCTCGACAAAAATGCCGGCGTTGTCGTCGATGACGGCTTGCAGACCGCGGCTGCCTTCAAGCGCCGCCGCTGCCTGGACACTCAAATCCCCTCCTCCGGTGACACTGGCAGACCAAACCGAAATGTCACCCGACTCAAAGTCGTCGACGAAGATCAGACCTGCTGGCGGCATGGGGGTGGGTGTCGGGGAGGGTGTCGATGTGGCCGATGCCGCCATGGTGGGCAAGGGCGTCCAGGTCGCGGTCGCCGCCGGTGTACCGGTAGGGGTCCCGGCGCTTGCGGGTGTGGCCGTGGATGTGGAGGTGGGAGAAGATATCGACTCCGTTTTGCCCCGCGATGCGAAGCCATCGAAGAAATAGACCCCACGTGTGCCGGCATCGATGCTGCTGATCGAACCCAAACGCACTTCGTCAACAACCAGTGTATCGTTGTCGATGCCGGCGCGAGTTTGCTTCAACACACCATCAATCCAAAGACTGAAAGCGCCGTCATTGCTGCCGGCGGCGGTGGCTGCCCTCCAATCGATCTGAACGGTGTGCGGTGCATCCGAAATGGAGTACCAGGAGGTCGCGGCGAAAACAGAGGCGTCTGTCAGGCCCTGCAAAGCCAACTGATAAGCGCTGTTGTACCGTCGCAGGGCCAGGCGGAAGACGTCGGCGTCGCTTGACCGGCCGACGAAGATATTGTGCGTATCTCCGGATGCCATGGCAATGCTGTTCGGATCGAAGCGGAAACTGGCCTGATAGTCTGTCGCCCTATCAGGGCTGTTATCCTGCACATACATGCCCACGCTGTCGTCGACTACAGCCTGCAGGCCGTGGTTGCCCTCTAGGGCGGCCGCCGGACTAACGGCGAGGTCGCCTCCCCCTGTCGATGCTGCCGGCCAGGCCGCGAGGTCACCCGATTCAAAACCATCGGCGAATGTCGTCAGGGGCAGTGGGGTGGGCGTGGGTGTGGGCGTGGCGGTCGGTGTCACAGTGACGAACGCCGGTGTCGCTGTGGCAGGCGGCTGGCAATCTGCAGGCTCGCTGGGCAGAGGCGTGCTTCCAGCGGGGGGTGTGGGTGTGTCCGGCGCCGTTTCCTGCTCCATGTACAACGCATAGAGGGATGCGTTTTGCATGGAAAACTCAAGCTGAATGGGTTGACCCAAGAATGTGCTGAGCGGCTGCTCGCAGACGACTTTGGCGTCGAGTTGGTTGATGCCACTCAGCCGCTCGCACCGGGTCAACTCGGAGCCAAGCGTGTCAAGGACGCGCAGGTCGATCCAGCCATGGGTGGTGTCAAGGTTGAGCGCCATATCACCGGCATTGAGCACCACGGGCGGTGTCCACAGTTTGCCCACCTCGCAATAGGCCTTCCGCGCCACATAGCGGTCGCGCGGAAGCTTCACCAGACCCAACTGCCGGTCGAGGGTGGGCTTGTATTTGTGACCCCAGCGATAGCCGCCGTAATAGAGATACAACTCATCACCCACAGGAAGAATGCTGTCGATCCAGGCATGGGCGTGGTCCCAGGCGCCGGCTGTGGGATCGGGCAAGAAGAACGGGTCGGTGTAACGGTCCCGCTGCCAATTGACGCCATCGCGCGTCCATGCCAGAACAGTATAGCCCATGCCGAAAGCGCCTTCAGGGGCGCCGCTGACGACGGCATCATCTCGCAGCTCCTTGACCATGCCGATGAGTAGATCACCACGGCGCTGCACGCTGGCAGGACCGCCGTACCATTGTGTGACCCCGGAATCCTTGTCGTCGGGGGAGAAGATCACGACCGGCTCGGACCATTGTTTGAAGTCTTGGCTGGTAGTGAAACCGGTGCGACGTATAGACACCGTCTGCGTGATGCCTTCGGCATTCATCCACGTGTAGGGCTCGTAGAGCCGGAAGAAGAGGCCGTACTGTTGGCGGATCGGATCGTAATACGAGTGCAGGATGTCGCCCCAGTTCCGCAGCGACGAGCTCCCGTGCCCAGGGAACAGGGTATCGACAGTGCTGTACCACGTCCAGTTCAGTCCATCGGGCGAGAAGGCAATGCGGGTCTTCACGTACTCAGGGTCGCTGTAGGGCTTCTTCAGTGACAGCATGTAGACCAGCTTGAACCGTTCCTCCGCGGGTTGGAAGTCCGGCCCCTCGTCGATAACGCCGGCATCGTACGTGTGCTCCAGGGCGAGTCGCTGCAAGGGGCCGTTCCAAATCACGCCGTCGTCTGATTCCCGGTAGGCCAGACTGGGCCCGAAGTAGGTGACAGCCTCTTCCGATTCTGTCCGCGAGGCGTTGTACCACATGCGGAAACGACCTGTGCCAGGGTTGCGCAGGACGTTGACGCTGTTCTGAGCTGACTGAAAACCCAGATCACTCGTGACGATAGGACCAGGTAGTGTTCGTCTGGGCTGCGAGACGACTCGTGTTACGTTCTCGCTGCTTTGCACGAGGAAATCGTCTATGAAGAGCTGCGGCCCAACATCCAGAACGATGGGTGGTTCCTGAAGCTCGGGTTGCGCCACTAACGACGGCCGCAAGGCCGTTGCACCCACTACCACCCATACAGCGGCGATAACGACAGGCGCCGCCCAGAGAAAGCGGTATCGATTGGACATGAAACGTGATCTCCTTCGTTCGGCCGGGTTGGATTGCAGCTTGATGTCTGCAGAGGCCGCCATTCTCTGCACGTCAAGACTGTGCCTGGCGAACTGGTTCCACCTTGCGGCGAGGCCGCGTGAGACGGGGAGTAGGATGAAGGATTGACCGATGCTGGCATCGGCTGTTCGGAGGCGAATGATACCAGCCATTCCGCAAATTCCAAACCTTGGCCACCGGCGCGGCTTGGTCGCGCAGTGAATGACGGCGTATACTTCCTGGGCCGACTCTTCCCAGCTCAAGGAGACTGATCATGTCGTACGAAGTCACACTCAATGAGCAAGCCGCTCGCCCCACGCTTGTCGTGCGCACTCGCACCTCTGTCCACAACCTCCCGAAAGCCCTCGGACAGGCCTACGGCGCCGTGGCCGGCTATCTGGGCGGACTGGGGCAGGCGCCAGCAGGGCCTCCCTTCAGCGCCTACTACAATGCAGACATGGAGGATCTCGATGTCGAGATCGGGTTCCCCGTCGCCCAGGCGCTGCCCGGTGAAGGCGACGTGCAGGCGGGCCGGATGCAGGGCGGTACGGTGGCCATGTGCCTGCACGTGGGACCGTACAGCAAGATAGGGGCGGCCTATGAGGCGCTGACGGCCTGGATAGCCGAGAACCGTTACGAGGTGGCTGGTCCGGCCTACGAGGTCTATCTGAACGACCCGGGCGAGACGCCTCACAGCCAGCTTCAGACGCAGGTAGTCTTTCCTGTCAGACCGGCGTCGTGACGTAACCCGACTGAACGGGTCGTCCATGTGACCGATGAGAAGTGGTCGCTTGAGATGGATCACGACCCGCTTCCGGTGTGGCGACGTGTTCACCAGCCCGTGCGGAAGACCCGTTAGGCGGCCGTCCCCAGCTCTTTTTGCAGATTCAGGACGGCGCCCATCGCGCGGGCGGCGGGTCGCCCAGGTTGCCGGGCCGGGGACAGAGCGGTATACTCGCGTCAGGAGTTCAACTCAAGGCGGCCTGTTATGCGCTACGGCGCGTCACGCGCCTGTCAATGAAACACCGCCATACAGGCCAGCCGACGTCCTGCCTCTGTGCAGGAAGGAGAACAAGTGACACATGAATCAAAGGAAGATCGCGATGGAGCACGACAAGAAGATCGCGCTCGTCGCTCACGACAACAAGAAACGGGATCTGGTGCAATGGGCCAAGTTCAACCGTGACCTGCTGGCGCACCACAAGGTATTCGCCACCGGCACCACCGGCGAGATTTTGGAACGTGAACTCAGCTTCCCGATCACGAAGCTCCGCAGTGGACCCCTGGGCGGCGACCAGCAGATCGGCGCCAAGATCGTCGACGACGAGATCGATTTCCTGATCTTCTTCTGGGACCCGCTCGAACCCATGCCCCACGACCCCGATGTCAAGGCGCTTCTGCGTATGGCCGTGGTGTGGAACATCCCCATCGCCTGCAACCGCGCCTCCGCCGACTTCATGATCTCGTCTCCACTGATGGATGGCGAGTACGATCGCCTGGTCCCCGACTACGAGGCCTACCGCACACGCACCATCGACATGCAGGAAGAACCGGAGCTGCAGGTAGAGGCCGTCGCGGATGAGGTGTAGATAGACCCTCCCTGCGCTATGCTCCCACCCCATTTCCTTCTCAGATGAGGTGCTATGTCGAATCGAGTCGTTCTTGTTTCGCTGCTGCTGCTGACCCTGGCCCTGGCGCTGGGGGCGTGCGGCGGAGCGAAACCGGCTGCCAATCCCATCAAGCTGGCTCCTGCTGAACAGCTTCCTGCCGATCTGCGCGGTACGCCGGTCGAGGTGCAGGAGGCCTACCGCTTCGCCATTGCCAACAAAGAGCTGCTGGAACAGATTCCCTGCTTCTGCGGTTGCACGGCCGCCGGTCACAAATCCAACTACAACTGCTACGTGGCTGAAGACGGCGGACCCGGCGAGGTGGTCAAGTTCGACAATCACGCCGCGGGCTGAGGCATCTGCGTCGACATCACGCGTGACGTGATGAAAATGCTCGCCGAAGGCAAAACGGTCCCCCAGATGCGGGAGGCAATCGTCGCCCGCTACGGCAACATGGGTCCTTCCACTGACCTGACGAAGTAGTCGCTGGTCCCACTTGGATTGTCACGCCGAACGGCGTGACACGTGATCGTTGACACCGTGACTCGCCTCCCTCTGATCCCTGCTATTGCGACCCTAGTTCTGGCGCTGCTGGCGTTGGTGGCGCCACTGCCCCTGGTCGAGGCGGCGCCCGTTGACCGCCAGATCACGCTGGACGCGCGCTCGTTTGCCTTCGAGCCCGCCCGCGTCAATGTCAACCGCGGGGACCGGGTCACGCTTACCCTCAACGCCACCGACGTGGTGCACGGCGTGTACGTGGACGGCTACGGCGTCAATGTGGTGGCGGAGCCCGGCAAGCCGGCCGAGACGACCTTCGTGGCCGACCGGGCCGGGAAGTTTCGCTTTCGCTGCTCGGTCACGTGCGGCTCACTGCACCCTTTCATGATCGGCGAGCTTGTTGTGGGGCCGAACACGCCGTTCTGGCGTGCGATCGCTGCGGTGGGAATCGTGGCGCTGGGGACGGTGCTGACGTTGGCAGCGGGTGGCAGAGGTGAGAAATGAAAGGCGAGAAGCGTGTAGGGGCGTGGTCCCCACGCCCCGGATTGGCAAGTGGCAAATGGCAGGGAAGATGACAACGATCATACCGCTGGGCAGGAAAACGTGTCACAATGGCGCATCTTCTTGCTCTTACCCATGTTCCTGAACCACCATGTCCCGGCTACCCGTCATTCTCGCCGATAGCAACTGGCGCTTCGACCTCAACCGCATTCCCCTGATCCACCGTGTGCTGCGTTGGCGACCTTTGCAGTTCACGCTTGTGCTGGTGATGCTGTCCTTTTTCGTGCTGGCGCTGCTGACGGCATTCCTGGGCACGCCGGTCGGAAACCGCAACTTCAGCATCATTTTCGTCTGGATCGTTTGGTGGGCGTTCGTGATCATCCTGCTGGTGCCGGCCCTGGGGCGGGGGTGGTGCGCCATCTGCCCGATCCCGGCGCCAGGAGAATGGCTGCAACGACAAAGCTTCATCCACCCGCGGCAGCGTACCCTGTGGACTCTGGGCAAGCGCTGGCCGCGGCGCCTCAAGAATATCTGGGTGCAGAATATCGCCTTTCTGGGCGTCGCCTTGTTCAGTGCCGTCATCCTGACGCGACCCTGGGCCACCGGCGTTGTTCTTCTGGGCTTCATCCTACTGGCGCTGGGGCTCAGCCTGGTGTATGAACGCCGCACCTTTTGCCGCTATGTCTGCCCGGTGGGCGGTTTCATCGGCCTCTACTCGATGTCGGCGCCGATCGAGCTAAGGGTCAAGAACATCGATGTCTGTCGCACGCATGACACCAAGGACTGCTATCTGGGCAATGCTCAGGGCTATGGCTGCCCATGGATGGTTTTTCCAGGCAGCTTGCAGCGCAACACCTATTGTGGGTTGTGCACCGAGTGTCTGAAGACCTGCACCATGGACAACGTGGCCCTCAACCTGCGGATGCCCGGCCTCGACTACTTTGTTAGCAAGGAGCGGCGGTTGGATGAATCCTACAAGGCCTTCATCATGCTCGCTTGCGCCCTGGCCTATTCCATCATTCTGCTGGGACCCTGGGGCCTGCTCAAGGACGCCGCCAACTTCGCCCGCCTGGACTGGTGGGTGCTCTACGCCGCCGTCTTCGTGCTCTTCAACCTGGTGGTCCTGCCAGGATTGTTCCTGGGGGCGGCAGCCGTGAGTCGGGTGCTGGGCGGCCGCGGCGACGTCAGCCTGCGCTCCCATTTTATCTCCACCTCCTACGCTCTGATCCCGCTGGGCCTGGGAGCGTGGATCGCCTTCAGCCTGGGGTTCGTTCTGGTCAACATCAGCTATGCACTGCCCGTGATTGCTGATCCGTTTGGCTGGGGCTGGAACCTGTTTGGTCTGGCGCAGGTGCCCTGGACGCCCCTCTTCCCGGCGCTCGTCCCCTACCTGCAGGTGCCGGTGCTGTTGGGCGGCCTTGCCTTCGCCCTGTATACCCTTTGGCGCATTCAGGCTGAACAGAGGCCCTACCGGCCCCTGCTCGCCCTGCTGCCACCGGCTGCTTTCCTGGTGGCGACAACGCTGGCGTTCCTCTGGCTGTACCTGGGCTGATGTCCGAACCGGACCTGAGCTATCCCGCGCGGCGACCTCGGGTCGAGTGGCTGGCTCTGGGATTGGTGCTGCTGGTGCTGGTGGCGCTGCCACTGGCTGTCTTGGGTTACGCCTACCTGCTCAAACCCGTCCTGAACGGCGGATCGGTGCGGACCATCGAGCTGACGGCACGAGTGCCTACGGCCAACGAAGGCGGGTGGACGCCTGAGACCCTGCACGTGCAGAAAGGCGAACGGGTGCGACTGCGCCTCACCAGCGCCGACGTCATCCACGGTTTCTCCATCCCTAAGCTTGGGGTGGATGCGGGCTGGGTCGAGCCGGGCAAAGTTAAGGAAGTGGAGTTCGTGGCCGCGGAGCCGGGCCGCTACACCTTCCTGTGTACGGTCTGGTGCGAGTCTGGCCACTGGCGCATGCGCGGCGACCTCATCGTCGTCGACCCGGCGGACCCGGCCTCTTCCGAGCGCGATGTCAGCCCGCCCGCCACCGATTGGATGGCTGCGAAAATCGACATCGACGCGCCTCATGTGGCAACGGTAGCCCCCGCAGCGCGACCCAACGCCGCCCGCGGTCTGGCGCTCTGGCAGCAGGTGTCTGACCGGCCGATATCGGCGCTGGCCGACGACCTGGACCTGCGCCGCCTGGCTCCCAGCGAGGTCTTTGCCCGTCTCGGCGCCGCCGATTTGGCGGAGGGACCGGCGTTGGCAGCCCTGACAGACAGCCAGCGTTGGGATGTGGTGGCAGCGCTCTGGTACGCCGGTATGACGCCCGCGCAGCTTGCCTCCGGCGCCAGGCTGTACGAACGCGACTGCACGGGGTGTCACGGAGTAGAGGGGCGGGGCGACGGACCCGGCGCCGCTGCCATCAACGAGCCAGGGGACGACCTCCAGCAGCATGAAATGGTCACGAAAGTTGCCGATTTCACCGATCTCACCAGCCAGGCAGGCGCCCCCGACCTGCTCTATTACGGCAAGCTGGTGCGTGGGGGAATGGGCACGTCCATGCCTTACTGGGGGACGCTGTATCGCGAGGAGGAGTTATGGGCCGTGATCGCCCACTTGCGTAGTTTTGGATTTGACTTTCCCTAAGCCCCTTTCGTGCTGGTCGTGAGCGCTTTGCAGCAGCCCCTGTGGGGGCCGCTGCGCCCGCGCGTGGCGGCTCTGCTGCACCGCCCCGTGAGCATCGGCGAGATCGTCGCCACCGTGCACCGGCTGCTGCCGCCTCCGATCTAATGCGGGCGAAAAGCCGCCGCGGTCTGGCGCAGCTCGGTCGTGGGGAGCACACGCAGAAGCCATAGAAGGGCCAGATAAGCCGCCATTGCCACCGCGGTCAGGATCAGGCTGGGCGCCAGGGAACGCCCCGGTGCGTAGAGGGGTGCGAGGAGAAGCAGCGGCAAATAGGTCAGCAACCAGGCACGCCAGGGCGGGCGCAGCCAGCCCCGGCCCTGAACGAACAGCGCCCCGCCCAAGGCCATGATGCCGGCGCCCATCGCCAGGGCAGCGCCGTTGGCGCCCAATGGCGGCATCAGCAATAAGCTGGCAGCCAGCGCCACCACCAGCCCTACCAAAGTGGCCACGAAGGCCACGCCTGGGTGACCGAAGGCCGTGGCAGCATAGCGACCCGCCCAGACCAGGGGTTGCGCGACCAGAGGCAGGCCCAGGAGGAGAAACACCCGGCTGACCGGCTGGAAATCCTTGCCGAAAAGCAGCGGCGCCACCGGGTGGGTAAGGAGCACAATGCCAATGACCAGGATGCCCATGAGCACGGCGCTGAAGCGCATCAGACGTTCCAGCCAGCGCTGCGCCTCACCGTCCTGGTGACGCGTGTGGAACAAAGACAATGTGGGGATGAACGCCGCCATGTACTGGGAAAGGACGCTGATCAGGAGCATGTACATGCTCAACGCCAGGCTCAGATAGCCCACGGCCACCGTGTCGCGTGTAAGCAGCTCCAACAGGACGGGACCGCTGCGGTAGAGCAGCACCAAGACGGCGTTTGCGGCAAAGAACCCGGCGCCGAAGCGCAGGAAGGGGCGCAAACCGGCAAGGTCAGGCGCCTGCACCCGCCAATAGGGTCGTGTCCAGGCCAGCCCGGGGACGAGAAAGACCATCTCAGCCAGCAAGTTCCCCACCAGCAGCCCGGTAAGCCCCCACGACGCAAAGATCAGGAGGCACGGGATAAGGACGATTTGTCTGTACGACAGCTCCACCGACCAGCGGCCCATCTGGTTGAGGCCGAAACTGAGGTGGTAAGGCGTCCAGGAGAGCATGCGCACGGCGACCCCTAAACCCACCAACAGCCCGTCCAGGGGCGTCAGCCAGGGCGCCAGCCAGGGGGCCAGCAGCACGAGCACCAGGGTGGCGAGCATGCCGAGACCAAGCCGCACCCAGGTCAGTTGCCAGACCAGCCAGGCAATGCGCTGCTGCCCCTCCTCCCCTTGTTGCGTCCAGCCGGGCACATGCCGGCCGATAAGGTCCATGCCTCCCAGATCGCCCAGCATCTGCAAGAGCAGGCTCAGCGAGAGTACAAACGCAAGCTGTCCGAACAGCTCTGGTCCCAGCAGCCGGGGCACCAGTGCGGCGAAACCGAAAGCGCCGGCCAACTGCGCCGCCTTGTGGGCGCTGATTGCCGATAGGTTACGGGCAGTCGAGCGGGCGGCCATTGAAGAAGCGAGAAGCGAGAAGCGAGGTGCGGGTGGCGGGTGGAAGGTCGCTGCTTGGACAGACCAGGCAACCTGCAACCTGCAACCTGCAACCTGCAACCTTCTATCTGCCGCGCGCCGCTCTCGCCAATGCAGCGGCGGCGGCGAAGGGCGCCGCCACTGCCCAACTGCGGGCGGCCTGGGCGATGCTCAGGGTGATAGGACGGCTGGTCTGCCGGAGAGTGCCGGCAGTGGCGATGGCCCCGGCGGTGGCTATCAGCCCGGCCAGGGCGCGGGTGTTCGAGCCACGCGGCAAGAGCGTGTAAGGCAGCCAGAGCAGGGTCAGGCCCGTCCACTTGCGCAGCGGCTGGAGGCTCAGCGCCATGCGGGCATCACCGGTGGTGCGCTGGGCGGCGCTGAGGTGGTGCGTGTGGCCGGCAGGGTGTTCGCGGTCAAGGGCATCGACGGCGTCAGGGGACAGGCGCTGCCTTAGGAGCAAGGGCAGACCCAGGACTGCCGCCGCGCCCAACCAGCGCTTACGTCCTTCCAGGAAGCCTGGCGGAGCGGCGGCCAACTGCACCGCAAGAGGGATGGCCCAATCGAGCTGATAGGTGCGCAGGCTTTCGATGCGCAGGTAGTAGTCCGGGCTGTTCGTGGCTGCCGCGGCCAACAGACCCGCCGCAGGCGCCGCCAGAAGCCCCAGGGGTCCGGCGGCGGGTCCTGCCGCAAGCGCGACCAGAGCCAGAAGCTTGGCGGAGTACGAGGGTGCATAAGTGCGTTCGAGGGCATCACGCGGCTGGTCGAGACGGGGGAGGACGTTCGCTGCCAGAGCATAGACGCCGCTGACAAGCGCCAGCGTTGCCAGGGGCGGCATCGGTGTGACGCGGTCAAGCGCCAGAAGCGCCAGACCGAACGCCGGAACCAACAATTCCTGGCTGGAGCCCGCTCCGGGGGAGCTGTCGACCAGGGGAGCCTGCAATACCTGCGTGACGGCTGCCTGCACGCGAGCCAGGGGCAGAGGATCGGGAAGGGCGATCGGTGACGCCGCCCCATGCCCAGGCTCGTGGTCGTGACTCTCGCTCTCGTGGGTGTGCTGATGGTCGGGGATATCGATCTGGAAGCTGTCGTGGCCCGTGAGGGCATGGACAAGCTCGTCCAGGTAGTGGAGCACCGCCGTTGGGGTCGTGGCGTGGATGCCAATGAAGGCATCGACAAAGATCAGGCGAATGCCACCTTCGCGAGCGCGCAGCGCTGCTCGATAGGCAAGACTGGCCTCATCCTCGCGATCCAAGTCGGTAGAGGTATAGCGCAGGGCCAACAGAGCGCGTTCGGGAGCGGTCTTGGCGATGAACCAATCTCCGCGCTGGTGGCGGCTGTCGGGGTAGTAGGCGGCAAAGAGGCTGTGACGGCGCAGACTGGCCGCCGTCGCCGCCAGATTCATCTCGTGGCCCAACAAGGGGTCGTGGGCGAAGGCAATGGTGCCGGCGCCTAAGGCCGCGGCCTGGGCCAGGGTGCGCTCGATGGTCTCAGGCGTGGGCCAGGGGTAGCTGACCGGCCGGGCGATGAGGCGCAGACCGGCGCCGCGGGCCAGGGCGAAGGTCTCGGGGTCGAAGCCGAGACCGATGGCCCTCATGGCAGCCAGGTCACCCTGCAGGACCAGCTCGTCCGTGCGGTCGGCTGCTCTCTCTGCCAGACACTGCGGCGCTCGTACAGCAAACTCGGCCAGCAGGCGGGCAATGAGTCCGGGACGTCCGCTGGTGAAGCGGTGCTGGCCCAGGGCGTCGCCAGGCGTCTGCACAAGGTCGCCCTGCTGGAGCAACCCGTCTAACGTGTCTTCGAGAAGTGCAACGTGGGTCGCACCGTGGTGGCGGCACTCGTGCAGCAGGTCGTACAGGGGCATTCCGCTGCGGACGGCCGCCACCGTTATCTGCTCAAAGTAGAGCGCCAGGTAGACCTCGCGGTTGTGCTGCTCCCAGCGATGCCGGTGCTGCAAGCGGCGGTAGATGGCAGGCCAGCCAGCGGCAATGAGCCCGGCGGCGAGGAGTCGGGTGGCGTTCATGAAGGCGTGGTGCGTCGAAGAGGGACGGTGAAGCGCACCGTCATGCTATTTGGCGGCCCGTTCGGCCAGCGCCCCGGGCCGATTGGGATGGACATGGCCGCGCACAAAGGCCGAACGAGCGTACCGCATGGCGCCCAGCAGAAAGGCGATAGCATTGTATCCGTAGTAGCCCCAATGCCAGGGGATGACTCTTACGGCGAACCACCAGCCCCTTTCAGTGGCAAACCAGCGGTAGAGTGGCCAGTTCAGATAGAGCAGAAGCACCGCCAGACCGAGCGCAATGACCAGACTGCGGGGATCGTAGAAGGCAAATCCCAGACTGAACAACAACAGCCACAAGGTGACGACGCTGACGCGGTTGTGTGTCTGCAAGTTGAGGTCGTTGACGAAGGCTTTGTGCCGCAAGATCAGTTCGGCCCACGGGATGCCGCGGTCGAGGATGTCGGTGCGCAGGAGGCCGGACGTCGTCCAGCGCTTGCGGTGCGTGACCAGAAGCTGCTTGTCGAGCCGGATGCGGCCACCCTGTCGCGCCAGCCGGTAGCCCAACTCGATGTCCTCGATGCACGGCCGGCCGTATTCGTCGGTGAATCCGCCCAACCGCAAGAACACCTCACGGCGGATGGCTCCGCAGCCGGTCCAGAAAGTGCTGGCGTCGTCGCTGCCGTGCTGGTGGACATAATGATGAAAGAGGTTCTTGTACTGGCTGAGAAAACCGGCGGCGGTGGGGGTGTCGTCGTAGGAGCCAAAGAGCGCGTCCAGGCCGGCGTCGGCGGCAAAGGCCGATCGGATGCGGGCGAGGGCGCCGGGGTGGGGCATGACATCGGCATCCAGAAAGACAAGGATGTCTCCAGACGCGTGCACCGCACCCAGGTTGCGGGCTACGGCGGGACCGCCTCGCGGGTGGGGCGTACTGAGTACGCGGGCGCCGCCGCCTTGGGCGATGGCCAACGTGTCGTCGCTGGAACCGTCATCCACGACGAAGACCTCATCTCCTGGCTCTAAGCTCGCGTGGACCCTGCGCACCAGGTCCGGGAGGAAGGCAGCGGCGTCGAGGGCGGGGATGATGACGGTAAGCATGGAGCAGGGAGCAGGGAGCAGGGAGCAGGGAGCAGTGGACAGTGAGCAGTGAGCAGTGGACAGTGAGCAGCGAGCAGTGGACAGTGAGCAGTGGACAGTGAACAGTGAACAGTGAACAGTGAACAGGGGGCAGGGAGCGGGGAGCGGGGAGCAGTAGTCGAGGCTAGTCGACTTTGTAGTTCTTGCTGACGTCGACGTATTCGTCGCGCTCGCCAGTCAGGTAGGTGGTCAGGGCCAGGGCGTCCTCGATGACTCCGTCACTGTTCATGTAGCGGAAGGCGCCGGTGCGGCCGACCAGGTGCAGGGTGGGGAAGTTCGCACTGAGGAAGTCCTTGACGGTGCGGACTTTGTCCGCATAGCCAACATAGTATACGGGATACGCGTAAGGCACGCGCAGAACCCAGGCGTCGTGAAGGCTCTTCGCGGGCAAGAAGCCGATGGACTCGAAATCATGTGTGGCGCGGGCCACGAGCTGGTCGTCGGGAGACTCCCATGCCTTCTCTCCCCGGCTGGTGAACACTTCGGCAGCCAGCGAGGTATAGCCCTCTGGCGCCATTTCCGAGCTCCAGTTGCGCGGTTCGTGCGTCCGCCCGCACAACAGCTCAGGCTGCGGAAAGTAGGTCCAACTGTCTACACTGACTTGCGAGCGGCCATCAGGCATCTTCAGCGCCAGGAAAAGCAGCACCATGTCGCGGTAGGTGAGCTGGAAATCCTTTTCGATGCTGTGAGCCCCGCTTTCGACGGGCAGGGACCGCAGCAAGAGGTTGAGAGGAATGGAGGAAATGAGGCGGTCGGCGTCAAGCGTGTCTCCGCCGTCTTGCCCTTCAATCGTGACTTGCCAGCGGCCGTCGGGGAGAGAGGTCAGACCCGTCACCCCGGCGCCGGTGATGATGCGTCCGCCCAGACGCTGGATCTCTGCCGCCATGCGTTCGGGGATCATGCCGAACCCGGCACGCGGATACCAGAAGTGGGAGATGATGGTGGCGGGTGGCTCACTGCCCGGCACGATGGCCCGCTTCACCGTCTCGGACAGGCTGGGAAGGCTGATGCGTTGGGCGGCCCAATCCGCCGATAGCTCATTGCAGGGAATGCCCCACACTTTTTCCGTGTATGGCCCAAAGAAAACGTCGTACATCACCCGGCCGAAGCGCCGCACGACCCAGTCCTCGAACGACACATCGGGCACGTGACCGTTCAAGCGTTGGCCCACGATGGCGGCGGCGTAGCTGCTGACGACACGGGCCGCCTGTGCCGGGCTGAAGATGCTGAGCGCGTTCGGAAAGCGAATGGGGTAGTCGACGAACTTGCCCTGAAGATAGATGTGGCTGATGCGCGGCACCCGCAGCAAGTCCGGACCCATGAGGTCCTGAACCCAGCGAATGATCTCCGGTTTGTGGCTGTGGAAGCGATGGCCGCCGACGTCGAAGCGGAAATCACCCTTGACGTAGGTCCGGGCCAGACCGCCCACGACCTTGCCCTTCTCGATGATTGAAACGCGGCGACCGCTTCTCGCCAGCTCCAGCCCCGTGGCCAGACCGGCGATGCCGCCGCCGAGAAGGATAACGTGTTCGTTGGGTTTGCAGATCATCGGTTAGGAGACAGAATTCGTTTGAACGTTTGAACGTTTGAACGTTCTAACGCATCGGGGTCCAGGTGCGAGGGCGGTTGAGCAAGGTGTCAAGTGTACTGCGGACGGCGACAAGCAGGTCGACCGGAAAAAGAAAGAACAGGTACGGCAGTCGCAACCACCAGGCTGTGGGCTGGCGAGTGCGCCAGAAGACGGCAACCACCTGCAAATAGGGCAGCGCCAGTACGGCGATCAGGAGCCAGGCCGGGAATCCAAACTGGGTGTGAAGCAAGGCATCGCTAAGCAAGAGAGCAGCGGCAGCGAGCAGGGCCAGACGGTCGAGATAGCCAAGGCTGAACAGAAACAGCTCCAGGCGCAGTGGGAACGGCAGTTGGTGGCGCACGAGTCGCCCGCTGTGACCGGCCGCTACATCCTGGAAACCTCGGCTCCAGCGGACATGCTGCCGCCAGAAGGCACGAAGGGTGGAAGGAACGTGGTCGAAAGCGGGAACCCTTTCCACGAAGCGCGTGCGATATCCGGCTGCGGCGATCCGGATGGTCAGGTCGCTGTCTTCGAGGAAAGCGCCAGGGGCAAAACCGCCCAGGGCGTCCAGCAGAGAGCGGCGGTAGGTACAGTGGGAGCCGAGAAGCGCAGGAGCCAACTGCAAGCGATCCTTGGCGACCATCGTGAGTCGTTGGTGCACCATCCGTTCGACGGCGCTGTAGTAGGCGCTGGGCGAGGCGAGGGCGTTGCTTGCCTCGGTGCGTCCGCTGGCCCCACCCACCTTCGTGTCGGTGAACGGTGCGACGAGGGCGGCAAGGGCGCCGGGTTGGGGACGATGGTCGGCGTCGTAAACGGCAACGATTTCGCCCCAAGGGTCTGCGTTCAGTCCGGCATTGAGTGCAGCGGCCTTACCATGATTGGTGTGCAGGCAGAGGGAACGAACCACATACGGGCTGCCAAACGCCAAGCGCTGCATGACAGCAGGGCTATCATCTGTCGAGCCGTCGTCGATGAGCAGGATACGCAGGCACTTGTGCGGGTAGCCGTTGGTCAACAGGCATTCGACGAGACCCGGCAGGCTGGCGCCATCATTCCGGCAGGGTACAAGAACCAGTAACAGGGGCTGTGTTGATGCGAGAGTTAAGGCTGACTCGTTCGGAGGAGTGTTTGAGACGAGTGGCGCTCTGCTGGTGAGCGCCGCTATTGTAAACACGATGCGGCGGAGGCTGAAAACCAGCAGCGGCATCGCGACGGCGATGGCGATAAGCCGGGAGATTAGGACGGCGGGGGACAAGGGCGGAGGGTGGAAGACAGAGGACAGAAGACAGAGGACAGAAGACAGAGGACGGAAGACAGAGGACGGAAGACAGAGGACGGAAGACAGAGGACAGAAGACAGAGGACGGAAGACAGAGGACGGAAGACAGAGGACGGAAGACAGAGGACAGGGGACTGTGGGGGCAAAGGTTAGAGGAAGGCCGGTGCCGTTTGTTCGCACTTGGGGCGAAAAACCTGCAACCTGCAACCTGCAACCTGCAACTCCCTATTTGGGGAGGCGTTTGCGGAGAATGCCGGCAGTGTCAGTGCGGTAGAAGAGGAGGGCGCTGCGCCAGACTCGCCAGACCTCCTGCTTGTCGCGCGCCCAGCGCGCTGCCAAACGGCGGTCGCAAACCCCGCGGCGCAGGCGCTGGCTCAGAGTTGTCAGCGGTGCTTGCTGCGTAAGCTGCCACAGATCTGCCAGCGAAAGCCCCTCGGCCTGACGGCGCTGCGAGGGCGGCGAGTCCGAGGCCAGGGCGTCGAGCCAGTGCGAAGGAACAGGCGCAGCGTAGGCCTGTTGCGCCAGCCGCAGCGCCGCCAAAACGTGGGCGCTGGCATGGTGCCCGCGCGCTCGCTCTCGCAGAGCGGCAAACGGCAGGTCCGGGTTCGCATCGAGCAACTGGCGGATGTCGTAGAGTTGGACCAGAGCGGGCTTACCCATGATCAGGTGAAAGACCACGTGAACCGCAACATGAAGCAGCGTATCGACAGGGTCGAGAGCCTGAGCAGGCTGACCGCCAAGCTCCCAGGTTGCGGCCCGATCCCAAACGTCCTCGCCAATGTCGAGCTGTAACCCGAACCATCGTTCGCTGAGCGATGTGTGTGGTTCCACCTGAAAGCTCTCGCTGGTCGACAGATAGGGGTTGATGACGCTTGCTGTGTCCGCGGCATAAGAATAGGTCCACTCATGCTTGACGACGCCAGGACCGCTTTCCGGGCTGGTGTACCTGCCCGTATAGCCGTGTTGATCGAGAACGGCCTGAAAACGCTGGAGATCCCCCGGACGCAAAAGCACGTCGACGTCGCTCATCCCGCGCAGGCTGAGGTCTCGATACACCTGTGGCGCCAGATAAGCGCCCTTCAGGACGATGACGAGGAGGCCGCCGGCACGGCAGGCCGCCAGCAGATCGGCGAGGGCTGCCAGCAGCGTCTGGTTGCGAACGGCAGTGCGCCGGCCCGCCAGGCGCAGCCTCGCCGCGAGCATGGGTGGGAGGCTTTCGCCGGCAGTGTGCGCAAGGAGCGGGCCCAGCCCTGTCGCCAGCGCGTAGATGCCCACGGCATCCCAGTCCGCATCGCTAACGAGCGCCGGAGGCGCCTCACCTCGCAGCAGGGCAAAAAGAAGGTTTGCAGGCTGTGGCAGCCGGGTAGACATGCAGGAGGAACGGTCGGAGGGCAAAGCAAAGGGCGCTTGCATGCGCCCCTGCGATGGTTGCGGAGAGGAAGCGGTCGCTCGCCGTGGGTTTACGCAGTCTCGGGCGCCGGACCTTTGTGCGTGTTGGCGTTGTAGTCCACCAGGCGCGGCATCACGGCGTTGCGAAGCGAGCGCAGCCAGCCGATCTGCTGGATGAGGGCGCCGCCACGGTCCTTGACGGCGCCCTCAACGTACCACTTGAAGAAGTCATGGCGCCAGCGCCAGCGTAAGAGGCCATAGTAAGGTGCTAGCAGCCAATGGCCATCGCTGCGACCGACAAACAGAATATCGCAGATGGCTGACAGGATCTCGCCCTCTTTGGCATCGACCCAGGGCGTGTTGCCCTTGTGGATATCGAATTCCGTCCACCCCATCTGGCCGGCAGGGGGTCGATAGCCGCGCTCCAGGGCGTCAGGCCAGAGCGGTGTGCCCGGATAAGGCATGTAGATGGCTATGGAGCAGCGTGCCTTCGGGTTGATGTCGCACAGCCGCTCGATCAGGTCCAACGTGACGCGACGCTCCTTTCCGTCTTCCGCAGGTAAGCCGATGATGAAGCTGAGATTGGCTTCGATCTGCGGCGCGTACTCGGCCAGATTGCGCACACCCCACTCGATCCACTCCGCTTTCTGATCCTTGTGAATGCTCTGCAACACGGCATCAGAGCCGGACTCGGCGCCGATGTTCACCCACTGGCACCTGGTGTCGGTCATCCACTGCACGAACTCCGGCTTGAGGAGCTGGACGCGAACCTGGCCGCTCCACGGCATGCCCACGTGCTCGACGAGTCGTTGCATGGGCTTGATACGGCCGAAAAGATAGTCATCGGCGTAGTCAACGGCGTTGACGCCGTAGGTGTCTGCCAGCCAGCGGATTTGTTCGATCACGAACTCCTCCGAATGCTGGCGCCAAGTTCGTTTCATCACGACTTCGTTATAGCAGAAGCCGCAGCGGAAGGGACAGCCGCGCGAGATGTAGACAGGGATGGCGCGGTCATAAGGACCGGACTGCAAGAGGTAGGCCGGTACGTTGGGTAATAAGTCCCAACGCGGACGGAAGTCATCCAGGTTCTGGATGAACGGTCGCTCCGGGTTGATGTGGATGCCGCCTTCATCTTTCCACGCCAGCCCAGCGATGCCGGCGACATCGTGCCCGTCCACAAAGGCATCAGTGAGCGCCTGCGCCGTGATCTCGCCCTCGTTCACGATCACGTAGTCGACGTACTCCTCTCGCAGCACGTCTTCGGGCATGATGGTAGCGTGAACCCCGCCCCACACCGTTGGGATGCCCATCGCCTTTACCGCCTGGGTGGCTACGATGGTAGGCTTGAGCTGGGGTCCTGTGATCGTGCTGAAGCCCACCCAGGCGGGTCGTTCGTGCCCGACCTGTTGCAGAAACCCGGCCATTCCCTCTTCAGTCTCGTGGAAGACACGCACCCGATGTCCCTTCTGTATCAACGCATCGGCGACGTACATGATCCCAAACGGGGGATACATGTCGCGCTCGTTTCGGAAATTGATGAGGAAAATCGTGGCAGACATGCACCCTCCTTTGTGGACCGGTTCGGCCTTAAGCGCCAGGGGTAGCCGCGCGGTCGCAGATCAAGCAGAGGGCGAGGCGCCGGAGCGCCCGAATGGGACGACGGCGGACCGGCAGCATACGGAGGATGCTCAGGCCGGCCGCAGGACTGCTGGCTCGCCCGATGAAGGGTCATCGAGCGGACAAGCGCGGCTCAGTGCGAGCTAAAGGTGACCTGCTTCAACTCTTCGTGCTTGACGAGGGTGGGTTTCTCGTACTTCATATGGATGTTCTCCGAGCGTGAGCGTGGCAGAATAATACGATGAGAGGCGACAACGCGGCTACCCCTGGCGCTTAAGCGAAGGACCTGTGTGTGAGTGAATAGGGCGGGTGGGGGTCGAACCCACAAGGGCCTCAGCCCGGCGGATTTTAAGTCCGCTGCGTATGCCATTTCGCCACCGCCCCTGGCGAACGGTCAGGGGATACTAACAGCTTGACCGGACGACGTCAAATACCCCTCGATAGGGTCTCCTTGTGGGGGGTGTTGCTGAAGATGGGCCTACAAAACGCAGAGGCCGGCTCCAATCGAAACCGGCCCCTGCAACACCAAGGCGACGGCGGGATTCGAACCCGCGATCAGGGTTTTGCAGACCCGTGCCTTACCACTTGGCTACGTCGCCAGCCATCGCTGCGCCCTATTGTAGCAAACAGCGGCGGAGTTTCAAAACAGCGAGGCGCTGTCCGAGATTCTACGGGGTAGGAATGACAAAAGGCTGGCCATCCTCCACGAAGCCGACGTGACAAATGAGTGCTTCGTCGATGATCGCAGGGCTGTCGCTTGTTCACCCGACTTGTGGCAGGTCCATCAGCGCCCTTTCGACCTCCGCGGCTGGATAGTCATAGTCGGGCAGCTTGCCAGCAAAGTAGGCGTCGTACGCCCCCATATCGAAGTGACCGTGGCCGCAGAGGTTGAAGACGATGACCTTGTTCTCGCCCGTGAGCTTGCACTTCAGCGCTTCATCGATGGCGATGCGGATGGCGTGCGACGGTTCGGGGGCCGGCACAATGCCCTCGGTGCGGGCGAAGGTGACAGCAGCTTCGAAGATCGGGTTCTGCGCCACGGCGATGGCCTCGATCAGGCCCAGGTCGTACAAATGGCAAACGAGCGGCGCCATCCCGTGGTAGCGCAGACCGCCAGCGTGGATGGGCGCAGGGATGAAGGAGTGGCCCAGGGTGTACATTTTCACCACCGGGGCAATCTTGGCGGTGTCCCCGAAGTCGTAGACGTACCTGCCCTTGGTCAGGCTGGGCGCGGCAGTCGGCTCGACGGCGATGATGCGGGTGGTCCTGCCGTTGACCAGTTTTTCCCGTATGAAGGGGAAAGTGAACCCGCCGAAATTCGAGCCGCCGCCCACGCAGGCGATGACGATGTCGGGATACTCGCCGGCCATCTCCATCTGCTTGAGGGTTTCCTGGCCGACCACCGTCTGGTGCATGAGCACGTGGTTGAGCACCGAGCCGAGTGCGTATTTCTTGGTCCCGCCGCTGGTGGCTGCCGCTTCGACTGCCTCAGAAATGGCGATGCCCAACGAGCCGGGTGACTCCGGGTCCTGCGCCAGAATACCGCGACCAGCGTTGGTCTGGTCAGTCGGGCTGGCGTAGACTCGGGCGCCCCACGTCTGCATCATACTGCGGCGGTAAGGCTTTTGCTCGTAGGAAACCTTGACCATGAAGACCTCGCAGCCCATGCCGAAGGCGTTGCAGGCCATGGCCAGCGCGCTACCCCATTGCCCGGCGCCTGTCTCCGTGGTCAGAGCTTTGACGCCTTCTTCCTTGTTGTAGAAAGCCTGCGGAACGGCAGTATTGGGCTTGTGCGATCCGGCGGGAGAGACGCCCTCATACTTGTAGTAGATGTGGGCCGGCGTGTCCAGATAGCGCTCAAGCCGCCAGGCGCGATACATGGGCGTGGGACGCCACAGGCGGTAAATGTCACGCACCGGCTCGGGGATTTCGATCCAGCGTTCCTGGCTCACCTCCTGCATGATGAGCGCCATCGGAAACAGAGGAGCGAGGTCGGCGGGGCCGATGGGTTGCAAGGTGCCGGGGTGGAGCACCGGCGGGGGTGGAGTGGGCAGGTCCGCCTGGATGTTGTACCAGGCCTGAGGAATGTCAGACTCGGACAGGAGGTATTTGGTCGGCTCTGGCATGGAGGTCTCCTCTTGGTGCAGATGGGCAATTCGGAAGCGTTGTCGCACGTTTATCATAGGTACAGGCTGACGTCAAACTGAACGATTGCGCCCCCTGTCTTTTCGGTGGTAAAGTAGGGGACATGACCAGGATGTTCTCGGACACAAGCCCTGAAGCCGAAGCGGTGCTCATCGAGTTGTTCCGGCAGGCGCCTGGCTGGCGGAAGCTGGAGATGGTGGGCGAACTTTTTGCCACTGCCAAACTGTTCACCTTGGGCGGGCTGCGCGAACGGCATCCTCAGGCCAGCGAAGAGGAGCTTCGTCGCCGCCTGGCCGGCATGCTGCTTGGCGAGGACCTGGCCGCGAAAGCCTACGGACCGATGGCCACAGGGGCGACTCACCATGGCGACTGAACCGGTAGCAGTGACGTTGCTGGTCATCGATGTCCTGGATGAATTGGGCGTTCCGTATGCCATCGGGGGTTCGCTTGCCAGCGCCTGGCATGGTTTCTCGAGAACCACGATCGATAGCGATATCATCGCCGCTTTGCAGCCGTCTCACGCGCAGCCCTTTGTGCAGGCATTAAGAAACGAGTTCTACGTGGATGAAGGAGCCATCCGAGATGCCATCAGCCGGCGCAGCAGCTTCAACCTTATTCACCTCAGAACGATGTTCAAGGTGGACATTTTCGTCCCCAAGTCCCGTCCCTTCGACCGCGCCCAGCTTGCCAACCGTCGCCTGCGCGTGGTAGCCGAGGATCCCGATCGCACGGCTTTTGTGATGGGTGCTGAGGACACGATACTTGCCAAGTTGGAGTGGTATCGACTCGGAGGAGAGACCTCAGAGCGACAATGGCAAGATGTCTTGGGGATTGTCAGGGTTCAGGGTGACAGGCTTGACTGGGTGTATATGCGACAGCAGGCAAGGGGTCTTGGAGTTGATGACTTGCTGGAACGACTTGCCGCAACACAAAAGTAGGCGCCCATGACACGCATCCTCATTGAAAACGCTACCGTCGTCACCCTCGATGAAACGAACAGCATCTACCACGATGCCGCCATTCTCATGGACGGCGACAGCATTGCTGCCATCGGACCGGGAGCGGCGAACATGGCGACAGACGAGCGTCTGGACGTGGGCGGCCGCGTCGTGATGCCTGGGCTGTATAACGCACACACGCACGCCGCCATGACCTTTGCCCGCGGCTATGCCGAAGACCTGCCGCTCGACCGCTGGTTCAACGAGCGGATCTGGCGGCTGGAATCGGCGCTGACGCCTGAGATCGTGTACTGGGGCACGATGCTGGCCATTGTCGAGATGATCCGGGGTGGCGTGGTGGGCTTTGGCGATCACTACTTTCACATGGACCGGGTGGCGCAGGCCGTGACGGAAACTGGGGTGCGGGCCAACCTGGCCTGGGCGGTGTTCGGGTCGTCCGCAGAAGAGGAAGTGGGCACCACCATTCCCTTGACGGTTGAGTTTGTGCGGCGCACCGAAGGCGCCGCCGACGGTCGCCTGACCGCCTCCCTCGGTCCGCACTCGCCCTACCAGTGCCCCGACAGCTTTCTTGCCCGTACGGCTGCCGTGGCCGTTCGTGAGGGCATTGGTGTCCACATCCACGCTTCTGAGACAGCGGAGCAGGTGCAACAGTCCATCGCCACCTTCGACATGTCGCCTATCGAGCTGCTCTCCCACCGCGGCTTGTTTGAGACCCACACCATCGTCGCCCATGCCATCCATGCCAACGATTGGGATCTCGACACTCTGGCGCAGAAGGACGTCAACGTCGTGCAGTGCCCCAGCACGCACCTCAAATATGCGATGGGTGTCGCCCGTGTGCCGGACATGATGGAACGCGGCATCAACGTGGCGCTCGGCACCGACGGCGCCGGGAGCAGCACCGCTCTGAACCTGTGGCGCGAGGCGCGATTGGCCGTACTCACACAGCGACAGGCGCATGGCGACGCCACGCTGTTGGGGGGTGCGATGCCCTTACAGATGGCGGCGGGAAACGGCGCCCGGGCGCTGGGCTTCCGGAAGGCAGGGGTACTGGCGCCGGGCTATGCCGCCGATCTGATTGTGGTGGATACGACCGCGACGCACTTCCGGCCGCTGCACGACATCATTGCTGCACTGGTGTGGTGCACCGAGCCTGCCGACGTGTGCGATGTCATGGTAGCAGGCCGGTGGCTGATGCGTGACCGGCGGATGCTCACAGTGGACGAAGGACAGGTGGTGGCAGGGTTTGAGCAGGCGCTTGAGCAGGTGCTAGGGCAGCCGTTGACCCAGTTCCGGCGCTACACCGGAGCGCCTGTATACCAGGCCTGATCGTCTTTGACAGCTTTGCGCCAATTGGTCTAAACTTGCAAGATTGGCCGCCGGTCCCTGGCGTTTGCCGCCGGGCAGGCGGTCCTTTTTGGGCCTTTTGCGCCCGCAAATGCGCCCGCAACCATCTCATGACCCTCTGTCGTGGGGCCGCCCACGGTGGAGTTTCTGACCTCAATTCGGAGGACGGATGAAGGTTTACACCAGCGACAAGATCCGCAACGTGGCTTTGTTGGGTCATAGCGGGTCTGGAAAGACTTCTCTCTCGGAAGCCATGCTGCACGCAACGGGCGGGACCAACCGCCTGGGCCGTGTGGAAGACGGCACGACAGCCGCCGACTGGGATGAGGATGAAATCAGGCGTAAGCAATCGATCAGCGCCAGCCTGATACCCTGCGAATGGCAGGGTCACAAGATCAACGTGCTCGACACACCCGGCTACCCCGACTTCATGGGCGAGGTGCTGGGCGCTGTACACGTCGCCGAGGCCGGCATCGTGGTGGTGGACGCGGTCGCAGGCGTGGAAGTGGGCACCGAGCTGGCCTGGCAGTACCTGGAACAGGCAGGCAAGCCGCGTTTCGTGTTCATCAACAAGATGGACCGGGACAATGCCAGCTTCGAGCGGGCGCTTGAATCCGTGGGCGAGGCGCTGACCGGCCGCTTTGTGCCTGTCATGTTGCCAGTGGGCGCCGAGTCTGGCTTCAAGGGCGTCATTTCCGTGATCGAGAGAAAAGCCTATCTGGGTAAAGACGGCAAAGGCAGCGATGTTCCGGCCCACATGGCCGATGCGGTCGAGGAAGCGATGACCGCCATCGTGGAAGTGGCGGCTGAGAGCAACGACGAGCTGTTGATGAAATACCTGGAAGGCGAGTCTCTGAGCGCAGCAGAGGTCTTGGGCGGTTTGATGGCGGCGATCCGTGCAGGAAGCGTCGTGCCTGTGCTTTGCGGCTGCGCCACCAACGAGCTCGGTGTGCATGCTGCCATGAATGCCATCATGGCCATGGTGCCTTCGCCAGTCGAGGCCGGGCCCTACAAAGCTTTGCAGAAAGACGCCGAAATCACACTGGCCAACAACGGCAGCGGCCCCGTGGCGGCCCTGGTCTTTAAGACCATTGCCGATCCTTTTGTCGGTCGTATCACGCTGTTCCGCGTCTTCAGTGGCACCTTGCCGACAGATGCCCGCCTGCACAACGAGCAGAAAAACACTGACGAGCGCATGGGTCAGATCTTCTCGCTGCGTGGCAAGGAACAGTTGCCAGTCGAGTCTGCGAGCTACGGCGACATCGCTGCGGCCGCCAAGCTGAGCGTCACCGCAACCGGCGACACCCTGGCCGACAAAGGTAGTCACCTGATCATTCCTGGCCCGCAGTTTCCGAACCCTCTCTACTCCGTGGCTATCAGCCCGGCCACGCAGGCCGACGCCGCCAAGATCAGCACCTCACTCAATCGCCTGGTCGAGGAAGACCCTACCCTGAGTTGGCACAGCGACCCCAGCACCCGGCAGATCATCCTGGCGGGCATGGGCGATGTGCACATGACCATTGCCGTCAACCGCATGAAGCAGAAATTCGGCGTCAATGTGACGACCGAGACTCCCAAAGTACCCTACCGCGAGACGGTTTCGCGCACCGCCTCGGCCATGCACCGCCACAAGAAGCAGACGGGCGGCGCCGGCCAATTTGGCGAGGTGCACCTGCGGGTCGAGCCCGGTGCGGAAGGCACCGGCCTGACTTACGTCTGGGAGGTGTTTGGTGGCGCTGTATCCACCAGTTATGGACCCTCGATCGAAAAGGGCGTGCGCTCGGTGATGGACAACGGTGTGTTGGCAGGCTACCCGGTTGTGGACGTGAGGGTGGCCGTGTTCGACGGGAAGGAGCATCCGGTTGACTCGAAGGACATCGCCTTCCAGGTTGCCGGACGCGAGGCGTTCAAGAAGGCGTTTCTGGAGGCCGGCCCGGTCTTCCTGGAGCCGATCTATCGGGTTGACATCACCGTGCCCGAATCCAACATGGGTGACATCCTCGGCGACCTGAACACGCGCCGCGCGCACGTGCAGGGCATGGACAGCAGCCGTGGCAAGAGCATCATTACGGCTGAGGTGCCCTACGCCGAGTTGCTTCGCTACGCCAACGACTTGCGCTCGATGTCGCAGGGCCGCGGCGTCTATAGCATCGAGTTCCTCCGCTATCAGGCCGTTCCCGCCCACTTGGCCCAGACCATCATCGAGACGAGCAAGCGGGATCGCAAGGAAGAAGAGGACGAGTAGCCTTCTCCTCTATGCGCCTGCGCGATATCCGTCGCAAACTGGTCTGGTCCGTGCTCCTGGGTGTCGCTGTCCTCGCTGCACTCGCCTTCTACGGTGACGTCCGTGAGGTAGGAGCGCACCTGGCGGGCTTTGCCTGGCGCTACGCCCCGCTGATTCTTGGACTGACCGTCGTCAACTACGGTCTGCGCTTCTTGAAGTGGCAGTTCTATTTGGGCGTCGTGAAGGCGTCGCTGCCGTGGCGGCGGAGCCTGCTCATCTTCGTTTCGGCGTTTCCGATGGTGCTGACCCCCGGCAAAGTAGGCGAATTGCTAAAGGTCTACTTCGTCAAGCGCAGCAACGGCGCCCCGATGTCGGTCACGGCCCCCATTGTGCTTGCCGAGCGGGTCACAGATGGCCTGGCGATGTTCGTTTTGGCCACTGCCGGCATCATTGCCTTAGGCACGAGCGGGCCTCTCTTCTGGGGACTGGCTGTCGTGGCCGCGGCGATGCTGGCTTTTGTATTGCTGTCGCGCTGGCGATGGCTGGTCGAGAAATACCTCACCCTGTGGCGGCGACTTCCGAGTGTGGGCAGATTCGAACCGCAACTGCGTACAGCCTATGAGAGTACCTTTGACATCTTCGCCCTCAAGCGACTGGTCTTTGCCGTGGGTTTGGGTGTGATCTCCTGGGGCTCTGAATGCGCAGCGCTTTATCTGACGCTGCTGGCCCTGGGCGTCGAAGGCGGCGTCTATACCTTGATGGTGGCGGTGTTCACCATGGCGGTTGCCACCCTGGTGGGCGCGGTCAGCTTCCTGCCCGGCGGCTTGGGTGCTGCCGACCTTTCCCTCACCGGTCTCATGCAGACGCTGCTGTCCCTCCCCTCCGGCCTCACGGTTGCAGCAACCCTCATCATCCGCTTCTTCACGCTGTGGTTTGGCGTGACCATTGGTTTGGTGGCGCTGGTGATCCTGCTGCGCCAGCTCGATATCGACGCCGATCTGGAACTGGAACTGTCGGACCAGCCCACGCCCCCTGTGCCTGAGTATGCCTGAGTCACTCTGGCGGGTTGAGCTTCATTGCCATACGGTCGCTTCGCCCGATTCTCTCGCGAAGCCGGAGGCCATTGTGGCGGCCTGCCGCGCACGTCGCATCGACCGCATTGCCATTACAGAGCACAACAATATCGCCGGCGCGCTGGCAGTACAGCGCCTGGCTCCTGATCTGGTGATTGTCGGGGAGGAGATCAAGACCACCAAAGGAGAAGTGATCGCCTGGTTTGTGACCGAGGAGATTCCTAAGGGGCTGACGCCCGAAGAGACTATCGCCCGGTTGCGCCGCCAGGGCGCCGTCATCAGTATCCCCCACCCGCTCGACACACTGCGTGGCAGCTCGGCCATGGGGCTGGAGAACGTGCTCACGATCATCGATCAGATCGATGCTCTGGAGGTCTTCAATGCTCGCAGCCTGCGTCCGGCCGACAACGAGGCTGCCAAACGTCTGGCAGCAGAGCGCGGAAAGTTGGGCACGGCAGGCAGCGATGCCCATTCCGCTCGCGAGATCGGCACGGCGATCATGGTCATGCCCCCCTTTCATGATGCCGGAAGTTTCCGGAGCAGTCTCGCTCAGGCGACCATCGATGGGCGGCTGAGCGGCGGTCATGTGCGGTTCTATTCACAGTTCGCGAAGCGCTACAAACGCCTGGCGGCGTTGTTCCGGTGAGTTCCGTTCTGCTGATTTCTCTGACGGCTGCCGTCGTCCCCACGCTCATCTACCTCTACTTGATCTGGTGGAGCGACCGCTATGAGCGCGAGCCGGCGTGGCTTCTGGTCACCATGTTCTTATGGGGCGCGGTGCCGGCCGTTTTGTTGGCCGTGTTGGCGGCCCTGGTGATTCAGCGGCCTCTGGCGAGCCTGGTTCCCGGCGCAGGCGGTGATTTCGTGCAGACTGTTGTGGTGGCGCCCACCGTGGAGGAGCTTGTCAAGGGTTTGGCCGTGTTGGCTGTCGTTCTGTTCTTTGCGCGCGAAGTGGATTCCCTTCTGGATGGCGTCATCTACGGCGCGCTGGTGGGGATCGGTTTCGCTCTGACCGAAAACTTCCTCTATTTCCTACAGTCGGCGATGCAGGACAGCCGCCCCCAGTTCCTGATGGTCACGGCGATGCGAAGCGTCGTCTTCGGCCTCAACCACGCCTGGTATTCGGCGCTGGTGGGCGCTGCGGCTGCCCTTGCTTTCCTGCGGTTTGACGGGATACAGCGCTGGTTCGTCCTGGCGGCAGGCCTTATGGTTGCCATGTTGGCCCACGCGCTGCACAACCTGAGTGCGTTGGAAGCGGCGCGCTTCTCACCTTTCGTGGCGGTGAGCGTGCTTCTCAATTGGGGCGGACTCGCCCTCATCCTGGTCATCGTCACCTTGTCCTGGCGGCGAGAACGAGAGTGCATCGTTCGTTACCTTGCCGATGAGGTTCCCGGTGTCCTTAGTCCCGAAGGCTACCACCTGGCGCAGACGACAGCCCCGCGCTGGGCCGCCTGGCTGGGGCAGTTGCAGGGAAGGAGCTTGCGCACGGCGCGACTCGAAGCGGACCTGCGCCATACTGCCACCGAACTAGCCTTTTCAAAACGGCGACTGGCATTGACGGAAACCGGGCCTGGCCTCGAGCGTGAGGTGGCGCAACTGCGTCAGCGCCTGTACAAGCTCGACCAGAACTGGTCGAAGGCCACCTCCTGACGGTTTCGGCGCACCTGAGGCAGAAGGCGTTCCTGTCCTACCCCCACTTTGTCAGCAGCCTGAGCACTGTGTTAATCTCAACCATCCCCACCGCGAATGCAAGTGTGGGTATTTTCTCTCGGAGGTTTGACGCTTGAAAGGCAACTCGATGCGAGTCTTCCTGGCCATAGGGCTTCTGGCTCTGATGCTGGCGCTAGCAGGCTGCCGCGACAAGGGCGATAAGGAGCCCACGGTCGCCCCCACACAGTCGGAGCAGCAGAACTTCCAACCTGCACAGAAGCAGGAACAACAGAGCGCGGCAACGCCGTTCCAGTCGCCGGTGTCGCCATTGGCGACGCCCCAATAGACAGACCCATTTTCTAGCTAGCGAGCGGGAGCCAGAATAGGCCCCCCGCTCGCTCGTTTTTCCGCCATCCAGCCTTCCTGATCCTGCCACCTCACCGTCCACCAGGTCAGGCCGTCGACGAGTGCAGGACCAGCGATAATGGTCAGCGTCGCTCCTGCCGGCACCAGGGTCAGGCGATCGCTGGCGGGCTTGTTGAGGTAGCCGGGAGTCCGTCGCAGGTTGACCGGAACATCGGCGGCATTGACGGCGCGGTCTCCATCCTTGAAGAGGTGAGGACCGGCGGGAGCGGGGTAGGCGGAGGTGGGCACGGTCGTGGCGGGTGCTTGCACGGCCGGTGTCGGCGCTGCCTCAAGCTGCGCGGCGGCGGTTGGCACGGCGGCGGGGGCCGGAGGCGTCCAGCTGCGCTCGGGCGCGGGCGCAATGTTCCAGAGCCGTCCGGCCGCGGGCGCTATGAAAAGGAGAACTGTACATAACATGAGCGAGAATAGGAGAAGACCTGCGCCCAGGCCGGACAGTATCGGATTAGGACCGCGGTCGCTTTGTGTGGACGAGGGATCGCTATTCATGCTCAAATGACCATGTGTTCCTGCCCGCCCGTAGCCAGCGAAGGACGGTCCAGAGGGAAGGGATTGTCGCTGGGGGACCGCCTGCCGCTCATCAGATCGGCGAGGAGCCGGGCGCCGGCAGGCGTCATCATGACGCCGTGACCGCCGTAACCGCTGTTGATCCAGAGACCGGGCAGACCCGGCGCCGGGCCCACGAGCGGGTTGTGATCGGGTGTCTCGGCATACTGTCCGGCGTGGAGGAAGACCTGACTGCGGGGCAGGCTGCCGGCGACGTCTTCCCAGAAGGGGTTCAAGCGGCAGACGCCTTCGAGAACGCGGAAGGGGAAGCCCGGGTCGGGCCTGACGTCAAAGCTTGGTGGGGAGGGTGACTCAGGCTCCGCCCAGGCGAGGGCGGCGCCGGGTCCTTCAGGGCGCCAGTGCGCGCCTGTATCGTGGTCGATGGTCATCGGCGACCATCCGGGAATGAGTGCATGTTCGCCGATGACGAGGCGATGGCGGCGCACCGGCGACACCGGCAAATCGATGCCTGCTGCCTGCGCCGACAGGCCGGAGAACGGGCCTGTTGCAATGACGACGGCTTCGGCCTCCAGGTTCCCATTTGGGGTGATCACGCCGGTGACATGGTCGCCATATCGCATGAACCCCACCACCGGCGTCTGCAAACGAAACTCGGCGCCAAGTCGTCTTGCTGCCTGCCGGAATCCCAAAAGGGCTTCGTGCGCCGAAAGCCAACCGTCACGCTGGCGGAAGGTGGCCGCCAACGCTGTAGGGGCCAGGTAGGGGAAGCGCCGCTGCAGCTCGTCTTGTTCCAGATACTCGACATCGTTGAGACCCTGCGTGTGCTGGAAGGCAACGCGCTGCGCCAGTTGTGGCGCCTCCGACGTCTCGCTCGTGACGAAGAGGTAGCCTTGTTGGCGGAAGCCGATGTCGTGCCCCGGCAGGTCGAGCCGCTCGGCGAACTGCTCGTAGAATTCGATGCTTTCCACCATGCAGGCAATATTGACCGGGTCGTTGAACTGGCCGCGAACGGCCTGCAGGGAAGCCGCCGTCGAAAGGCCGCCCAGCGTGCTGCCGTGTTCCAGCACCACGACCCGGAACCCGGCACGAGCCAGGAAATAGGCGCTGGCGACACCGATGATGCCGCCGCCGGCGATAATGATGCGTGACATGAGAGAGGCGAGAGGAGGGGTGCGGGTGGTGGGTGAGGGGTTGCGTGAGGAGAGAGACGAGATGCGGGTTGCGGGTGGGGGGTTGCGAGTCGTGATCTTTGCGATCGTTACCCGTGACCCCTCACCCGCCACCTGCTTTCACGAAAGACCCAGGTGGGCGAAATACTGTCGGGCGGCGAGGATTTCGTCGGGGGTGAAGTACCAATCGAATTCGCAAACACGCACGGCGTGGGCAGGTAGGTGCGCAGCGACGAGGGCAAAGTCGACGGCGCCCATGCCGGGTAGAACATGGTCGCGCAAACCGCGCGTGTCGTGGAGGTGGACGCCGACGACCCGCGGCCCACAAGCGGCCAGCCAGTCACTGAGCGCCGGCATGCCGAGGTGCGCTTGCACCTGGACATGGCCGGTGTCGAGCCAAAGACCGAGGACGGCAGGATCGTGCTCTTCCAGAAGCGTTCGGGCTTCCGCCAGGCTGGGGATTTCGCTGATTTGCAGCCTGGTCTCGATGCCCAGGCGCACGCCTGTGGTTTCGGCGAAGCGCGCGAGCTCGCCCAACGACCGCCGCACGGCGCTGAAGTAAGGCTCGACGGCAGCGGCTCGGGCTGCCAATACCGTGTCAAGGGCCTCGCGATACAACGGTTTGCCGAAGGCCCCACCCAGGTAGCGCTGCTGCACCACCCATTCGTAACGGCCGGGCATGTCGGCGCGGCCCGCATGGATGCACACAGCCTCAGCGCCAAGGCTGACCGCCAGATCGATGCTCCTGCGTCCCTGTTCTACAGCCCAGGCGCGCAGGTCGTCGTCCGGGCTGCTGAGCAGGTCGTCGGCAGGTCGCGGTACGGACGGATGGGGCGCCGTCGGGGCCGGAAAATGGACGCTGCTGACCGGCAGGTGTCCGGGAACTACGCCATGTATCATGGCGGGGGTAATGATATGGCTGAGCTCGACGCGCTCGAAACCGAGGGGGCGCACCTGCTCGTACCAGGCAGTTACGTGGGTGGCCCGGTTCTGCATCCACATCGTCGAGAGGGCGATTGTCATGTCATGGAAAACGGCGTCAGCGCGGGAGTGGACTGAAGCGCGTGGACAGGAGCTTCTGTCCGGCGGGAGAGAGGAGCCATTCACGGAGCGCCAAAGCGTTGGGGTCGGGCTTTGCCGGTAACACGAGGTCGATTGCCTGCACAAGCGGGTAGCCATCCTGGCCGGGCGCAAGGTCTTCGATGGGGATGGCCTCGACGCCCGCTTTGAGCGCCGCCTTGCTGGCATAGCCGATGGCGCCAGGATGCGAGGCCACGTAGGCGACAACAGCGTCGTCATCGGGCAGGAGGAGGGCCGTGCGGGCGAGCGGCTGGTCGCCGAGAACGGTTGTATCGAAAGTGGCGCGAGCGCCGTCGCCCTCCTCGCCGGCGACAAGAAGCACCTGTTGCGGTGAGAGACCGTACGCCGACCAGTCCTGGACGTAGCCGGTAAACAAGTCGCGCGCCTGCACCAGGGTAAGCACCTCAGGTGCATTATCGGGATGGGCAATCATGGCGATGGCATCGTAGGCGATGGGGGTGTAGGCAAGTTCTGGATGATGACCTGGCGCCGCCGGGTCAGTGCTGAAAGCAAAGTCCATGTTGCCTGCCGCCACATCCTCCACCGCCAAACTGCTGGGCAGCGCTTCGAAGCTCAGGTCAAGCGCAGGGCGACCGGCGCTGAAGCTCGTCGCCATCTCTGGCCAAAGCGTCGCCACCGGAGCGCTGCCACCACCCTGTAACGGCACAGGTGTGGGTGTGGGGGGTGGCGGGGCGGCAGCGCAGGCGGCGAGGAGGCCAGCGATGACCAGCCACAGGGCAAGTGCAGGCTTCACGAAAGGGCCTCAGGCGACCAGGAATGCCCGCAGTAGGGTGGCGACGCCGACGACCCAGACGTAGACGACAAACGGATAGAAGGTGTTGCTCTGCAAGTAGCGCAGCAGGAAGCGGATGGTCAGGAATCCCGTGATCGCAGCCGCAAGGAAACCCAGGACCAGCGCCAGGGCGCTGCCGCTGGCGCCCTGCCTGACCATGTCAGGGAGCTGTATGAGTCCGGCGCCGAAAATGATAGGCGCACTCATCAGGAATGAGAACCGCGCCGCCGTCGTGCGGTCGAACCCGCGCATCATGCCGGCCGACATCGTGCTGCCGCTGCGGCTGATCCCGGGCAGAATGGCGACCGCTTGCATCAAGCCCACCACGAGCGAATCCACGAAGGTGACGCCCAACAGAGGCTTGTGTCCGCGGGGCCAGCGCTCGGCCAGCACCAATAGAAGGCCCGTGACAATAAGGAAAAAGCCAACCACACCTGGCGCAGCGAACATGGACTCGAAGAAGTCTTTGAGCAGGTAGCCAGCTAGAGCGGCAGGCACGGTGGCCACGGCGATCATAAGCAGAAGCCGGTCACGTCCCTCTGGATCGGGTCGTCCCCTCAGCCGGTTCACCACAGCTGCGAACATATCGACCCAGTCGCGCCAGAAAAAGCCGACCACGGCCAGCAGCGTGCCCCAGTGCAGAAGCGTGTCGAAGGCCAGACTGGGTTCGGGCCAGCCCAACCACCAGGGAACGAGCACCAGGTGTGCAGAGGAACTAACAGGGAGGAACTCGGTCAGGCCCTGGACGATGCCAAGGATGATGGATTGGAGGATAGACATGGGTCAGTACTCAGAAAACAGAGGACAGAGGACGGAGGACAGAGGACGGAGGACAGAGGACAGAGGACGGAGGAC
>CAZHTZ010000013.1:0-26297 GCA_964535455.1 uncultured Caldilineales bacterium
CCCGGTCACGCAGCGGTCCGGGAATGGGGTGAAGTCAGTTGGCCGTGGTGATGAAAAGGCCTTCGGACAGGTCGAACGGCACATCCAGGTAGTGATCTCGAAACTCAGCGTTTTGTTCCGGGTCCAGAACCTCGAGTAGAGCGCTGGCGGGGTCGCCCCGAAAGTCCTGCCCCAGCTTGTCGACCTCATCAAGCATGAAAACCGGGTTGCGGGATTCGACGCGGCGCAGCGACTGCATGATGCGTCCAGGAGTGGAACCGACGTAGGTCCGCCGGAAGCCGCGAATCTCGGCCTCATCGCGGACGCCGCCCAGGGCCAGGCGCACGAACCTGCGATCCATTGCCCGGGCGATGCTGAGTCCCAGGCTGGTTTTGCCTACACCTGGAGGACCGACGAAACAGAGGATTACGCCCTCACGTTCGCGACGGATGGCATCGATGGGGGTGGAGTCGCGCTCGTCTTTGCGATCTTGCCTGAGCTTGCGTACGGCCAGGAATTCGACGATGCGGTCCTTGATATCTTCCAGGCCGAAATGGTCTTCATCAAGCACCTGTCGGGCGTGAATGACATCCAGGTCGTCTTCGGTGCGCTGCTGCCAGGGGAGTGACACCAGCCAATCCAGATACGTCTTGATCACCGAATACTCTGCCGCCTGGATGGGCATCCGGCGCATACGGTCGAGCTCGCGCAGCGCTTCTTTCTGGGCCTCTGCGGTCATGCCTGTGGCGACGATGCGCTGCTCCAGCTCGGCCAGCTGCGCCACCTGACCGTCGCCCTCGCCCAACTCTCGTTGAATGGCCTCCATCTGTTTGCGCAGGTAGAAGTCGCGCTGGGCCTTCTGCATCTCCCCCTGCGCTTCCTGCTGGATCTTCTGCGCCAGCTCGCGGGCATCGACTTCCGCCTGGAGCAAGGTATTCAGACGCAGGAGTTTGTCGGCCAACGGATCGGCCTCGAGGATGCCCTGGGCATCGTCGAGTTTGAAGCCGGCGCTTGAGGCGATGAGATAGGTCAGTTGGCGGCTGTCAGCCGCATTGCGCACGGCCGATTCCATCTCGCTGGGCAGTTGCGGTGACAATGCCACGAGGCTGGCAAAGAGATCCTGGCTGGTTCGCGCCAGTGCCTGCTCCGCGGCGTCGTTGGTCGTACGGTCAGGCAGCAAGGTGAAACGCGCCTGAAGGTAGGGCTCGGAGGCGGTGAACGCCGTGATCCGTACACGCTCAATACCCTGGATGATGACGCGCAGGTTGCCGTCCGGCAGCCGCATCAGGCGCTGAACCTGCGCCATCACACCGACCGGAAAGATATCGGTCGCGCCCGGTTCTTCGATATCGGGATCACGACTGGCGGCCAGGAGGAGGTGGCGCTGGCGACGGCCGCTGAGATCGTCCAGCAAGCGGCGAGACCGCGGCTGTCCGACGGTGATCGGCAGCCACATCAAGGGGTAGAGCACCACGCCGCGCAATGGCAACAAAGGCAGCTCCGAAGGCGCGGGGCCAGGCGTATGATTGGCCTCCTGGGGCTGCGGAGCCTCACCGGAAACTGCGTCGACAGGATCGACGGCGTCGACGGGGTCGACTTCAGCAGCGAATCCGATGGATCGATGGAAAGCGGGGTCGAGTGAAAGCGTCATGGTACGAGGCGCAACAGTATCGGTGAGGGCCATACGGGAGGAATATCACAATCTTAGCACGAAACCACCGGTTCCAGTATGGGGAGCAGGTGAACGGCAAGATGAAGTCAAGAAAGTACTTCGTGTAGTCAATGACTACTGATCCCCCAACCGCTTGCTGCCAAGCTTGACGCAGCGCGACAAGCGTGGTAAGGTCAGACTAATTGTAATCGCTGTTCCTGTCACTTTTTGGAATGAATCGTGGCGCTCTCAGCGCCGCTATGAGGAGACGACGCCATGGCTTCTGATGAGCGCACATTCATGGTTTTTCTCGGCGCCCCTGGTTCGGGCAAAGGTACCCAGGCGCGCGTGCTCGGCGAGAAGCTGGGCATTCCTCACATTTCCACGGGTGACTTGTTCCGCTACAACCTAAAGAATGGCACAAAGCTGGGTCTCCTTGCCAAGACTTTCATTGATCGCGGGGAGCTGGTTCCTGACGAAGTTACCGTCGACATGGTTGAGGAGCGCCTGACCCTGCCTGATTGCGACGGCGGGGCACTCTTTGACGGTTTCCCTCGCAACCTCGCCCAGACGGTCGCCATGGAGAAGATGCTGGCCGGGCACGGCGGCGTCAGTCTGGTGCCGCTGCTGGAGGTGTGCGATGACGAGGTGATGCGTCGCATCACCGGACGCCGTGTATGCCGCACCTGTGGAGCGGTCTATCACGTCGATTTCAGCCCTCCAAAGGTTGAGGACGTTTGTGACCTGGACGGAGGCGAACTGTACCAGCGGGACGACGATAAGCCTGAGACGGTCAAGAAACGTCTCTATGTGTACTACAAGCAGACCTCACCTCTGATTGGTTACTACTTCGCCAAAGGGCTGCTTGTCGAAATCGATGGCATGCAAGCGCCGGAGGCCGTCCAGACAGCGCTTGTGCAGCTCTGTCGCGAACGAGGGATTGGCAGCGGCGCCTGAACTGTTGGGGACTCTCGAGGAGCTCTGGCGCAGGCATTAAGGGGTCTTGACATCTTCGCAGGATGTGCTATGATTTCGCTTGGAACCGTTTCCACGACTCCTTTGGCCGACTGTTGCATAGGGTTTCAAGGGCCTTGCTGCCCGCGCCGTCAGTGTCATGCCGCCTGTGACGATTCGCGATGTTGCCAGGAAAGCCGGTGTCGGCATCGGCACCGTCTCGAGGGTGATCAACAGTCATCCCTCTGTCAGCGACTTGACGCGCCAGGCCGTTGAGCAGGCGATCGCCGAGCTTGACTTTTCGCCGAACCCCAGTGCACGGCGTCTGTCCTTGGGCAAGACGTTGAACATTGCCGTCGTCGCTCCCTTTTTTACACGCCCTGCGTTCATCGAGCGCTTGCGAGGCGTGGTGACGGCCCTTGCTGAGACCCCGTATGACGTCGTCGTCTACAACGTCGAGACCACGCAGCAGCGCGACCGCTACCTGATTGACCTGGCGCGGCGCGATCGCTGTGATGGACTTCTGATCATGGCGTTGGCGCCCACCGACGTCGAGGCCAAACGGCTGCAGACGGGCGTGCCCACCGTGCTTCTTGACTGCTATCACCTGGACTTCAACCGCGTGGTTATCGACGATGTCGCCGGCGGTTATTTGGCCGCTCAGCACCTGCTCGACCTGGGACATCGACGCATTGGCTTTGTGAGCGATTCGCCTGCAAGTCCTTTTGGGTTCGTTGCCAGCCGCTACCGGCTTCAGGGCTATCGACGGGCGCTGCGCGAGGCGAATGTAGTGACGCCGCCAGCGTACCATGCTGTGACGTCCCAGCACGGGGTCCCCGAGGCCCGCGAGGCTGGCCTTGCGCTTCTCGACCTGCCAGAGCCACCGACCGCGATCTTCGCCGCCAGCGACACGCAGGCAATTGGCGTCATGCAGGCTGCGCGCGAACGCGGTCTGCGCGTGCCTGAAGATCTCTCGGTCATCGGGTATGACGACATCGATCTGGCCGAGTTCCTTCACCTGACTACCGTCCATCAACCGCTTTTTGCCTCAGGGGTGGAAGCGGTGGAGTTGCTGCTGGATGCCATCGAACATCCTGAGGCGCCGCCACGCGAGATCCGGCCCGACCTCAGGCTGATCGTCAGGCAGACCACGGCTCCCCTCGCCGCACCAGCGGCGAAAGCACAGGCATCCTCTCCCATTCTGGCATCTTTCGACGCGGCCTAGCCGGTGACGCCACATCTGTGGCAGTTTCCCGGCGCCGTTGCGACATTAATCAAGGAGGTGAGTCGTTCCACCATTGCGTGCGTGCTTTCCCAACAGGCTCCAATTCTCAACTCTCGTGTTCACTCTCTTCCGAGGAGAAGACAACCATGAAGCGTTCTTTTGTTGTGCTGGCTGTCCTGGTGATGACAGCTCTCTTGCTGGTCGCCTGCGGTGGTGGGGCTACGCCCGCTCCCACTGCGGCGCCGGTGCAAGCGCCGACCAAGGCTCCAGAGCCCACCAAGGCTGCCGAACCCACCAAAGCCCCTGAGGTGAAGCCGACCGCAGCGCCAGCGATGGCGGAGGACAGGTCGGCAGGGGCGACCGAGGAATCGGCGCGAGCAGCGGGGCTGACCTTCCTGGCGGATGCGTATGCTGGGAAGTACAAGGGGACGACGGTTTCGATGACGGGGCCGTTTACGGATGAGGATGCGGTGAAGTTTGACAACTCGATGAAGGAATTCGAGGAGAAGACGGGCATCGACATCCAGTATGCGGGTTCGAAGCAGTTCGAGACCGAGATTTCGGTGCGGGCGCAGGCGGGTGATCTTCCTGACGTCGTGGACTTCCCGCAGCCGGGGTTGTTGAACACCTTCGTGCAGCAGGGCAAGGTCAAGCCGGTCACGGACATCGTTCCCGAGGCCTGGTTGAAGCAGAACTACATCCAGAGCTGGCTGGACATGGCGACGATGACAGGCGCCGACGGCAAGGCAGGGATGTACGGGGTGTGGCAGCGTTTCAACGGCAAGAGTCTGGTGTGGTATCCGAAGAAGTCATTCGACGAGGCCGGATACGCGATACCGACCACCTGGGAGGAGCTGCTGGCGTTGACGGACCAGATTGCGTCTGACGGCGACACGCCGTGGTGCATCGGCATCGAGTCCGGTGCGGCGACGGGTTGGCCGGCGACCGACTGGGCCGAGGATATGATGCTGCGGACGACGTCGTTGGCGAACTACGACAAGTGGGTCAAGGGGGAGTTGAAGTTTGACTCGCCTGAGGTGAAGAAGGCGATCGAGACCTTCGCCGAGATCTGGAACAACGACAAGTACGTCTACGGTGGCAAGGCGGCGATCGTGAGCACCTTCTTTGGTGATGCGCCGACGCCGATGTTCGAGAATCCGCCCAAGTGCTGGCTGCATCGCCAGGGCAACTTCATCACCTCCTTCTTCCCGAAAGAGGCGAAGGCGGGTGTGGACTACGACTTCTTCTATCTGCCGCCGATCGGCACGCAGTACGGCAAGCCGTTCCTGGTGGCAGGGGACATCATGGCTGCCTTCGCTGACCGGCCGGAAGTGTCGGCAGTGATGCAGTTGTTCTCGACGGGAGAAGGCGTGAAGGGTTGGTTGGCGTCTGGTGGGGCGCTGTCGCCACACAAGGACAGCCAGCTTGAGTGGTACGGCAGCGACACCGAGCGCGGCATCGCTGCAATCGCCAATGAGGCGACTGCCGTGCGCTTCGACGCCTCCGACCTGATGCCGGGCGCAGTGGGCAGCGGCTCCGAGTGGAAGGGCATGACCGACTACTTCTCGGGCACCGCCGACCTCGACACCGTCCTCAAGGAGATCGACGCCTCCTGGCCGGCCAAAGCAGCAGGCGCGGGTGCGCCGGCGGCGCCTGAGGACAAGTCGGCGGGGGCGAGCGAGGAATCGGCGCGAGCGGCGGGGTTGACATTCCTGGCGGATGCGTATGCTGGGAAGTACAAGGGGACGACGGTTTCGATGACGGGGCCGTTTACGGATGAGGATGCGGTGAAGTTTGACAACTCGATGAAGGAATTCGAGGAGAAGACGGGCATCGACATCCAGTATGCGGGTTCGAAGCAGTTCGAGACCGAGATTTCGGTGCGGGCGCAGGCGGGTGATCTTCCTGACGTCGTGGACTTCCCGCAGCCGGGGTTGTTGAACACCTTCGTGCAGCAGGGCAAGGTCAAGCCGGTCACGGACATCGTTCCCGAGGCCTGGTTGAAGCAGAACTACATCCAGAGCTGGCTGGACATGGCGACGATGACAGGCGCCGACGGCAAGGCAGGGATGTACGGGGTGTGGCAGCGTTTCAACGGCAAGAGTCTGGTGTGGTATCCGAAGAAGTCATTCGACGAGGCCGGATACGCGATACCGACCACCTGGGAGGAGCTGCTGGCGTTGACGGACCAGATTGCGTCTGACGGCGACACGCCGTGGTGCATCGGCATCGAGTCCGGTGCGGCGACGGGTTGGCCGGCGACCGACTGGGCCGAGGATATGATGCTGCGGACGACGTCGTTGGCGAACTACGACAAGTGGGTCAAGGGGGAGTTGAAGTTTGACTCGCCTGAGGTGAAGAAGGCGATCGAGACCTTCGCCGAGATCTGGAACAACGACAAGTACGTCTACGGTGGCAAGGCGGCGATCGTGAGCACCTTCTTTGGTGATGCGCCGACGCCGATGTTCGAGAATCCGCCCAAGTGCTGGCTGCATCGCCAGGGCAACTTCATCACCTCCTTCTTCCCGAAAGAGGCGAAGGCGGGTGTGGACTACGACTTCTTCTATCTGCCGCCGATCGGCACGCAGTACGGCAAGCCGTTCCTGGTGGCAGGGGACATCATGGCTGCCTTCGCTGACCGGCCGGAAGTGTCGGCAGTGATGCAGTTGTTCTCGACGGGAGAAGGCGTGAAGGGTTGGTTGGCGTCTGGTGGGGCGCTGTCGCCACACAAGGACAGCCAGCTTGAGTGGTACGGCAGCGACACCGAGCGCGGCATCGCTGCAATCGCCAATGAGGCGACTGCCGTGCGCTTCGACGCCTCCGACCTGATGCCGGGCGCAGTGGGCAGCGGCTCCGAGTGGAAGGGCATGACCGACTACTTCTCGGGCACCGCTGACCTCGACACCGTCCTCAAGGAGATCGACGCCTCCTGGCCGGCCAAGTAAGCTCGAAGCGGCGCTGACCGCCAGCAGGATCTAAACCTAGGAGAGCAGGGTAGTCAGGCGGGTTCGCCTGCTACCCTGCCCTCCCTCTCTTCGGGGCAGAGGAACGGAGCCATGTCAACAACGCTCGAGCCCCAGGTGCCAAAACCTGCCGGGCCACTGGACTGGTTGGTCACCACCATTGTCCGCATTGCCATCTCGCTGTTCGTACCGCTCGTCACCTTCGTAGGCCTGTATCTGGGCTTCGTTTTCCTGCGTGATAGTAAGGCCCCGAAGGGTATCATAGCTGTCGTCGCCATCATCTGGGGCGTGGGTGGCGTCGCCCTCCTGTACCTGGTTTCCAACTGGCTGGTCGAGAAATTAGGCGATCCGTGGCGCACGCGCATCCAGCCGTACGTCTTCGTCGGCCCAGCCGTGGCCATCCTTATCTGGTACCTGGCCCTGCCTACGGTGCGAACTTTCTACATCAGCCTGTTCGATGCCAACGGCCAGGTTTTTGTCGGTCTGAAAAACTACGTGGCGGTTTTCACCGACCGGACGATGTTCGCGGCGTTCCGCAATAACTTGATGTGGATCATTTTCGGCGCCACGGCCTGCGTCGTCTTCGGCCTGCTCATTGCCGTGCTCGCCGACCGCAGTCGCTTCGAGCGCTTCGCCAAAGCGCTGATTTTTCTGCCTATGGCCATCTCCATGGTGGGTGCGGGCGTGATCTGGAACATGATCTACGCCGTGAACCCGAACGTCGGCATGCTGAACGCCGTCTATACGAGTCTGACCGGCAACCTACCTATTGCCTGGAAGGCGTCCGCCGCCATTCAGCCCTGGAACAACCTGTTCTTGATTGCGGTGATGATCTGGTTGCAGACAGGCTTTGCCATGGTGTTGTTCTCTGCCGCCATCAAGGGCATCCCCGGCGAGATGATGGAGGCCGCTCGCGTGGACGGTGCCACCGAACTGCAGGTGTTCTTCCGGATCATGATTCCGTATATCATGCCCACGATCATCACCGTGGGGACGACGGTCGTTATCTTTACCCTGAAAATCTTCGACGTTGTCCAGGTGATGACCGGTGGCCAGTTCAACACGCAAGTGATAGCCACCCAGTTCTACCAACAGAATTTCACCAACCAGAACCCCGGCTATGGCTCCGCCATCGCCATCGTCTTGTTGATCACCGTCATCCCGGTCATGGTCTACAACCTGAAGCAATTCCGCGAGGGGGAGGCCTTCTGATGAGTGCAAAGACGCGAGGCGCCGCCCGGCGCAGTGTGTGGCCAGATATCCTTGTCAACGGTCTGCTGGTGTTGTTGGTCCTCGGTTGGACCATTCCCACCCTTGGCCTGTTGGTCTCGTCCTTTCGCAGTCGTTTCGAAATTCAGACGTCAGGTTGGTGGACTGTTTTCCCGCACCGCGAGTGGGAGCTGGTGGAAGAGTTCAAAGTGCCGGCGGACCTGGATCGCAACGGCGTCATGACCATCCGCGACGCCCAGGGTACGTTCGAAGAGTTCAAAGTTGGCGTGGTAGCCTCTAACGGCAAGACACGGATCATCTGGGTCGGGAACAAGCGTCTCGGCACCATCCGGGTCCAGCAGTACAAGTGGACGATGAACCTCGGCTTCACCCTGGACAACTACAAGCAGGTGCTGGGAGGCAAGGAATTTCAGATCAGGCAGCCTGATGGAAGCGTTCAAGTTGTGCCAGGCGACAACTTCGTCGGCGCCTTCCTCAACAGCCTGATCGTCACCATACCGGCCACCTTGATTCCGATCCTCATTGCTGCCTTCGCCGCCTACGGCTTCGCCTGGATGCGCTTCCCAGGGCGCCGGGTGTTCTTCATCATGGTCGTGGCGCTTCTCGTCGTGCCGCTGCAGATTGCCCTGGTGCCCATCCTTAAGGACTATGTCCACCTGGACCTCAACGGCACGTTCCTGGGCGTCTGGCTGGCGCATACGGGGTTCGGCCTGCCACTGGCAACGTATCTGCTTTTTGGGTACATCAGTACGCTGCCCAGGGACATTCTGGAGTCAGCGTTCATCGACGGCGCCTCCCACTTCACCATCTTCGTGCGGCTGATTCTGCCGCTGTCGGTTCCGGCCCTGGCTTCGTTCGCCATCTTCCAGTTTCTCTGGGTGTGGAACGACTACCTGGTGGCCCTGATCTTCATCGGCAGCAAGCCCGACGTGCAGGTGTTGACGATGCGCATCGCCGAAATGGTCGGCTCGCGCGGAAACGACTGGCACCTGCTGACCGCTGGCGCTTTCATCTCGGTGATCCTGCCGCTGATCGTCTTCTTCTCGCTCCAGCGCTACTTCGTGCGCGGCTTGCTGGCCGGCTCGGTGAAGGGCTAGATCATCCATTGCTGCTCGGCATCGATCTAGGTACTTCCAGCGTCAAGGCAGCGCTCATCCTTCAGGACGGGCGCTGCCTGGCTGTGATGTCGGAGTCCTATGCGATCGCCACCCCCCAATCCGGCTGGGCCGAGCAGGATCCCGAAGCGTGGGTGCAGGCCACATGCCGCGCCACGCGGATGGCGCTGGCGGCTGCAGGGGCGCGTCCCCAACAGGTCGCGGCCCTATCGATCAGCGGTCAAATGCACGGCGTCGTCTGCCTGGATGAGCCCGGTAACGTCCTGCGACCGGCCATCATCTGGGCGGACCAGCGCAGCTTCCGCGAAGTGCAGGAGGTATTGACCACGGTTGGCCGCGAGCAGCTGGCTGCCTGGACCGGCAATCCTGTTGACACCGGTTTCATGCTGCCATCGTGGCTCTGGCTGCGACGGTATGAGACTGAGGTAGCTGCAAAAACGGTGCAACTGCTGCTGCCCAAGGATTTTGTCCGCTACCGGCTGACGGGCGAGCCGGCTACGGAGCCCAGTGATGCTGGCTCCACCGCCCTCTTCAACCCGGCGCTCGGGCAATGGTCTGCGCCCGTCCTGGAGACCTTTGGCATCGATCGGGCGCTGCTGCCCCCCGTGCTGGCCTCAGGCGCCATCGCCGGCCATCTGCAGGCCGGAGCGGCGGCGGCAATGGGCCTGGCGGCGCGCACGCCGGTCATCGCCGGCGGCGGCGATCAGGCCTGCCAGGCGCTCGGCAACGGCATCCTCGCATCCGGCGACGTCTCCTGCACCATCGGGACGGGCGGCCAGTTGCTGGCGCCGGCGACGGTCCCCACTCCTGACGCCGGACTACGGCTGCACCTGTACAACCACGTTGTCCCCGGGCTCTGGTATCACATGGGCGCCATTCTAGCCGCAGGCCTGTCACTCACGTGGTTGCGCGACTGTTTCTTCGCCGGAGCGCCGCACCAGCAAATGGCGGATTGGGCCAGTCAGGCGCCTGCGTGCGCAGAAGGGCTCTTCTTTTTGCCGCATCTGGCCGGAGAGCGGACCCCACACATGGACCCCCAGGCCCGCGCCGCCTTCGTCGGTCTGTCGTTGCGCCACCGCCGCGAGCATGTGGTCCGGGCTGTGATGGAAGGCGTGGTCTTTGCCCTGCGACAGGCCCTCGATCTCATGACTGTCCTGGGGGTGGGTGTCAGGCGTGTCGTTGCCTCGGGCGGCGGCGCCCAGCACCCGCTGTGGCTTCAGCTACAGGCCGACATCTTCGATCAGCCGATTCACCGCACTGAGACCGTGGAAACAGCGGCCGTGGGCGCGGCGATGCTGGCAGGCATAGGCATCGGTCTGTACCGTGACGCCGTTGACGCTGTGCGCCAGGTCGTGCGCTGGCGGGATGACGTCATCGTCCCCAATCCCACCCGTGTCGAGCGCTACCAGCGCAGTTACGCCATTTACCAACGTCTCTACCCATCGCTGGCGGCAACCAGCCCCGTGTGAAGTGACCGTTTACTTTGCAGGCACAGGACACTCCCTATGCGCATCGCCTTTCTAAACCCACAGGGCAATTTCGATCCTCGAGACAGCTATTGGACACAACATCCCGACTTCGGTGGGCAGCTTGTGTACGTGAAGGAAATCGCCATTGCCATGGCCGAGCTTGGACACGACGTGGACATCGTGACGCGACAGATCGTGGACCCACAGTGGCCGCAGTTTGCCGGAGCTCTCGATGCCTATGACGGCGTGGAACGGGTTCGCATCGTCCGCGTCCCTTGTGGTCCGGCAGGCTTCCTGCGCAAGGAGGAACTGTGGCCCTATCTGGGAGCCGAATGGGCGCCCGGAATCCTGCGTTTCTACGAAGCAGAGGGAAGCCTACCCGATGCCATCACTACGCACTACGCAGACGGGGGACTGACCGGCGCCCTGATCGAGCGACAGACCGGAATCCCCTTTACTTTCACCGGACACTCTCTCGGCGCTCAAAAACTGGACAAGATGGCGCCTCGGCCCGATAACCTCGCCGAGATTGACCAGCGCTTCCACTTCACCCAACGCATCCTGGCGGAGCGCATCGCCATGAATCGGGCCGGTGTGGTCATCGTCAGCACCAAACAAGAACAGATCGAGCAATATGCACATCCGGCCTATCGTGGCGCCATCGATCCCGCCGACGATACCCGTTTCGCCGTCATCCCACCGGGCGTCAATCTGCGCCGTTTTGACAAAGACGTTGTCAATGCGTTAGAAGAGGAGGTGCAGGCGCAGTTGGAGCGCGTCTTTGCCCGTGACTTCGGGGCTGCGCGGAGACAACTCCCCGTCATCCTGTCCTCTAGCCGGCTGGATGCCAAGAAAAACCACGTTGGCCTGGTACTTGCCTATGCCGGCAGCCCTGACTTACAGGCGGTCGCCAATCTCGGCATCGTCGTGCGAGGCATGGAGGACCCCCTGCGAGATTACAGCCAGGCGCGCGGAGAAGAGCGCGCCATTCTGGAGGAGATCGCCGGCATTGTCGAGAAGCACGCCCTCTGGGGCAAGGTGAGCGCCTTCTCGCTGTCTGGACAGGACGAGCTGGCCGCCGCCTATCGCTATTTGTCGCGGCGCCGATCGGTGTTCTGCCTGACCGCACTCTACGAGCCCTTTGGTCTGGCCCCCCTGGAGGCCATCGCCGCCGGTCTGCCGGGCGTGGTGACGGCCAATGGAGGACCGAGCGAGAGTCTCTACGATGCGTCCACCCAGACCGAGTACGGCGTGCTGGTCGATCCGGCCGATCCGGCTGACATCGCCCGCGGCCTGCTCAAAGCGGTTGCCGACTCCCTTCGCTGGCAGTACTATCACGATGCAGGCATTCGACGCGTGCAAGAAAAATACACCTGGCAGCGCACGGCCGAAGGCTATGAGAGAGCGATCCGCCAGATACTCCCTCGAAATGAGCCGATTCCTCGTTACTTCAGTCAACCCGACCACTATTCCCTGCCGGTGGACGAACTTGCCCGCGTTTACTTCGGCTAGACCAGGTCACGACCATGCAAATCCCTGAAGGCGATCTCGATCTCGTCGCCGTTGGCGAGACGCTCATCGATTTCATCTCGACCGATGAAGTTGACCATCTGAGCGAGGCCGAAACTTTCAGGCGCTACTTGGGTGGTTCGCCTGCCAACATCGCCGTCAATATCGCCAGGCTAGGCGGACGTTCGGCGGTGGTTTCCAAGGTAGGTGGCGTCGCCTTCAGCCAGTTCGCGCGCGACGAGCTGCGCCGGTATGGCGTATGCACCGATTACATCGTTACCGACCCTGAGGCAAGGACCAGTATGGTCTTTGCCACGCGCAGCAAGCGCACACCCGATTTCGAGGACTTTCGCGATGCCGATTTCCGGCTGGCGCCGGCGGAACTGGCGCCAGCGGCCATCGCCCGCGCTCGTGTCGTGCATGCCTCTTCTTTTGCCGCCTCACGCGAGCCGTGCCGATCGACCATTCGCCGGGCGTTCAGCCTGGCGCGCGACGCTGGCAAGCTCATCTCGTTCGACCCTAATTACAGTCCGCGCATCTGGCCTGACAAGGACGAGGCCCTGGCGACGCTGCGCGAGCTGTATCGCTACACGACCCTTACCAAGCCCTCGTTGGACGATGCCATGCGCCTGATGGGACCGGGCCTCGCCCCCGAGGAGTACATCGGTCGCTTCCACGACATGGGGGTCCGGTTGGTGATCCTGACTATGGGGCGGGAAGGCATCCTGATGTCCGATGCGGGCAAGCTGCTCGGCCACGTGCCGGCCCGGTCCATCAACGTGGTTGACGCTACGGGCGCCGGTGATTCCTTCTGGGCAGGATTTCTGGTGGCGCTACTGGACGGCAATTCAATCGAACGCAGTGTGTTGTTTGCGCGCGAGGTTGTGGAGACCAAGCTGGCGAACGTGGGCCCACTTCCGGCCTGGGTCAGCCGTGAGGCTCTCTATCAGCGTCTGCCGATTCCGGCCTCGTGAGCTTTCTGGCAGCCCCGTGTCGCGTGGGACTGTCTGGTGAGGACCGACGCTGCGCCAGCCTGGTTACGACCAGAAGCAGCCCGCCGATGCCCAAACATACGGCCCCGGCGGCGACCAGGTAGAAGGCAGCACCCGGCCTGACGGCCGTCCCATACAGCGTCTCAAGCGCCGGCAGCAGCCTCAGGTAGGCCGTCAGCGCCGGGAAGACGAACAAAGCGAGGGCCACAAGGACAATTCCTCGCACTACGTCGGGAAGGAATCGCCGGAGCAGGGGAGAGAGCGCCGCCAGAACCACGATCATGCCTATCCAAAGGGTCTGGGCTCTGAACTCCGGGGTGCGCAGCAGCGGCGGTGTCCAGGCAGGCGGCAGCATGGCCAGAGCTGTCGGGATCGCCAACAGCACCACGAGCACGCGCAGCCAGGTTGGCAGGTCAGGACGCTGCAAGGTGCCCACCAGGATTAACCCCAGCGCCAGTGCCAGTAGCGGTGCAAAAAAGATGAGGCGGTCCAACGAAATCTGTCCGGTCTGCACTTCCGGCACGAACTTGACATATTCGGGCAGATCGATGCCCAGGATGTTGAGCCCGGCGGCGGGATGGGCCAGCCATGCGCCCCAATAGCCCAACGCCAGAAGAACCAGACCTGCAAACAGGGACACAACCGTCAGAGTTGACCAGTGCCGTGACATGAGGTGGGTTCAGACCAGTGAGCGGTAGACGTCGTAGAGTCGCCGAGCAGCCGCCTCCCAGGTGAAGGCGGCAGCGCGAGTGGGGCCGGCCGCGGCCAACGCCGCACGGGCAGCGTCGTCCGTGAGGAGGTCTGCCAGGGCCTGGGACAGGGCCTGCTCATTGCCAGTGGGAACAATACGGGCGGCATCACCGGTCAGTTCCGGCAGGCTGCTGGTGTCAGTGCACAGTACGGGGAAGCCACAAGCCATGGCTTCCAGCACAGGCAGGCCGAAGCCCTCGTAGTGACTGGGAAAGGCAAAGAGATCGGCCAGGCTGTAAAGGGACGGAAGATCGTCATCATCCACAAAGCCCAAAAAGTGGACGAACCCGGTGGCCTGAGAACGTTCCACCTCGGTGAAGATGTCATCATACAGCCAGCCTTTGCCTCCGGCAATCACCAGGTGGTGCGGAAATCCGGCCTGGCGGCGAGCGGTGGCAAAAGCTCGGATCAGTCCGTCGAAGTTCTTTCGCGGCTCCAACGTGCTGATGCTGAAGACGAAGGGCCAGGCCAACCCATAGCGCTGGCGCACCGCCTCAGGGCTGCCTGCGGACTGCCGTCGAAACCGCGACTCCACCCCTGCGCCCACCACTGTCACCCGCTCCGGCGCCAGATGGAACAGGCGCATCGCGTCCTGGCGGCTGGCCTCCGAGTCGGCCAAAATGTGGTCCGCCAACGCCACCGAGCGGGGCACTGCCTTGGCCAGGAAGCGCTGCAGGTCGGGATAGGCGTATTGTGGCTTCACGAGGAAAGCAAGATCATGAATCGTAACGATTCGGGCTGCCTTACGCACAGGCGGAAGCAGGAAATTGGGTGCATGGAAGATGTCCAGCGGCCCTGTGATCGCTTCGACAGGGAGGGGGAGTCGCAGCCGGTGCCAAATGATGGTTTGGTAGCGGTCAGGGAAGGGCAGGCGCTTGCTTCGGACCCCTTCTTGCTCAACCGGGACGGCAAACGGCGTTGCCTCACGCGGGTAGAGCAGCGTGACGCGATCGCCAGGGGCCAGCAGCTTGACCACCGCATCGACGAGACCCCGTGTGTAGCGACCGATGCCGGCGCCCTGAAGGGCTGCGGCCGTATAGTCGATCCCGATCTCCATTGGGGATGCGTTCGGCGCTACTGAACGTGGCGGAAGGTCCAGAGCCGGTTGACGATGAAGTTCCAGAACAGCACGACCACGATGGCGAGGGCTTTGGCGATGTTCAGCGCCACGAGTTCATGTACGCCATGCATCTCGAGTTCCATCTTCGCGAAGTAGAGCACGACCGAGTTGATCACAAGGCCGACAATGCTGACCACGGCAAACTGCCCGAGCAAAGGCAGCAAGGGCTGCTTGCGGGTCTCCGGGTAAGTCCAGAGCCGATTCCAGGTGAAGTTGCTGAGAACTGCGCAGGTGAAGGAGACGGCGTTTGCCAGGAGAGCGGGCCATCCCAGTCCGACCACCAGCAAGTTAAGAATGGCGAAATCGATTATGGCGCCGAGGGTGCCAACGATCCCGAACTTGACGAAGCGTGCGATCTCTCTGGCAGGGAGGGGAGAAGAAGCAGCAATGCGAGGAAACAAAGGATGGACCTCCGTTGAGGAATCAGGCATACCAGCACACGGCTACGAGGTGACTCGAGTAGATGGCATCTGTCCCGGCCCTTTTTCGAGAGGGAGCAGTGCCAGGGCCAGCGCAACCAGGAGCGGCATCCCCTGCACGAAGAGGTTCTCAAACTGGTTGTGGACGGAGAGATGAACGAGCAGGCCGAATACGCCCACGCAAATGGCGCGCTGCAAGTTGCGATGGCGGTGCAACGCTACAAGCGCAGCGCCCAGAGAGCCTAGCCAAAACCACAGGTAAGTGATGGCGCCTACCAGACCCGCCTCGGCAGCGAAATGGAAGAGGGCGTTGTGGGCGTGGCCCATCGGTTCGGTCCACTGTCCGAAAGCGTAGTCCGAGTAAATGACGTCCCAATTGCCCACGCCGATACCGAGCCAGGGATGGTCGGCGAACATTTCCCATGCCACCTGCCAGTGGGCGACGCGTTCCAACACCGAGAAGTTGGCGTCGTTGACGGGGACGCCGCGCGCATTCCAGGTGCCGAAGTAGCGAGCGAAATCGGCCAGCCGATCGTACACGGCGGTCGGCAGGACAGGAAAGGCAAGCAGGGCAAGGATGGCGCCCGCCAGAACCAGGATGCGGCCGGCACGCGAAATCAGCACCAGGACGGCTACCACACCGGCCGCAGCGCCAAGCCATGCCCCCCGCGACCAACTGGCAAAGAGGCCTGCGGTGATGACTGCAGTGGCGGCGAGTGCATAACCTGCCAGCGCCAGCAAGCGCAGGCGCATCGAGGCATGGGTTCGGAGAGCAGCCCCAAGAGCCCAGAGACCAAGAGCGAGGGCAATGGGTAGCACCAGCCCCAGGTAACCGGCAAACGGGTTCGGCTGGCCGAACGTACCGTAGGCTCGTAAGTAGCTGCCCAGAAGATAGGCATCGGGACCGATGCGAAACACGAATTGCCGCAGCCCCACCATACTTTCCATGGCTGCGGCTGTGACCAACACCAAGACGAAGGGCAAGCGCTGGCGCTCGGAGAGCAGTTGCACCGCAAGGAAATAGGTGACGAGGACTTCCCCCCACTTGGCTATTTCCGGAAGCGACTGCTCAAGGGAACGGGCAGCCAAGGTGGAGTAGAGCAGGGCGAGGGCCAGAGGCGTCAAGAACCAGAGAAGTGGGGCCGGTCGGAGCGGCGTTCGCCGCACCACCTGGCGGAGAAACCAGGCCGCTGCCGTGGCGCCTACCAGGAGGTCCGTCACCCCCAGACTGGCTGGGCCCAGAGGGACCCGCAAGACCGGGCCAACCGGGATGCAGATCACCAGTGCGTACAAGCCAACCACGGGTTCCAAAATCAGCGCCACCACAAACGCCAGCCCCGCCACCAGGACCGCAGCTACCGGCACCGGCAAGAAAGCCAGTGCGGTTGCTGCCGAAACCAGGAAGAGCCAGGCGAGGAAGGCGCTGCTGACCGGCCGTACGGCAGGTAGGTGTCGTGTTGCGTACATGTCAAATGAATATTTTAGCGGCAGGTCCCGGTCCCGGCAAAACACAGCGCCCCTCTAGAACGCTTCCGGCCTCACGACCTGGTGATGGCAGAAAAGGATACAAGCGATGTGCCCAGTGCGCGCTCTGTGGTATACTTTTCCGACGCACCTACCTTTTCAAGACTAAGGATGCATTCATGGCGAAGAAAACGGAGACAGTGTCTGCGCGCAAGGGCAGCAAGCCCATCGAGCAGACGACCAAACAGGCAGGCAAGAACCGGCGCTGGCTTTGGATCGCCACCGGTGTAGGCATCGCCCTGGTGGCGCTTCTGGCTGTTGTCGGTTTGCTGAACAGCCGCCGCAGCACTATCCAGGCCCAGGCGGGCACCGTTGCCGAGCGCACGGGCCAGCCTGTCGACCGCCGCATTATCGGCGACCCCAATGCTCCCGTGTTGATCGAGGCCTACGAAGACTATCAATGCCCGCACTGCCAGGACTATACGGCCGCCCTTGGAAAAACCATCCTCGAGGACCTGGTGGCTTCGGGCACGGCGCGATACCAGTTTCAGAACCGCTTTGTCATTGACGAAAACTCGAAAGTCATCGCTTCGGCGGCGGAGTGCGCCGCCGATCAGGGGCGCTTCTGGGAATACCATGACCAGCTCTTTGCCAGCCTGAGCCGAAATGCGGGGGGTTCTCGCAGTGCTGACCTCAAGAAGTACGCCGCCGATATCGGGTTGAATACGAGTGAGTTTGATCAGTGCCTGGATACCCAGAAGCACTACGAAGCTATGCTCCGCGAGGACGACGCTGCCAAAGGACGCGGCGTGAACGCCACGCCGACCGTTTTCATCAACGGCGTCCAGTACAAGGGTGCGTACGAGCCTCAAGCTTTCAAACAGGCCGTGGAGGCGGCAAAGGCCGTCAAGACAGGATCGGCGGCGCCTTCGCCGGAGGCAGCAAAATGAGTCTTCGCATGCGCCGGGTGCTGCTGATCCTCAGCCTGTTGGGAATCGGCATCGCCGGCTACCTGAGCTGGGTGAAGCTGTCCAGCACCGAGGCCTTTTGTGGCGGTTTGGGCGACTGCTCTGCGGTTCAGAACAGCGTCTATAGCTACGTCCTGGGCATTCCCGTTTCCTACCCGGGTTTGCTCACGTACCTGGTCTTGGCGGCGCTGGCGGTTTACAACTTGCGGGCTGATGCCTCACGCCGCGGCTGGACTGAGCTTCTGTTTTTCGTGATCGCCTTCGCCGGGTTCGTTTTTTCCGCCTATCTGACCTATACCGAGTTGTTCCTGATTCATGCGGTCTGTCCCTGGTGTGTCGCCTCCTTTATCAACTTGCTGGCGATGACTCTCCTGTCCGGCGTCGCCATCTTCATGCGACCGGCGGAGGTCGAAGCATAATGGGACTGACACGCCAGCACCCGCCAATGAGCGCGTGGCCATGCCGTCCACGCGCTTTCCTTATCTCACGACGTCGTGAGGAGCGGACAAATGCGCGCAGTTGATACGCTGCTTGTGGGCGGCACCGTGGTCACCATGAACGCCAAGCGTGATGTCTTTGAGGCGGGCGCGGTGGCTTTGCGTGGTCCGCATATCGCAGCGGTAGGACCGCTCGATCGCGTCCGCCAGTTGGTCAGTTGCGACAATGTCATTGACTGCACCGGCCACTTCATCATCCCAGGCCTCATCAATGCCCATACTCACGCCGCCATGACCCTGCTGCGCGGCCTGGTCGACGATCTGCGGCTCGACGTTTGGTTGCTTGGGTACATGATGCCGGTGGAGCGTGAGTTCGTGGGGCCAGACTTCTGCAACGTTGGCACGCGCCTGGCTTGCGCCGAAATGCTTCTGAGCGGTATCACGACCTTCAACGACATGTACTACTTCGAGGAGGAAGTGGCGCGGGCCACGGCAGAGGTCGGAATGCGGGCGGTCCTGGGGCAGACGATCTTGAAATTTCCTTCGCCCGATGCCCAGTCCTACGACGAGGGGTTGGCGCGCTGCCGGCAGTTCATCGAGGCATGGAAGGGTCATGAGCTCATCACGCCGGCAGTGGCGCCGCACGCTCCCTATACGAGCACGGACGAGATCCTGCGCGCAGTGACGGCATTGGCGCTGGAATACGACGTGCCGATCCACATTCATCTGGCAGAGACAGCGCTGGAAGTACAGGATTCGATGCGCGACGTGGGGGCGCCTCCCATCGAACACACGCACGGGCTGGGCATGTTCGACGCCAAAGTCATCGCCGCCCATTGCGTGCACCTGCGCGAACGCGAGCTGCCATTGCTGGCCCGCAGCGGCGCCGGCGTGGCGCACAATCCCTCCTCCAATCTGAAACTGGCTTCAGGTTTCGCACCGGTGTTGAAGATGCGCGCTGCCGGCATCCCCGTGGGTATCGGCACCGACGGACCGGCCAGTAACAACGACCTGGACATGTTCGAGGAGATGCGCCTGGCCTCCTTCCTTCCCAAGGCCACAAGCGGCGACCCGACAGTGCTGCCGGCGCGTGAGGTCTTTGGCATGGCGACCATTGAAGGCGCGCGGGCGCTCCACATGCAGCAGGTGATCGGCAGCCTGGAAGTAGGCAAGTATGCAGATGTTGTGGTGGTCGACGCCCAGGGACCCCATGTTACGCCTCGCTACTATCTGGGTTCCGATAATGTCTACGGCACACTCGTCTACGCCACCAAGAGCACCGATGTGCGGCATGTCTGGGTGCACGGAAGGCAGTTGGTGGCTGATCGCAACCTGCTTACGATCGACCTGCCGGCAGTGCAGCAGCGCGCCGTGGAGATCGCCAGCCAGGTGAACGCCTTCATGGCCGCACGCGAGGGCAGCCTGCTCAACAAGACGGTCGCTATTGGCGGCTTTGCCCAGCAGGAAACCTATGAGATTCAGGTCAAGCTGCGCGTGGACGACATCGAGTCGGTCGAAAACCAGTTGCGCGAGAGTGGCATCGAGATCACACGCCGATCGGTGCGGCAGCAGTTCGACACCTATTTTCTCTTCGACAGTGGCACTGAGGATCGCTATCTACGCTACCGCGAAGACAATGAACTCATCGGCGATGAAAGCAGCGAACGCGCAGGTCTAAACATCCGTCCAGGCTACACGCTGACGCTGATGGAGGGCATCTACGAGCGGGAGTACCAGGATTCTGTGATTCTCAGCCGCTCGCGATATACGGCGCAGGCGACCTATTCGCTGCGCTTCTACCGCGAGTACTTCATGCCCAAGCAGGAATTCGAGGTCGTCAAGTGGCGTACCCGCTATCGGGTGAAGTTCGAAGACACCGAATTTGCGATCAACTTCGATCGCATCACACGACCGCAAGGGTTGGGTGCGTTTATCGAGGTCAAGGCGCGCACGTGGTCCGCCAGCGATGCGGAGCGCAAGGCTCGTCTGGTTCTGAGGCTGCTGCGCACGCTGGGCCTGTCGCCCTCGCGTGAGCTGCACGGCGACTACCTCGATTTGGTGCGGACGGGACCGATATAGCTTTTGGAGACCAATAGACCAGGAAACCGGTTTCCTGGTCTATTGGTCTCCTGATCTACGACGAAAGGTACTTGCCAACCAGCAGGGCGTACTTCTCTTTCAGATACGGCGGGATCTTTGCGCGGTCGGTGATGATGGCATCCTGCAGGGCCTCGGCGTAGGGTGAAGCCGGGGCGTCTCGCAACATGGCAATGGCGTTGAGCGTTGCCTGTTGGGCAGCGGCGGCGTTCCCTCGCAGCGTCTTGATCACCATGTCGACGGTGACCGGCTCCTCTGTCTCATGCCAGACGTCATAGTCGGTGACGTGGGCAATGATGGCATACGACATCTGAGCCTCGCGCGCCAGAAAAGCCTCAGGAATGGCCGTCATACCGATGATGGCAAAGCCAAGCTGGCGAAAGGCCCGGCTTTCGGCCTTGGTGCTGAAACGCGGCCCTTCGATGATGACGAAGTCGCCGCCCTTGTGTACGGTCTTGCCGGTGGCTTGCACGGCCCGATAAACAACTTCCGACAGATAAGGGCAGAAGGGATCGGCCACAGACGCATGAACCACCAACCCCGGTTCATCGAAAAAGGTGAGGGCGCGCAGCCGGGTGCGGTCGAAAAGCTGGTCAGGAATGACGATGTGCCCCGGCTCGTAGCGCTCCTGCAGCGAGCCACAGGCGTTCATCGAGATCAGGTACTCCACCCCGAGCTGCTTGAAGCCCCAGATGTTGGCGCGGCTGTTGAGCGAGGTGGGATTGATCAGGTGGCCGCGACCGTGGCGGGCCAGGAAGGCCACGCCCTGGCCATCGATCGATCCGACGATGAAACGGTCACTGGGCGAGCCATAAGGTGTATCGATGGCGATTTCCTCGACGTCCTTCAATCCGGGCAGATGGTAGACGCCGCTGCCGCCGATGACGCCAATGCGAATGGGTGTTGACATAAGTGACTCCTAGGTCAAAGCCGCAGCAGGTCGCGTTTGGGCGAGTACTCGGGCATGGCAGCTACCAGCCTTGGTCGGGGTTGATGCCGGCGGCGCCCAGAGCCGGTATCATCAAGCTGAGGACACGGCCATGACAACGGCCGTTGGAGGCGACCAGACCCCGGCGACGGCGCACATCCGTCTGGTTATAGCGCAAGGGGCGACCCCAGCAGTCCGTAACTTTGCCCCCGGCCCCGGTCAGGATCGCCTCCGGAGCACAGGTGTCCCATTCCTTTGTGCCGGGCGCCGGGTGCAGATAGAGGTCGGCGTCGGCGCCGGCGATCAGACCGCATTTGAGGCCGACGGAACCGGAAATGCGCTCCTGGGTGAGGCCCAGGCTGGCCTTGATGTCGTCGGTGATCGGGTTGCGGTGCGAACGGCTGACGACCAGGCGCAGGTCAGAAGGGTTATCGACGTCGCTGACGCGGAGGGGGCGTCTACCCTCTGGAGTCGTCATCCAGCTCCCCTGGTCACAGATGCCGCTGTACATATAGTCCTGGATGCGCTGGAAAACCACCCCGAACCGGGCTACGGCTTGTACGGCGAGGCCCACCATGATGGCGAATTCGCCATTGCGAGCGATGAACTCCTTGGTGCCGTCCAGCGGGTCGATGCACCAAACGCGGGATCGCTGCCTGCGCGAAAGATCGTCCTTGGATTCCTCGGCGAGGATGCCGTCGTCAGGAAAGGCCCGCGCGAGATGCTCGACCAGGAAGGCGTTCACGGCGTGGTCGGCGGCGGTCACGGGGTCGTTGGCGCCTTTCCAGTCGATAGTGTCCGGCCGGTCGTGGTAGGTCCTCACAATGGGACCAGCGCTGCGCAGCAATTCTTCCAGGTAGAGCAGGGTGTCGGGTGCGTTCATATCATTCGCATAGTCATTAGCTATACATTTACCATCGTTAGTACAAACTCTGAGTACGACCACCATCAACAGCCAAAGCAACACCGTTGATGTATCCGGCGCGGCCGGAGGCAAGGAAGGCGACTGTAGCGGCGAATTCCTCAACTGTGCCAATGCGCCGGGCAGGAATGGCGGCGGTGATCGCGGCGACGGCTTCTGCCACAGAGATGTGACGCTGCTGCGATTGGGCGTTGAGCAATTCGTCCACGCGCCCGGTGCGTGTCCAGCCGGGCAGCACACTGTTGAAAGTGACGCCGGTGTGACCCAGCTCGTTGGCAAGGGTCTTGATGAAAGCGAGCACGCCCGCCCGGGCCACGTTGCTCATTGCCAGATTGTCCATCGGCTGCTTGGCCGACATGGAGGCGATGGCAATGACGCGCCCCTGGTCTGATTGCTTGAGGTGGGGAAGGGCGGCGTAGACCAGGCGCAAGGTGGAAAGCAAATTGAGCTGCAGCGCCGCTTCCCACTGAGCGTCGCCGAAAGACTCGACGGGACCAGAAGGCGGGCCGCCGGCATTGGTGACGAGGATGTCGAGCCGGCCAAAGCGCTGGACGGCGCCGGCGATGAAGTCCGCGCAGCCTGCCTGGGTGCTCACGTCGGCAGCGACGGGCAGGATTTCGCGTCCCGTCGCCTCCTGGATGTCGTGGGCGGCGGCGGTGATGCGCTCAAGGTCGCGGCTGCAGATGGCAACCCGGGCGCCTTCGCGGGCAAGTTCGGTGGCGACGGCCTTGCCCAGTCCCTTGCTGGCAGCGGCAACGACGGCAACACGGTCGGAAAGCTGTAGGTTCATTTGCCATGAAAAAGCGGGCGAATCTTGCGATGCCAACGCGGCTGCAACCGTCCCGCTTGTGGCCCGATTATAGCGCAGTTGGCGGCGCCTGAACGAGTTCAGGTTGTAGCGCGGTAGTAACGACTTTAGTCGTTGCTTTGCCGCTCAAGCGACTGAAGTCGCCACTACAAGAACAGAGCCCCCTGCGGGGAGCAGGAGGCTCTGTCTGAGGTGGAGATGCGGGGAATCGAACCCCGGTCCGGAACAGCCGTCCACGAACGTCTACAAGCTTAGTCTCTACTATGGGCGTAAGCCCACGTTTTCGCCCATCGGACGGTAGAACACCAACGTCCATTTGATGGGCTAGCCGATGAACCTTAGGTCTGGCTTACCGGCGTCGGCCAAACCGCGCCTTACAGTGTATGACGGCTTGAGAAGGATGCTGCTGGGAACCATCCTCCAGGCCGTGGCCGTTTCTAGGCGGCCAGTGCCGTGGCTAAGGGGTCTTAGGCAGCCAGCGCAACAGCGTTGGTGCGGGCGAACCCGAAGTTGAAGGCGTTGCCAGTGTTCTTGGCACTTGTGTTTTGCCCGTTTTTACGAGGTCAGGCGCCTCGGCTTGCAGTCCATGACCGGATCCTGCCCCGTCGAAACCTTTCATCCCCACGGGGTAAAATTAGTATAGCGGAAAACAGGCAGCTTGTAAAGCTCCTTGTAGCTCGTTTTTGAACCACCAGGAGCCGATCTGGCTAAAGCGAGCTGTCGCTGTGCTCCGGCAGCGCCGGCTGTGAAGGTTCGGGCAGCGCGGGGGCGCCTGGCGGCATTCCACCTTGAGGCATCGCTGTCGCCGGCACGAGCGGACCGCCGCCGGGAGCCGCCGGATAGGAACGCGTGCCGAAGCGAGTCAGGAGCACGGCGCCGAGGCCGATGCTGCCGGCCACAAGGCCAATACCCCAGGAAACGAACCAGCCGAGGCAGGGGATGACCCGCGGCATTTGCCACAGCAGCGTCAGCAGGACTACGCCGACCACCACCTCGATAAGAGGCGTGGGGCTCTGTGTGCGCAGGGCCTGCATCGCCTTCTGACCAAGGGCCCAGCCCACCGCCACCCAGCCGAAGAGGGCAGCCACGACCAGTAGCAGGCTGAGTATCAACGCCAGCGGCAGCAGACAGATGGTAATGGCCAGGAGCAGCAGGATGGGGATCCCGAGCACCGACGTCAAACAGCCAGTGCCGAAGGAAACCAGTGGGCTCTCACGCACGGTCGTGGTCACACGACCGCCTTGCTGCGGGAGCAGCACCGCCACCAGCACGCCCAGGACCGCCATCAGGGCTGCCCAGGCTACGGCGCTCAGGCCGTGCAGGAAGTACCTCAAGAGCCAGCCGCCGGGCGCGTCGTTGGGAAGCAACGGCGTGATGTTGATCTCAGGCGGCTCACCTGGACGGAAGAAGGGAAGGGCCGGGATGCCGGGAATGTGGATGCCGTTCGTGCCATCAAACTGAAAACCCTTGACCACTTCGCCCTTAATGGTGGAGCCGGGAACCTGCTCCAGGTTGCCGCCCACAGTATTGACGTCGCCTGCAACCACAGCGCTAGATTGAAGAGTGAGGTTGCCACCGATAACGACGAGATCCCCCTCGATATCGCCGGCGGCCAAGCCATTGCCGCCGATAACGACGAGGTTCCCTTCGATGGCGCCAGCGGCCGAGACATTGCTTCCGAAAACAGTGACGTCCCCGGTGATGGTGCTACCGGCTTCAAGGGTAACGTTGCCGCCGAGTACGGTGAGGTTGCCGTCGAGAGTCTCGCCGGTCTGCAAGGTATAGCTGTCGCCAAAAATGACCTTGTCGCCGGTGACCGGGCCCTGGGCGCTGGCAACGGCATAGGGCAGGATCAGGGCCAGAACAACAAGCGCAAGTAGGATAAGCTTGGATGTCTTTCGGTGCATCATTGCCTCCAGAGTGCGATTTCTACAGGCTGGGAGACAGCGGTTAGGTCCGGGCGCCGGTGCTGCGGACTGCCGTCAGCCGCTGCGCCCAGACAATAGATAGGGTTAGCAGGATCAGGCTGGCCGTTGCGGCAAAGAGTGGAAGCACCCAGGCCCCCACGGCTCTTTGCACGGCGCCAAGTGCAAGGGTCAACGCATAGAGTTGGCCCAATGAGTCGACGATGAAGTCTACAAACCCGCTGGCCAAACCGGGCTGCACGGCGACCAAAACGGCGAGCAGCAGCAAAGCGCCCAGGACCACCAGGGGCCACAGCGACAGGAAGCCGCCCAGGACAAAGGTGATGCCCACCAGGCGCTGGTCCCGACGCTGCTGCCTCAGCTCAATCTGGGTCACGATGTCGTGCCAGAGGTCGCGGCGTGGGGCTAGCATCGACTCCGCCCGCAGCATCCGGTCCGTATCGCGCATTGCCTGCGCCAGTGGTCCATAGGTCGGACACCGTTCAAGGTCAGCTTCCAGTTTGGCGCTCTCGGCGGGCGAGAGCAGGTGGTCGAGGTCCATCGACAGGCGTCCGGGGATGGTATCGCAGTCGTTCATGGGCCAAAACCTCCGCTTAGCCGGCGAAGGCGGCCGGCGAGTGGGTGGGAGTAGGAACATAGGGTGACCTGGATTCTGCCTGCATGAGGTCGGCCATTTGCTTACGGCCCCGATGCAGGCGTGATTTGACGGCCGCCACCGAGAGGTTCATGGTAGCGGCGATTTCTTCGTAGGAGAGTTCGTACCAATAGAGCAGCACGAGGGGGATGCGGTAGTCGGGTGCCATCCGGTTGAGCAAACCCTGGATGGTTTCTGCCTGCTCACGACGCTCGGCGCTGCGATAGGGAGACTCCGAGGGTGCGACCAGTTGCTCGCCTGCCATTTCGTCGTCGATCGACACCCAGTTCTGCCGTCGCCGCCGCAGGCGGTCGATGCAGTGGTTGGAGGCGATGGAAAGGATCCATGTGAGAAAGCGCCGCTCAGGGTCGTAGCGGCTGAAGTTGGTGTAGGCCCGCAAGAAGGCTTCCTGGGTGGCGTCTTCCGCCTCATCACGGTCGCCAAGCGTGCGGTAGCACAAGTTGTAGACCGGCTTTTGATAGGCCTGCACGATGCGCGCAAAAGCATTGGTGTCACCCTGCCGTGCCTGCAGCAGCCAAAGCTCCTCCTCTTGCCGGGATGTAGCCGTGATCACTTGGGATTCCTCAACTGATGCAAAAGCAAGCAATGTCGTACTGCGATTCTACCACCGGTACGGATGACAGGGGAGTTGGGTTTCAGGTTCTGGGTTGCAGGTTACAGGCAACGGGCGTTGACTTTTACACATGGCCGCGCTAAGCTTCACTGTCGGCTGATCAT
>CAZHTZ010000013.1:26397-36295 GCA_964535455.1 uncultured Caldilineales bacterium
AACGGGCGTTGACTTTTACACATGGCCGCGCTAAGCTTCACTGTCGGCTGATCATGTGCTGCAACAACCATGTGGCTGCGTTCTATGGCCTATCACGAGTACATTGCGATCGAGGGCGTCATCGGTGTGGGCAAAACCACGCTGGCGCGCGTGCTTGCCGAGTCCCTGGCAGCGGAGGCGCTGTTGGAGGTGTTCGAAGAGAACCCCTTCCTGGGCGATTTTTATTCGGCTCGCGCCCGCTATGCCTTCCAGACGCAGGTGTTCTTTCTCATCAGTCGCTATCACCAGCAGCACCAGGTGATCGCCCGGGTTTTGGCCCACAAACGGCTGTTGAGTGACTACATTTTCGACAAGGACCGCCTTTTTGCACATCTCAATCTGGCCAACGACGAGCTGGCGATGTACGACCGGGTGCATGCCATCCTCGACGAACAGATCCCGACCCCGGACCTCGTGGTCTATCTGCGTGCAAGCACAGACGTGTTGATGCAGCGCATTGCCCTGCGCGACCGGTCCTACGAGCGGAATATGGAAAGAGGATACATCGAGGCGCTGCGCGAGGCGTACGACGCCTTTTTCCGCGTCTACCGCAAGGCGCCGGTGTTGGCCGTCGATACCAACGAGATCGACTTCGTGCGCTCTTCTCGTGATCGCGAGTACGTCTTGGGCCTGGTTCGGGCAGCGCTGGAGCATGGAACCATTCAGCAGAGCCTGCCGGAGCTGCGTTCGGATGCGCCTCCCAGCGGCATTCGCATTTTGCACGGCGGCCGCCGTCGCCTGGGCGACTTCCAGCGCTTCCATCGAGCTCTCGACCGCGAGAAGGGCTTCGGCGCCGATCTTTCCTTCAACTTCGTCGGGCTGACCGAGGAGGTGGGAGAGGTGGGCCGCGAAATCAAGCGGGTCCTGCGCCAGGCCGAATCGCTGCGCACCATGGCCAGCAGTCAGGATGAGGCGCTGGAACGGGCGCTAGCCGCCAAGCGCACGGTGCTGGCCGAGGAGATGTCGGACGTGCTGGCGTATCTGCTCAAGCTCGCCAACTACGCTGGCATCGATCTCGAGGCCGCCTACATTGACAAGATGGGGCACAACTGGCGGCGGTCGTGGGATGTCGACATGGACTCGTTCTCTGAGCAAGCGCCGTGACGAAACGATTCGTGGCCGTTGCCGGCAATGTTGGCGTAGGCAAATCGTCCCTGACCGGCCTGCTGGCGGAGCGGCTCGGCTGGGAGCCCTTCTTCGAGGCGGTGGACGACAATCCCTACCTGGCGGACTTCTACCGGGACATGCGCTCGTGGTCGTTTCATTCGCAGGTATTCTTCCTGTCGCGGCGGCTGCGCCACCACCACGAGCTGCTCAGCCGGCCGCACTCGGTCATCCAGGATCGGAGCGTGTACGAGGATGCCGAGATTTTCGCCCGCAATCTCTATGAACAGGGGTCGATGGACGACCGGGACTATGGCAGCTATCGAGAGCTGTACGAGATTCTTTGCGCCCTGCTCCCACCGCCCGATCTGGTCATCTACCTGCGCGCCGATGTGCCTACGCTGCAGGAGCGCATTCGCCAACGCGGGCGTGAGTATGAACAGAGCATCGAGCCAGCCTATCTGGTGCGCCTGAACAGATTGTATGATGCCTGGATGCAGGGCTTCAGTCTTTGCCCTGTGCTGACCATCGAGACAGACAACCTGGATTTCGTCCGGCAACCCCAACACCTCAGTCACGTGCTTGCGGCCGTCGCCGACAGGCTGGCAGGCAAGGCCACCATCGCTTTCTAGACACGGAGTCCCTACCATGGCGAAACCAAAAGCAGAGTACGTGGTCGGCGTCGACCTGGGCGGCACCAAGATCCTTGCTGCCGTCGTCGACACGCAAGGCAACATCGTAGGCCGCAGCAAACGCAAGACACTGCCCTCGGGCGCCACCAACCCTGACCCGCCGCTCGTTGCCGACCGCATCGCCGTCACCGTTCAGGAAGCGGTGGCTGCCGCCAAACTGAGCATGGCGCGTGTCGAGGCTGTGGGCGCCAGCGCCCCCGGCCCCGTCAATGTTGATACGGGATGGGTCTACAAAGCGGCCAATCTCCCCGGATGGGACAACGGCTACGACTTGGGTCCGGAGTTGTCCAAGCGATTGCAGGTGCCGGTGGTCGTAGACAACGACGTCAACCTGGGTACCCTTGGCGAGGCCGTCTATGGCGCCGGACAAGGGTACGCTGACCTGATCGGCATCTTCGTGGGCACGGGCATCGGCGGCGGGCTGATCCTGGGCGGCAGGCTGCGTCGCGGTTTCCGTTGGGCGGCGGGCGAGATCGGGCACATGACCGTGGCCATGGGTGGGCCACTGTGCGGCTGTGGCGAGCAGGGACATGTCGAGGCCATCGCCAGCCGCGGCGCCATCAGCCGGCGGCTGGGCGAAGCCATTGCTGCCGGCGAACCCAGCGCTCTCATGGTGAAGGAAGGCGGCGTCATTGCCAGTGGTGAGATTCGCAAGGCGCTTGACGCCGGCGACCCCCTGACGCAGCGGGTTCTGCTGGAGTCGGAAGAGACGCTAGGCCTCTTCATCGCCTCCCTTGTCAACCTGCTTGACCCGCAATGCGTGGTCCTGGGCGGGGGCCTGGTGGAGAGCCTTGGTCAGCCCTATGTCACAGCGGTGGCCGAACACGCCTTCGCCCATTTCTTCCTCAAGGACGACATGGACAAGGTCAAGATCGTCCAGGCTGGCTTGGGCGACAACGCCACCGTGCTGGGCGCCTCGGTGCTGGCGCGCAACGTCAAGGCAAAGATCTAAGCTGTGAGCCAAAGCGCCAACCTGCCTCCCCGTTCTTCAGGCATACTCGATTTGCGCCTGTGGGTAGGATCCAGCCCGTGGCGGCTGGCTCCTGCATGGACGTTCCTTGCCGGACTGCTGTTAAGCGGCGACTGGTCGTTCCGCCCCGGTAACCTGGCCCGCGTCCTGCTGGCCCTGTTGTTGGTGGAGGGACTTTGGGGCGCCATTTGGGGACAGATGTTGGTTCTCTCACAGGTCGCGTTTCGAGGGTCGAGGTTCATCGATTCGCACAGTGTGCCTTCGTGGCCCTATGCGACCGCAGATGCCCCTTTGGCACGGCTCCGGCGCTGGCTTCAAGGCAGTGAAGACGGCTATCTGACGCGTGACGTATGGATTGCTCTGGTGTTGGCCGGCGCCGCGTCGGTCATGTTGGGCAGAGCAGCGGTGCTGGCCTCTGTCATGGTGGCGCTGCTAGCGTTGGCAGCCACGGCTTTCAACCCACTCTACCCGCGCCTGACGCGCTTTCTGGGTGCCCTGGTGACCGTGGCGCTGCCATGGTGGCTGGGGATGAACCTGCTGGCCGCCGGCCCGACCGCCTGGTGGCCGCAACCTGCCCAGCAGGTAGTGTGGCTGTTGATGGCTGCGTTCACCCTGCTGGCATTTGCCGGGGAGGAACTGGCTGCCGGCGGATCACAGGCCTGGCTGTGGGCGGGCCATGTCTTCCTGGTGGCCGTCCTGGCATTGGTGGGAGAGCGGACGGCGGCCATCGCCACGGCCGCCACACTGGTGGTGCCCAGCGTGCGGCTAGGCAGAAGTGATCCCGAGCATATGGGGCGATGGCACCTGCTGGCGCTTGCAGTCGCCGTTGCCGTTTTGCGCCTGGGCTAGGGCGGCGGCCATTGTCAGGGGAGAGAGGATAGAAGGTGCCATCCTGGCTGGTCGTTGGCCTGGCAGCAGCCGGAGCGGCCATTGTGGTCGCGACGCTGTACTGGCTCTTGATTCTCACCGAAGGTGTGTATCTAGGGGAGCGGACGGTCGTCTGGCTCTATGACCTTTATGCCGGTCGCTACGACCGCATCAAGGACTGGGAGATCGCCGACGAGATTTTCTACCTGGCCGACCCCTTCGTAGCGGCCCTCGGCGCCCAGCGCCGGCCTGCCTTGATCCTGGACGTGGCTGCCGGCACCGGACGCATGGTGCGGGCGGTGGCGGCGGCGGATCTGCTGCCTGACGCCCGCTGGGTCCTACTTGACGCCTCGGCCAACATGCTTGCCCAGGCCCGCAAGCTGGTGCATCTACCCGGTCGAGCGCATTTCCTGCATCGCCGCGCCTATCCGCTGCCATTTTCCAACGACACCTTTGACGCCGTCGTCTGTTTGGAGGCCATGGAGTTCATGAGACAGCGAGATGCGGCGCTGGCCGAGCTGGTGCGAGTGCTGCGCCCAGGCGGCTTCCTGTTGATAACGAACCGCATTGGCATGGGCGTACGCTGGATGCCAGGACGAGCATGGACCCACGAGGAGCTGTATCGGCTGCACAAACAGCTTGGCCAGCGCCACGTGAGCATCCGCACGTTTCTGGTCGACTATGAGTGGGTAAGCAGCGTCAAGGCGGGCTCCTACAGTCCGCCCGGCCGCGCGAATGATGCGGATACCCTCGTTCTGCTAGAAGACCTGACGGACTTCGTTTAGAATAGGGGATTGGGAAGCATTGCGTTGCCCGATGTCGGGGAACCGTGGTCTACCTTGACGACGTCTATCACCCGACACATGCCCGTGACTATCGCTCCGTTGGACCCGCTTTGGAAGACATTGCCGCCCTGACATCCCAGTTCAATATTCTGGACCTGATCGACATCCTGTTGGTCACCCTGGTCTTCTATGTGGTGCTTCGGCTCTTCGCCGGCACACAGGGAGTGCAACTTCTCCGCGGCGTCCTGGTGTTGGTGCTGCTGGGCGTGCTGGCAAGCAACTTCACCAGGTTTTCGGCCTTTTCCTGGCTGATCCGCAGCAGCGGCATTGTCGTCTTGGTGGCAATCCCGGTGGTGTTCCAGCCCGAACTGCGCCGTGCCCTCGAGAGACTGGGACGCACCGGCTTCATGTTCGGTCGCGCCTCGCGCTCGACCGGAACGGCGAAGCTCATCAGCGAGTTGTTGGACGCCTGCCAGCGCATGTCGCAGGTGCGGAGCGGCGCCATCATTGTCCTTGAAGGGCAGACGGGCCTGCAGGACACCATCGAGACGGGCGTGCGGATGGGCGGTCAGGTCACGTCCGAGCTGCTCCAGACCATCTTCTATCCGGGTACGCCCTTGCACGACGGCGCCGTCATCGTGCGTGAGGAGCGGTTAGAGGCGGCAGCGTGCGTGCTGCCGCTGACATCACGCCCGCTGCCCGACCCCACCCTGGGCACTCGGCACCGGGCGGCGCTTGGCATCACCGAGGAGACCGACGCCCTGGCCATTATCGTCAGTGAGGAAACGGGCATCATGTCGGCGGCGAAGAATGGTCGTCTGGTGCGGCGTCTCGACGACAAACGCCTGCGTCGCATCCTCGAGCAGTTCTTTGAGTCAAAGGGAAAAGCTGTGCAGATCGAGGAGGAACGCCCCACCCCATGAAGCGGTTCCTCCCTTCGCGCGACCAGATCGGCACTTTCTTGCTGGCCCTGGTGTTGGCCATCATCGTTTGGGTTGTGGCCGTCCAACAGAAGAACCCGTTTGAAGCGCGCACCATGACTCGCATACCGGTGGCCATCCGCAACCTCCCGGAGGGCCTGGTCATGGCCGATGCCAGCAACCCCGTGTTACTGGCCGACGTAAGGCTGCGGGCCCCGCGCACGGTCTGGAACATCCTCACTCAGAATGACCTGCGCGCGTATGTAGATCTGTCGAAGGCCAGCGCTGGACGTCAGGAAATTGCCATCTCCATCGAATCCAGCCTGGCAAATGTAGACGTCCAGGAGGTGATCCCATCGGCCGCCGTGGTGTCACTGGAGCGGCGTGTCGTGAAGGAGGTACCGATCACAGTCAAGGTGGTAGACCGGCCGCCGTTCGGCTACAATGCCGGGACGCCGACTGCCTTACCCATCTCGGTCACCGTGACTGCCTCGGAGAGCACTGCCAGCCTGGTCGACCGGGCGGAAGTGAGCGTCCACCTGACAGACGCCCGCGAGAATGTGGAGACCGTCGAATACGTGACGCTCCGCGATAGCAGCGGCGGCATCGTCGCCGGTGTCAACCCTGAACCGAGCAACGTCACGGTGCGGGTGCCCATCAACCAACAGACGGGAGTGAGCGAGAAGTCGGTGCTGCCTAAGTTGGAAGGTCAGCCCGCTCCGAACTACCGTCTGACAGGCGTCACCGCCGAACCCGCCACGATCACGGTGGTCGGCGACCCGGATGCCCTGGCGAAGATGCCATCCTATGTCGAGACAGCGCCCATCAAGCTCGAAGGCGCAACGGCCAACATCGAAGAACGTGTGCCTCTGGTCCTGCCCGTCACCGTCACGGCGGCGACTAACCAGGCGGTTGTCGTCCGCATTGGCATCGAGCCTATCGAAGGCAGCGTGACCATGACGTTGAAACCGGCTGTTCAGGGTCTGGACCCGGCGCAACAGATCGATGCGCTTTCGCCTGAGACCATCGACGTCATCCTTCAGGGTCCGCTCCCCCGGCTCAAGACGCTCGATAGCCAAAATGTAGTGGCGACCCTTGATCTGTCGGCGCTGGGAGTGGGCATTCATGATGTGACTCCCGTCCTCCTGCTTCCGGAGGGCGTAACCCAGAAGACGCTCCTTCCTGAGACTGTCCAGGTGACTATCGGCCTTGCGCCCACGCCCACGCCCACCGTCCCCACCGCTCCTGTGCCAGTGAGCGCTTCCCCCACGCCAACACCGAAGAAACGCTAAACCGATTGACTATGTCCTCACCTCAAGAAAGACCTGTCGTCGCCCTCGTGGGCCGCCCAAACGTGGGCAAGTCCACCCTGTTCAATCGCATTATCGGTCGCCGTCAGGCCATTGTCGAGGATGTGCCCGGTACGACGCGCGACCGCATCTACGCCGACGCAGAGTGGAACGGCGTCGGCTTCCTGCTGGTTGATACAGGTGGAATCGAGCCCCTGGCAGAGCGCGGTGGCCAGACCCAGACGCCGGCGAAGCCGTTGGCGACCGGATCCGCAGGCTTTGTGCGCGAGATTCGCCAGCAGGCGGAGTTGGCCATCAGTGAAGCTGATGTCATCGTCTTGTTGGTCGATGCCAGCGAAGGGCTGACAGGGGCAGACGCGGAGGTTGCCAGCCTTCTGCGCGCGACCAACAAACCGATCGTGCTGGCAGCGAACAAAGCCGACAATCAGGAACGTCGCCTCAATGCCGTCGAATTCTATGCGCTCGGCCTGGGTGACCCTGTGGTACTGTCGGCCTATCATGGCACCGGCAGCGGGGACCTGCTCGACGCCATCGTGGACCACCTGCCCGCTGCCGAGCCGCGGGAGGAAGATGACGAAACACCGCGCATCGCCATCGTGGGCCGGCCCAATGTGGGAAAGTCCTCGCTACTGAACGCCCTTCTTGGCGAAGGCCGTGCCATCGTCAGCGAAATCGCCGGCACCACGCGTGACCCCATTGACACCTACCTGATGTGGGAAGACCAGCCAGTCATCCTGGTGGATACGGCGGGCATACGCCGCCGCGGCCACATCGATGCGGGCGTCGAAAAGTACAGTGTTCTGCGCGCCTTGCGCGCCATTGGGCGCTCTGAGGTCGTGCTGCTCGTCATCGACGCCACCGATGGGGTCACGGACCAGGACGCGCATGTGGGTGGCTATATCTTAGATATGTACCGCAGCCTGGTCATTGTAGTAAACAAGTGGGACGCGATCGAGAAGGACACCCACACGATGGACGAGTACGCCAGGCAGTTGCGCCAGGACCTCAAATTCCTCGACTATGTCCCCGTCCTGTTCATTTCCGCCCTCACAGGACAACGCGTCAAACAGGTGCTTCCGACAGCGCTCAAGGTGCGGGAAGAACGCCGGCGACGCCTGACCACGGGTGAGCTGAACAAGCTGGTGCAAGATGCGGTCGCCTCGAATCCGCCCAAGGCCGTACACGGCCGGATGCTCCGCATCTACTATGCCACGCAGGCCGATGTCAATCCACCGACGTTCGTGTTCTTTGTCAACACCCCGGAAGCCCTGCACTTCACTTACCTGCGCTTCCTTGAAAACCGTATCCGCGAACGCTATCCCTTCCTGGGCACGCGGCTCAAACTCGAAGTGCGAGGGAAGCCTGGTGAAGAAAAGCGCAAGGGAAAGCGGTGATGAAACGCCCCGCTTTTCTGCAGGTAGCGGCGCTTGCCGTCTTCGTCGCTGCCCTGGCCTACCTGGTCTGGCTGGGCTATGGCGCCCTGCCGCTGCTGTTTCCGCCCCCCACTCCTACGCCCGCACCCGTCTTCTCGGGCGCACAGGCGCTGGCGATGGCCCAACGCCAGTGCGATTTTGGCGCCCGGCCGACCGGCTCGCCTGCCGGAAAGCAGACAGGCGACTGGATCATCGCCCAGCTCAAGGGCCTCGGTTGGGAAGTCCAAACGCACGAGTTCGATTGGAACGGCGTGCCTGTCCGCAACATTGTCGCCAAGGCGGGTACCGGACCGATCCTCATGGTCGGAGCGCACTACGACACGCGTCCTCTTGCCGACAACGACCCCGACCCGGCTGCACGCGCTGAGCCGATCGTCGGGGCTAATGACGGCGCCTCCGGTGTGGCTGTGCTGTTGGAATTGGCCCGCGTACTCGACAGAGGCAGCCTGCGCAATGAGGTGTGGCTGGCGTTCTTCGATGCCGAGGACATGGGTCGCCTTCCCGGATGGGATTGGGGCGTCGGCTCGCGGCAGTTTGCCCAGAGTCTGACAACGCTGCCGCAGCAGATGATCCTGCTCGACATGATCGGCGACACCAACCAGCGCTTTCCCTTTGAGGGCAATTCGAACCCGCAACTGCGGGCGCAGATCTGGCAACTGGCGGCCCAAATGGGATTTGGCGACGTATTTGTGCCCGTGCAAGGCCAGGCGATCATCGATGACCACATCGCATTCATCGAGCGCGGCGTCCCTGCGGTCGACATCATCGACTTCGACTATCCCTACTGGCACACCACGGCCGACACGTGCGACAAGCTCAGTCCCGTCAGTCTGGAGCGGGTCGGCCGCGTCGTGAAAGCATGGCTTGAGGGAGCGCAGCCAACGCTGCCCGCGACAACGACCGCAAAGTAGCCGCAGGAGGCTTCTATCACCAAACTCATCACTATTCAACCCGTTATTGAGCGCGGCCTGCTGGTCGGCACCGAAATCAAGGGCCGGCCTGGTCTTTTCGCCATGGACGACTCCGTCGCCGAGTTGGCGCGACTGGCTGAGACGGCAGGCGTTACGGTGGTGGATACGCTGACCCAGGCCATCGGCAAACCCAATCCGGCAACTTACATCGGCAGCGGCAAGCTTCAAGAGCTCGTCATGCGCGTGCGTGAGCAGGGCATCCAGATCATCATTTTTGATGACGAGCTCAGCCCGCGGCAGCAGCGCGAGATCGAGAAAGCAATCGAGGACGAAGATATCAAGGTGCTCGATCGTACCGCCCTGATCCTCGACATCTTCGCCCAGCACGCGCATACAAGTGAGGGAGCGCTGCAGGTCGAACTGGCGCAGTATGAGTACCGTCTGCCACGATTGACCCGGGCCTGGACTCATCTGGCGCCCCAGGCAGGCGGGCCGGCCGGCGGCCCCACCGGGCGCGTGGGGGTGCGCGGCCCTGGCGAGACCCAACTTGAGATCGACCGGCGAGAGATCGGACGGCGCATCGTGTTTCTGCACCGGCAGCTTGAAGAGGTGCATACGCATCGTGAGCAGTATCGCTCGCGGCGCCGCCTGGCGCCCGTGCCGCTGATCGCCCTGGTCGGCTATACCAATGCCGGCAAGTCGACGCTCATCAACACGTTGACACATGCCGATGTCTTGACAGCCGACCAGCTCTTTGCCACGCTTGACCCCACCACCCGGCAGCTGGCGCTGCCCTCAGGGAGCGAAGCCATGATCCCCGATACGGTCGGGTTTATTCAGAAGCTGCCGACGCAGCTCATCTCCGCC
>CAZHTZ010000014.1:0-36246 GCA_964535455.1 uncultured Caldilineales bacterium
CCCGCGGACGGGCGTAGAAGCGAAAGCCGGTGATCTCATCCAACGTGAGCGTCGCTGCCCGCACCACGTTGCCCGCATCCAGCGTCTCGGCGCCGCCGACATTGAGGGTGATCTGGCCGTCGTAGACGAGCGCCAACAGAACCACGGCCACCCATTCCGGCTCCAACCCGAACTGCAGGTCTTTCCAGATGGGCTGTAGGCCTCCCGCCACCTGCGCCAGCACCTCGCCCTGGTTGACGACCTGGTTCTCACCCTTGGCCTGCAGCTTCTCCAGGAAATGACGGGCGTAGAGTGACCCGGTCGGCTTGACGTTGTCGGCTTCGTCCAGGAGTTTGAGGCCCTGCAGCACCGCCGTCGCCAGGTGGGTGCGCGTGCCGCGGGCGATGGCGCGCACCGCCTCCAGGGCGTTGGGCGCCCGCGAGGCCTCGGTGATGGGCTGCGCCAGCCGGGTGAAGCGGGGATAAGCCGGGTAAAGCTCTTCGAAGTGCGGGGTCAGAAGCTGGGCGGCGATCACCCGCACCAACTCATCCAAATCCTGGCTGGCGCTGCTGCGCGTCTGGCTCAACGCCTCCGCCACCGAGCGGGCGACGCCCCGGTAGCTGGCGCGGGCGTGGTCGTTGAAGTTCTGCTTCAGCCAATTGAGCAGCTTGCGGGCATGGCCGTCGGCCTTGTCCTCGTAGGTGTGGCGATGGTTGGGGGATTCATGGGCCAGGGCGCGCGCCCCGGCGTAGCCGCGCACGATCTCGGCAAAGGCCGCGTCCAGGCCATGAAAGCTGAACGTCACCTCGTCGTCCTGTGGCCCGGGCGGCGCGGCGACGCTGGCGCTGCGCACGACAAAGGGCGGCAGGACATAGACGTAAAAGTCACGCGGCGGCTGGGCCGTGCTGCGCTCGTTGGGAGCGCCGAAGAACAGATAGCCGGGGCGCGTGACCCTATGCTCGGACCAGGGCAGCTCGTAGAACCAGATGGAGAAACCGGTGACATAAACGCTGGTGGGCAGATTCAACAGCGGCCGTAGGGCGTCGAAGAAGTAGGTGTTGAGGTCCGCTCCGTCCATCATGGCGCCACGCTCGGCGATGCGGGCGTCGAAGTCGATGTCCTTCTTCAAATCCAGGTAGTACTGGCCGTTGTCGTCGTTGTAAGTGATGTACTGGCCGCTGACCGTGCGCACGATCTCGCGCAGCGCCACCCGCACGTTGTCGGCGAGAAAGTCGGCATTGGCTTCGGGCATCGGCGTCCACAGGCAGAGCTGGTCGCGCAGCTCTTCGGCCGTCACGCCTAACGGCGTGTTGAGGTCGCTGGTCAGGCGATGCACGCTGAGAGCGTGGATGATGCGCAGGGCCATAGCCGTCAGATGCGGCCGCGTATAGGCATTGCGCACGCGCCCTTCCAGGACGTTACTCTTTTCCACCACGTCCACCACGCCGGGCAGTGTGCGCAGGCTGGGGTTGTCGCGTAGGATATCCCAATAGTGGTCGTAGGAGATGAGGCCGGGCTGGTCGGCAGACAGCTCCGTGTCCAGCAGGCGGCGGATCGCCTGGCTGAAGGTTTTCAACACCTCGCGCTTCTCGGCGATGTAGACCCGCTCGAAGGTGTCGATATAGGCGGGGTGGATGGGGAAGAGGCGAGCGTACTCGCCCATGCGGTCGGCCAACGGCGGATAAAGGGCCGTGAACGCCCGCAGGTGTTCACTAACGCGGGCGACCTGCTCGTCGCTCTTGCGCAGGAGGCGCTCTGAGACGACAAAAGCAATGTCCTCGCGGGCGATGCGGACCTGCTCGAAGCGGTCGCGCACCCGGCGCAGTTGCTCGGCCACGAAACCGAAACGCGGGTTGTCGAACAGCGTCTCTTGCACACCGGCCAGAAAGCGGAACGGCGTCAGGCTCACGATCTCGCCCAACTCGCGCAGAAAGCCCAGATCGAGGATCAAGGCCCGTTGGTCGCGTGTGCGCAGGAAGTCGAGCAGCTCGTCCACCACCAACAGCACCCCGTGGTCAGGATAGCGGCCGCTGAACCCACCCAAGGCGGCGATAAGGGCGTCCTTGTTGTTGCTGACCTGGTCCTCAGGCGGAAACTCATAGGGTGTGCCCGCCTGCTGCAGAAAGGTTTCCAACTCATCGAGCACGATGTTGCGCAGGCTCTTGGTGACGCCGCCGATCTCGGTGCGCCACACATGGAAACGCCCGGCAATGGCTTGTGCCTTCTCCCGCAGATCGGGGTGGCGAATGTCCGCCGCCAGATCACCATGCTCGGCCACGGCCGACAGCATCGCCAGTAGATGCGACTTACCGGTGCCGTAGTTGCCGACGATGAGCACGCCCTTGTTGTCGGCGGGCCGGTCAATCTGCAGGTTAGGGATCACCAGATTGCCGAGCTGGTCCGCCATACGGTCGGAGATGACGTAGGTCTGCACCAGACGCCTGGCTTCCTGCTTGTCGTCGGCTGCACGCAACTGGATGACGCTTTCGATCGGCTCGAACTGGATAAGGTCGCGATAGCGCATGGACGGGTCTCTCAACATTGAGGGTGACGGCGTGACCGGAGCGGTCAACCCACCGCCGTCAGATTCAGGTTAGCCCTGCGATGAGCACCTGGGGATCGGCCCAGGTGCGATAATGAGTGTGAACAGGAACAGCGTAGGACAGGATACCATGTTCGTATCGGCCGGGCCAGAGGACGGCCAAACGGGTGCGGCGGCTGGCAGAACGCAGCAAGACCAGCGGATCGAGCTGCAAGGACGGCTCAAACAAGAGGTCGATGTCTGTGCACAGCACCGGCCCCGGCTCTGCCTGCGCCAACCGCTTCTCGACCCAGCGTGCGGCCTGCCGGGGGCGGCTTCGTGGTTCCACCGGCAGCAGCGCCGCGCTCAGCTCCGCGCCCACGCCAACCTCCGGCCATGCAACATGCTCGCGCAGCGCCTCCGCCGCGGCCTGCAGGCGGGCAATCTCTTCATGCACGATCAACAGGCACGGGTAGTAGTCCGGCGTTGTCAGAAGGGCCTGAACAGACGTCTGGAGCTGGCGCCAGAGGGTTGTGTGCATGAGCTCTTGAGGGTCACCTGGCATGTTCAATACAGTATCCAACCCCAACGTCGTTTGCACGCCTTTGTCATAGCCGTCCGCCTCCTTGGCGCACGCGAAGAACCTTGCAGTGGCGCGCTGCGAGTCACGCCATCGCTCCGAGCTGTCAGGCTCCGGTCGAGACTTGGCGAGAATGGCCGGATGATGCTGCGAGTGGTGTGGCAATGACTGTAACACGTCCTTACCTGCCTGACCATGATCGCTGTCATATGCCGGACAGTCGAAATGCTCGCCTTGCCATTTCGGGTTCAAGGTAATGGTCCTCATATCTCAAGTATGCGGACATTTTCCCTGAGCAGTAACGAAAACGAACTCTTTTGGAGACAAACGGCTGGAAAGTTGGCACAGCCAGCGAGTTCCTAGGCCTTAAGCCGGAAGAAGCAGCGCTCATTGAGATCAAGCTCGCTCTCAGCAAAAGCCTGCGCCAGCGACGGCAGCAGCAAATGACCCAGGAGCAACTGGCGGCAAAGATGAAGTCGAGCCAGCCGCGGATCGCCAAAGCTGAGGGCGGCGACAGCTCCGTTTCGATCGAGCTGTTGGTTCGCGCCATGCTGGCAACCGGCGCCACCCCCAAAGACATCGGTAATGCGATTGCAGCAGCCGGGCAATGAGATAGCGGGAAGCTTGCGACGAGAATTAGCAGAAAGCGGAAGCGGCGCCAGGAGACCCTGACGCCGCTTCGTGACATACTCTGTGGTGAATGAAGGGAAAGGCGTTACGAGTTCGTCTGCCCGCTGAAGACGGGCATGCGACCCTGGCCGCGCATCATGGGACTGCCGCCCTGCATCCGGCCGCGCTGTTGGCCGTTGTTCAGTTGGCCGCCTTGCACGTCGCCGTGCATCGGGCTGCCGTTGCCCTGGCCGCGCATGCCGTTCATGCCGCGACCCATGGTCCCCTGGCCGAAGCCGGGCATGTTCTGCATGCGCTGGAGCGTCCAATCCGCCTGGGCCTGCGTGATGACGCCGTCGGCCACTGCCTGCTTGACGGCGGCCTCGCGGCCGGCCTTCATGGCCACCTGGACCTTGTCCAGGGAGACGCCTTGCTCCTGGGCGAGGACGACGACCGACTTGCCGCCATCGCGTGCGGCTTCGAAGTCTTCGACGCTCATGCCCAGGGCGCCGGCGATGGGTTGATGGATGACATCTTCATACTTCTGCATCCAGGTGTGCATGGAGCCCGTGAGCCCGGTTCCATTCTGGCCGGGCGGGTTGGGGCCTTGGGCATAGGCAAAAGCGCTAACGGCGAGGATGCCGACAGCGGCGACGAGAACAGCAACAACAAGAGTTTTTCGCATGGGATAGTGCCTCCGTGGGGTTGATGCTCATAGCATAGCGGGTGATGATGGAGAAGTGATGGAGGCATGATGATGGCTGGGGGTTGTTTTGGCCTATCGGCCTCGCAATGATATGCCATGTCGCGCTGCGTCATGGCGGTCATGATGATTGGACACACGAGCAGTCCTTACCGTATAGTGACTGCATATGACGGGCGTCATGGCACGTCGAATTCCTGCCGATTAAACTGAGCCCATACCTGCGGCATTCGCCGCTTTGCGCACAGCGCTGTGTTGAAGGCCCTGGGTGAACGCCCTACGGTTTGCGCCTCGAGCCTCACGTTTTCCCCTCTGGCAAGGAGCCTCTGCCGATGCTAACGATCGCCGAGAAACTCGTCTTCATCTTTGCCGTCATTGCCAGCGTCTACAACGGCTACTGGGCGTTTCGCAAGGTGTACCTGGTCATCCGCCGGGGACAGGGTGACTTCGACGACAAGAACATCGTCCGCCGCACTATCGATGCGGCTGTCGCCTGGATCGGTCTGGTGCCAACCTGGCGAGTACGCCGCGTTTCCAGCTTGATTCACGCCGGCATTGCCTGGGCGTTCATGTTCTACCTGCTTGTCAACCTGCTCGACGTTGTCGAGGGCTATTTCCCGATCAAGTTCGGGAACCTGGGGCTGATCGGCGGTCTCTACAGCCTCATTGCCGATCTGCTGAGCGTGGCGGCGCTGGCGGGGGTGGTGTACTTCCTGCTGCGCCGGTTTGTCTTCGATGCCAAGGCGCTGCGCTTCCGCGACAACGTCAAGCTGATGGAAACGGTCAAGCCCGGCCTGCGCCGTGACTCGGCCATCGTCGGCTTCTTCCTTCTCTTCCACATTGGCTTCCGTTTCTTGGGGCAGAGCTTTGGCATCGCTCGTGATGGCGCCGATCGCTGGCAGCCCTTTGCCAACATCGTGAGCGGGCTCTGGTCAGGTTTTCCCGAGGGCGCGCTCGTGTTCGCCCAGCATGCTTCCTGGTGGATTGCTTTGGGCCTGATCCTGGCTTTCATCGTCTACTTTCCCTACTCGAAGCACTTCCACCTGATCATGTCCGGGGTCAATTTCCTGACCCGGCCGCGGCGAACAGCACTGGGCACCCTGGAGCCGATCAATTTCGAAGACGAGTCGGTGGAGCAGTTCGGCGCCGCCTATCTGGAGCAGTTGCCCTGGAAGCACATCCAGGACGCCTATGCCTGCATCATGTGCAACCGCTGCCAGGATGCCTGTCCCGCCTATATCACAGGCAAGGAGCTATCGCCTTCCGCCCTCGAGATCAACAAGCGTTACTTCATGAACGCCCACATGACTGAGCTTGCCGAGGGAGCGCCTTCATCGCTGCGGCTGATGGACTACGCCATCACCGAGTCGGCCGTGTGGGCCTGTACTGCCTGCGGCGCCTGCATCGAGGTCTGTCCGGTGGGAAACGAGCCCATGTTCGACATCCTCTACATGCGCCGGAACCAGGTCTTGATGGACAGCGAGTTCCCCGAGCAGTTGCAGACGGCCTTCTCCGGCATGGAGCGCACGGGCAACCCCTGGAAGATGAGCGCTGCCGACCGTATGAAGTGGGCCGATGGGTTGGACATCCCCACCGTAGACGAGAACCCTGATCCCGACATCCTCTGGTGGGTGGGTTGCGCGCCGGCTTATGACATGCGCACCCAGGCCACAGCCCGGGCCTTTGCCAGGGTGCTGAAGGCGGCCAACGTCAACTTTGCCGTGCTGGGCCAGCGCGAGAGCTGCACAGGCGACGCCGCCCGCCGCGCCGGTAACGAGTATCTCTTCTACAAGATGGCGAAGCAGAACATCGAGACCCTGAACGAGGTCAAGCCCAAGCGCATCGTCGTCACGTGCCCACACTGCCTGCAGACCCTGGGCAAAGAGTACTATCAGTACGGCGGCAACTATGATGTGGTCCACCACACCGAGTTGATCGCCGAGCTGATGGCAGAGGGCAAGCTGAAGCCTCGCCCCTGGCAGGATGGCGCCGTCACCTATCACGACCCCTGTTATCTAGGCCGTCACAACGGCATCCTTGACGCCCCGCGTGCAGTGCTAGAGGGTACGGTCGGGGAGATCATCGAGCTCCCGCGCAACCGCAAACAGTCCTTCTGCTGCGGCGCCGGTGGGGCGCAGATGTGGAAAGAGGAGGAGCACGGCGCCGAGGCGGTGAACATGAACCGCTACAAGGAGGCGGCTGCGACCGGCGCCTCTACCATCGCCGTGGGTTGCCCCTTCTGCCTGACCATGCTCACCGACGCTTCCAAGCAGGCCGACCAGGGCGTGCAGGTGAAGGACATCGCCGAGCTGCTGGCCGAACAGTTGTGAGATAGGAAAAGAAACCCCGACGCTCATGTCCTCAAGGCCCAAGCTGCGCCCACCGGCTCCACCACCTTGTTGGCTGCTCATCAACTTGGTGAGCAAGAACGTCAGACCCACCATCCCAGGAGCAGGAGTTCACCCATGCGAACCGACACCCTCGAACGCATCCGCATTGCCCCTAATAGCTACGGTGTCAGCCTGATGCGCCAGTTCGAGCGCAACAGCCCGTTCGCCGCGCCCCTGGCCGATGTGCTCCAGCGTGAGTGCGAGACCGGCAGCCGCGCCCTCTATCTGGGTCTTGTGAACGGCAACGGCGAGTTACTGGCGCGCACGCGGCTGGTAGTCGACTCCCTGCGGGTCGTCATTGTGGATGAGCTGGAAGCAGCGCCGGGCCAAGGCATCCTGACCCGGGAAATTCTGCGCTTCGCCGCGGACGAGGCCAGCGTGCGCGACGGATGCCCGCAGCGGCCTTTGGCCGTGCTCGCCGCCGAAGACGACACGTCCGAATGGACCGAATTGGGGTTTGGCGACACCGGCTATCGCGTGTTGGCGCTATGACACTAGACGGCAGACAGCCGACGGCGGACTGCCGGCCGCAGACCTACATGACCCAATAGCGGGAGCCACGACCGTCTTCCTTGACCACCTGGATACGGACGGGGAATTGGTCTTTCAGCTCCTCGATGTGGGTGATTACCAGCACCAGGGCGAACTCATCCTTGATCATGTGAATGGCTTCGACCAGGTTTTCGCGGCCATGTGCATCCTGGGTGCCGAAGCCTTCGTCAAGGAACAGGGTTTGGAGGGCGGCGCCGGCGCGGCGGGCGAGCAGACGGCTGAGAGCGATGCGCAGCGCCAGGTCGGCGCGGAACGCTTCGCCGCCTGAAAACATCTCGTAGGGTCGCGACCCCAGTTCGTCTGAGAGGATGATGTCCAAAGTTTCGCGCACGCCACCGGTCTTGAGGTCGCGCTGTGTGGCCAGGCGGACGTTCATGCGACCGTCCGACAGGCGCAGCAACAGGCGATTGGCCTCGGATTCAAGTTCGGGCAGCGCCGCCTCGATGATCATGGCCTGGACGCCGCTGGGGCCAAAGGCCTCCTGCAGGTGGCGGTAGCGACTCGCCTGTTTCTTGATCTGGCCTAGCTCGCGGAGCTTGTGCAAGCGAGTCGCCACGAGGGCCTCGCAACTCTGCAGGCGCTGTTGGGCCGCGGCCATTCTGCCGGTGGCATCTTCCCACTGCCGGCGGAGGTCATCGGCCTTGCGTTGCATAGTGCGGATCTGCGCTTGCAGGGCAGGCAGCCCGGCTACCTCCTGGTCCAACTGCCGGAGCTTTTCCCGATCGGCGGCGAGAGCGTCCTCCTCACGTTGCCAGCGCGCAGTGGCGCTGTGTACCTGCTGGCGCAGATCGTCAACCTGCTGCAGGGCGGTCTCCAGATCGTGGTTCTTGCGTTCGAGACCCGCCAGGTCCGACACTGTGGCCTGAGCACGCTGATGCGCCATTTCGTCGTAGTCAAGGTGGGCCATCTCGGCGGCCAGAACAGCCATCTGCGCCCGCACCTCGTGGGCAAAGTCACCCTGTTCCAGTTGCAGGGTCAGTGTCGCCACCCCTGTCTGCCGCGACGACAAAACCTCCGCTGCCGCGCGTGCTTCCTTCAATCCCGCCTCGAGTTCCGCCTGCCGGTGCTGAAGCGGCTGCAGCCGCCGAAGCTCGCGGTCGAGGGCCAGGATATCTGCCTGGACGCTCTGGATGTTGGCGCCGATCTGCTTGATCTTCTCCGATGCTTCCCGGAACTGGTCGCGTAGGGCGGCCAACTGCTGGTCATATTCCTGCTCCAGGTGTTGGCGTCCCGTGGCGCCAAGGGGCTGCTTGCACACCGGACACTCACTGGCCTCGCCTGTGCGCAGCACCTCCAACCGCTCTTTCAGCGTGTCGCCCTCGCTCTGGATGCGGCTCTTTTCCTGTTCCAGGCGACCTCGTTCGGCTGCGAGCAAGGTTCCACGTTCGCGCATTTCCAGGCTGCGTGCCTGGGCGCCCTCCAGACCGGCGATGTCCTCTGCCGTCTGCGTCAGGTCACGCTCAAGGCCGGCCAACCCCTGCGCCCGCCGCTGCGCGTCTTCCCATTCTTTGCGGGCGAGGCGAAGTTCACCCTCTAACTGCCCCTTTGCCTCGAGCAGACTGCGCTGAAACTGCTGGAATCGTTGTTCGAGCGGCCGCCGGGCGCGCAGGCGCTCTGACCACAGCGCTTCCTCTTGCCGCGCCGCCTGCAGTGCGGCATAACCCCCGGCAATCGCCTCGCGCTCGACCAGCAAGGCCTCGACGCTCTGGAGCCGCGTCTGTGCGGCCTGCAACTGGCTCTCAGTTTCGCGGTGGTCAGCCAACGCCTGCGTCAGGCGGCGCGCCAAGTCCTCCCGTTCTGACTGCTTGCTTACCAGCGCCTGGATTGCCAGCCGCGCCGCCATCTCCTGGCGTTCAGCTTCGGTCAGGTCCAACTTGGCCTGTGTCTCGGCCAACGTGGCCGAGCGGAGCTGTTCCTCGTGAAGGGGGCGTTGGGCGATCTCCTGGTCCATGCGCTGCACTTCGCGATCGAGGGCCAGCGCCTCGGCCTCGGCCTGCTTGGATCGCAGTTTGGCAGCCTCGGCGTAGTCATCGTACTGCTTCAAGTTCAGGATCGTCGCCAGGATGCCTTTGCGTTCGCCGGGCGTTTTCCGGGTGAAGGCGTCGGCTTCGCCCTGCTTGAGGAAAGCCGTATGGACAAAGGTGTCGTAGTCCATGCGCAGGATGCCGGTGATGCGCTCCTGTGTCAGTCGCAGGTTCGGCTCTGTCAACGGCTGCCAGGCCGTGTTGGCGGCATCCCAAACCGCCAACTCCAGTTCCGATTTACGGCTGCGGCCGCCAGCCAGACGCTTGCGAATGACGTTGTAGCGCTGTCCCGAGAGGTCGAACTCGAACTCGACCTGCATCTCGACGCTGCCTGCGTGCATCAGATCATCATCGGAGTTGGTGCGCGCCCTGCCCCAAAGCGCCCAGGTGATGGCATCTAACAGCGCTGATTTGCCGTGGCCGTTCTCTCCCACCAGGCAAACCAGGTGCATGCCTGTGAAATCCAGCGGCTCCAGGCCGTCCCGATAACTGAGGAAGTTTTGCAGACGTAGCTTGTAGGGTATCATTGCGGTGGCAAAGGTGACAGGAGGAGACGTACGTGATATGAGCCTCCAGTTTACCAGAGCCTTTCAACCCGATCAAAACATTTGTTCGGGCTTCGCTCCGTCTGCGACCGGTGATCTGCCACATGGAACCGATGAAACGTGCCGTCAGCGTCAGTCTGGGGAGCAGCACCCGTAACAAGGCTGCAATCATCAACTTCAAGGGTGTGCCCGTCAGTGTCGAACGCATCGGCGTCGATGGTGACGAAGTAAAGGCCCGCAACTTGTTCGAGAAGCTGGATGGCACCGTCGACGCCCTCGGCGTTGGCGGCGTCGAGCTGTACCTGCGCCTCGGTGATCGTGAGTATCCGCTGCGCTCGGGTCTTGGTCTCGTGAAGAACGTCAAGTCCACGCCGGCGGTGGATGGCCGTGGTCTAAAGCACACGTTGGAACGCCGCGTCTTCGAGTTGGCGGCGCCCGATCTGGGCTTCAAACCCCATTACCATATGGCCTTTATGACCCTGGGGGTGGACCGCTTTGGCATGGCTGAGGGTGTTGCCGCAGTGTCTGACCATGTGACCTACGGCGACCTCATGTTTGGGCTCGGCTTGCCGATTGCCATCCACAGTATCAAGCAGCTTACTCGTGTGGGCCGGGTGTTGCTGCCCGTCATTGGCAAGCTGCCGATTTCGATGCTGTACCCCACCGGTGAGAAACAGGAGGAGATCGTGCCGCGCTTCGAGAAGTACTGGAGCGAAGCCGAGTTGATTGCGGGCGATTTTCTCTACATTCGCCGTCATCTGCCTGACCGGCTTTCTGGCAAGACCATAGTCACAAACACGACCACCGAGGACGATGTGGAGTTGCTACGCTCGCGCGGGCTCAAATGGCTGATCACGGTTACCCCTCGCTATGAAGGCCGCTCTTTTGGCACCAACATGCTCGAGGCGGCGCTGACCGCCTATGCTGGCAAGGGCCGCGTTCTCACCGACGCCGAGTTGAACGCCTTGATCGACGAGCTCGAAGTAAAACCGAGTGTACAGCGCCTCAATCCGTGATGATGGGCGCAAAGGTGCTTGTACAAGAAGTAGGACTGGCATGAGGCTCTTGCCAGGTCTCGTCCTCGGTTGTTTGTACCTGGCCGCGTTCTTACTGGCGTCCTGTGCTCCGCCTGCAAGGCCCACGCCCAGCGCGGCGTCGTCGACGGTCGCGCCCGTTGCAGCAGCCACGCCCGTTGCGCCAGCCACGGCCATTGCGGATGCAACGCCAGGCGCACCGGCAGCGCCTGCCTCCACGGCTGTGACGACCGGCGCCGCCGGTGCGCCGCGACCCGCAGGGCCGGAGCCGCAGTTGTTCGACACGGCCTGGGACGACCGGTCGCCCTTTGCGCCCGGCCTGATCAAAAGCGAGCAGTCCGCTTTGCAGGCACTACCCGGCGCCAGCATCTACCACATCGATCTCAGGCTGTCTGACGACCTGACCAGGCTGAAGGGGCGTGAGGAAGTACGCTACACCAATACCGAGGATGTGGCCTTGGACGAGGTCTATTTCCGTTTGCTTCCCAACCTGGCCGATGGCGCCAGCAAAGTAGCCAACGTTACCGTCAACGGGGCGCCGGTGCAGCCTCGATACGAATTGCGGGACAGCGCCATGGCCGTGCCGATGGTTCCTCCCTTGCAGGCGGGCGAGCAGGTCGTGATTGGCATGGACTTCGATGTTACCGTGCCGACGGAGCTAGGCGGCAACTACGGCACCTTTGCACTGCGCGACGGCATCCTGGCCCTGGCGCACTTCTACCCCATGATTGCCGTGTATGACGAAACCGGCTGGAACGTCGAGATCGCACCCTCGATCGGCGACGTGGTCTACGCTGACTCCGGCTACTATCTCGTGCAGGTCAGTGTCCCTGCCGGGCAGCAACTGTTGACCTCCGGCAGAGAAATCGACCGGCAGGAACAGGGGGATCGGCAGACGCTCACGTTCGCTGCCGGCCCGGTGCGTGACTTCTATATAGTCTCCAGCGATCGCTACGATGTGGTCAGCCGCAAGGTGGGGGAGACCACGATCAATGCCTACGCGCCCGGCGATCTGCGGGGCGCCAACAGGAATGCCCTGGAGTTTGCCGTTGGCGCTGTCAAGACTTACAGCGATCTCGTGGGAGCGTACCCTTTCACCGAGCTTGATGTCGTGGGGACGCCGACACTGGCTGGTGGTGTGGAGTACCCCGGCCTCATCGTGATTGCATTGTCGCTCTATGACCGCGCCAACGACTTCTTGCAAGCGGTGGTGGCGCACGAAGTTGGACATCAATGGTTCTACAGCACCGTGGGCGATGACCAGGTGGATGAGCCGTGGCTCGACGAATCCCTGACCCAATATCTCACCCTCCGTTACTACGGCGACGCCTACGGCAAGAGCGGCTATGACGGCTTCCGCACCTATCTGGACGACCGCTGGCACAGCGCTGAAGATACCAAGAAACCCATCGGCCTGCCCGTGGCAGCCTATGGTGAAGAGGAGTACAGCGCCATCGTCTATGGAAAGGGCCCGCTCTTTTTCGAGGCGCTTGCCAAGAAGATGGGTGAGGCCCGGTTCGATACCTTCATAAAGGACTACTATCGGACTTTCAAGTACGGCAACAGCACAACAGCGAGTCTGAAGCAGTTGGCGGAGAAGCACTGTGGCTGTGACCTGACGCCGCTGTTCAAGGAATGGGTGTACCCACAGAACTGAGACGCCAGCCCGGAAGCCTGCGGGCTCTCAACTACTTCTACTGGACGGTCACATCGCCAACTTTGACCAGGGTCTTTCCAGGACCACCTATCTCCAGGCGGCTCAAGGTGTCCCGGTCATAGGCGCCTGCCCACAGCTCGTACGTGCCTGGCAGTAGATCGGCCGGCAGGGCAAGGTTGTATTCATCCAGCACCATGTAGGGATTTGTCCAGGTATGCCACAAGGAAGTCGGGAACCGGCCATCTCCTGGTTCCCGGTCGTTCTGAGCCAGACGGGTAGGCAAGCCATCCCCCTGCGGGTGTTGTGGATCGAGCAGATGCAGGAAGAAAACGTAGTTGTGTTCGAGTGGCGCGCCGGTGACGCGTCGCCAGGCCAGGGCGATGCGCATGCTCTGGCCTGACGTCAGCACCGGTGGCCGTGATGGATCAGGGCTGTCAAGCCAGGCGTAGGCCGCCGGGAAGAGGGGAGTTGACGAGGGAGGAGATTCACGAAGCGGCGTCATGGGCAAACTGCGTTGGCGAGCCAATAGCCGGAATGGTCCGTTGGATGCGACCGGAGCGTACTCGTGGTAGGAAGGAGGGAATGCATCGGCTGCGGCGTAGGGAAAGATCGGTGCGCCGATGGCGCCTGGGTCATCTCGTTGCAGGAGATAGTCAGGCGGCTCTTGGGGTCGCGCCAGCAGCGTGTAGATACGCTGGCGCTGCGAGAGCTGCGGCACCAGGGGCCATTCAGTGCTGACGGCAGCCTCAGGCGGCACTTGAGCTAACAGGGCGTAAGCGGCTTTGTCCTCATCGGACACACGGAACGCATCAACACTCGCGGCCCGACCCCCAGGCGCCAGGCTGAACAGATAGTAGCCCGTCCCCACCCCGATGACCAACAGCGCCCCGAGCGCCACGAAGAAAGGCTGCAGGCGCCGCCCCCGGCGCTGCAGCCAGTTGGCCAGATGCGCCCAGGCTTCGATCAGGGCAAAATACAGGATGGGGAGCAGTGGTGGATTGTAATAGGACTGCACGGACCACTGCGGCTCATAACCACTGAGCATCAGGTAGCCGAGGATCGGGAAGGCCAGCAGGATGACGGGCAGTCCCAGCAGCGGCAGGAAAAGCAAGGGGGCGAAAAGGCGCAGGAGAAACCACAGCTTCTGAGGCTGGAGCAGGTGCGAAAGCACCAGTTTGGGCTGCGTCAGAAAGACCTTGAGTGCACTCTCCGGCGAGGAGCCCATCCAGGGGTAGCGGCGATCGACAAACGGGTAGGGCATCCCGCGCGTCAGGGCCGGGTAGAAGACGCGCAGCACCAGCACCGCCCACACCAGGGCGACGGCGCCGAGCATCAGGCCATCTCGGCGGCGAAAGCCGCGCGGTCGCAGCGCCACGATGTAGAGGCTGAACGAGAGGAGCGTCACCGTCAGGTCCTCTTTGACGAGCAGCAGAAGCCCCAGTGAGATGAAGGTCAGCCGGCGCCGTCCCGTGAGCAGACCGTAAAGGGCAAACCCGAGCAAAGGTGGTGTGAGCGCTACCTCATGAAAATCGTTGAGATTGGCGTTGTGCAGGGCGGGATAGAGCAGATAGGATAGGGCAAACAGGAGGGCAAAGGCCGTAGCCGCACCCGCGGACTGCAAGTAGGGGGTCAGGCGTTCGCGAGCAAACAGATAGATGGGCAGCGAGCCCAACGCCAGAGCCAGGGCTTGCAGGATGATGAGCACCCGGACATCGGGAACAAGCCAGTAAAGGGGCGCAATGAGCGCGAGGATCGGCTCGAAGTGATCGTAATAGCCCCCGGTTTCGTACACCAGCGTCGTCTGGAAAAGGCGACCGTGCGCGATGTTCCACACCACCTGGTCATAAATGCCCAGGTCATACCCCGTGCCCAGGGCGCGGTGATGCAGCAGGGCCAGAACGATGAGCGTGGCCGCACCCAAGAAGAACAGCACGATATAGGGCGCGTGGACGCGGTATTGCCGCCAACGGGCGAGACTCATGCGGGAAAAGGTCTGTGAGAAGAATGCGATAGGCTTGGCGAGGCTTCTCAAGCCAGTTAGAATGCGCGGAGCGTGACTCTAACGCCTGCCTAGTCTACATCAACAGCATTCCGCGATCATAGGGTCGCCTGTACGCTGAAGTCGCAACTGACGGCCTCCTCATCATGACAGTGTCAACCGCCATCTCGCATAAGACCCCTGCTGCCGCCTTGACGGCTGCAGAGAAGCGTCGCCGGCGTTTTGTCGTGTTCGGTCTGTTGGCACTGATCATGGTCTTTGCCTTCCTCATTCGTACCTATGCCCTCAACTCCCTGCCACCCTATCTTTGGCGGGACGAAGCGACTCAGGGGCTCGATGCCCGCGAGTTGCTGCAGGGACGCTTTCAGATCTTCTTCCCCCGCGCAGAAGGCAAGGAGCCTCTCTACATCTATCTTACGGCCCCTTTGGTGGCAGTCTGGGACGGCGAGCCCTTCGCCACGCGACTGGCCGGCGCCTTGCTGGGTATGCTCATGGTGCCCGTGATCTTCTACACGGCGCGATCGCTCTGGTTCGACGACGACCGGGGTGAGTGGGTTGGCCTGGTCGCAGCGGCGTTCTGGACGACCAGCTATTGGGCCCTGAGTATGAACCGTCTCGGGTTCCAGGTGAATGCCCTGCCCCTGACCCTTACCCTGGCGGTCCTGACCTGGACCAACTGGACCCGCCGTCCCAACGGGCGCCGTGCGTTTCTTTTCGGGCTGTGCGCCGGCCTGACTCTGCTGACGTATCTGGCAGCCAGGATCACGCCGTTGCTTTGGGTGGCGCTGTATGTTTCGCTGCCGCGCCAGAAACGGATCGCGCTCACCAAGAGCGCCTCATGGGCAGTTCTGGCATTCCTCCTCCTTGTTCTGCCGCTTGGACTCTATCTCGTTCTCCATCCCGACTTGGCGAGGACCAGAGTCGGCGTTTTTCCGCTCCTCAGTGAGTCAGGCGACAGCGCCCAATGGATCGAATCCCTGGTCTTTAGCCTGAATAGGGTCGCCGGGGTTTTCCTGGGCACGACCGGTGATCCGATCCTGCGTCACAACATTCCCAACCGTCCGCCTTTCTCTCTGCTATTGGCGGCGTTGTTCGGCCTCGGGGCTGTACTCAGCTTCGTGCGCCTGTTTCGCCGCGACCAGAGAAGCTGGATCCTGCTGCTATGGCTGGCCATCCTCTCTCTGCCTGGGGTGCTCGCCATCGCCAGCAACCCGCACTTCCCCAGGCTGTTCGGCGCCCTACCTGCTGCTCTCTTGTTGGCGGCCTGGGCCGCAAGTGCGCTCCTGGCCCCGTTACAGCGGTTTGGCCGCCGTGGTCTCGTCATCGCTGTGACGGCGCTGGTTCTTCTCGTCGGTTTTGAGGGAGCGCGCACGGCCCAGGCCTACTTTGTGACCTGGAAGCACATGGACCTGTATCCTGACTTTCAGGGTGATCTGTGGACGTTCGGTGAGCGCGTTGTAGCGACAGAGAACGCCATCGGCGTGGTTTCGCTGCAAAACGACGATGCTGTGGTTCTCGAGTATGGCTTTGCCAAAGCGCCACTGCTGTACCTGAGAGCCGCTGAACCCGATGTCGAGGCCAGACTGGCAGACAAGCTCAGCGATGCTGGCGGCAAGGAGATCCTCTTGCCGGTGTGGCTCGAGGCCCCCTATCTGTGGGCCGATCCCAAGAACAGCGTCCTTTTCTACCTCCTTCGTGAGGGACGACAACTGCGCGAGGAGGCTCTTGGTCATCATAAACTGCTTACTATCGCTTTAGGACCGCAACCGCAATTCGACGCACATGGCCAACAGGTCGTGCTGCAGCAGCCGTTCAGCAACGGCGTCCAATTGGTCGAGGCGCGATGGGGGGGCGCCTATCCAAACACCGACCGCAATGACGCCCAGGCCATGGCGGGGAGTCATCTGTGGGCGATCTTGACATGGCAGATGGTGAATCCTTCCCCTGACCTATTCGCCAGCGTCGAGCTGGTTGACGAACAGGGGCATCGGCTGGCGGTCTCGGATCAGCAGATGCAGTTCGTCGACGAACAAGCACCTGTAGCCGTCACAGGCCCGCAGACGATTCGGACCTACCATGTTCTCCCCCTACCGGCCACGCAGCCACCGGGACAGGTAAGCCTGCGCGCCCATGCCTTTGATGCCAAAAAGAACGTGTTGCTTGTCCCTGGCGATCGCGAACCGACTGCGGGCGTTCCTTTGGGAACGGCGACCGTCGTGGCGGCCAGCGAACCCGCAGCGCCGGAAGCGATCGCTATCCCCCATCCCCTGGCGGTTTCGTATCCGTCGGGAGTGTCGCTGGCCGGTGTGGACGCCTATCCCGACGTCATAGCCCCGGGCCTGCCACTCACCCTGCGCCTCTTCTGGCACATCGACGAGCCCCTGGCGCAGCCGGCGACGTTCACCGTGGCTCTGGGTGACACAGGGTTGGTGGCGGAGACATCGGTCCCTGCCGGCGCACCGGTGGGTCAAACGATTCACTCCTATGTGGACTTTCAACTTCCGCCCGAGCTTCCTTCGGGACGGCATACCCTTCTGATGCGGCCAGCCGGTGGCCAGCCCACCGTGACCGAACTGGGTCAGGTCGAGGTGAAAGGACGCGCTCGGCAGTTCGTTGTTCCCGCCCTGTCGCAGCGTCTGTCTGCATCCTTTGGCGACCAGGTGAAGCTGGAGGGTACGACCAGTGTCTCCTCAGGCGACCACCAAGTCCATCCCGGCGACGCCGTGCAGCTTGACCTGGTGTGGCGAGTCCAGAACACGCCAGCCGCCGATCTCGTTCGTTTCGTCCATGTGGTGGGCGCCGACGGCCAACTGGTAGCGCAACAGGATGCGATTCCTTGCGCCGGGGCGTGTCCCTCCCGGTCCTGGCTTCCTGGCGAAATCCTCATCGACCGGGCAGAGATCCTCCTTCCAACCGATCTGGCGGACGGCGCCTACTCGCTGGTCACGGGTTGGTATGACGCCAGGTCACAGCAGCGCCTGCCCGCGAGCGATGCCAGCGGCAAGCGGTTGGACGATGATCTCGCGCCTTTGCCGGTGACAGTTCGCGTCTTGAAGCCTTAGGCGAAAGCCCGCCGCCGTCCGTCCGCGGCTTCGCCCTTGAGGGCTCAAGCCCGAAGGGTCTGTGGTCGTCAGAACCCCTGCAGCAGCGTCAGGTCGGCGATGCCGTCGGGCAGGGCGGCCACGGCCTGTATCAGCCCCAGTCGGGCTGAGCGCAGCGCCGGTTCCTCGGCCATCACCAGCACAGCGTCGAACAAGGCATTGATGGGCGCCCGCAGGCTGGCGAGTGCGGCCAAAAGGGTGGGAACGTCGGGCTGAGTGCGCACGGTCAGGGCCGCGGCCTCATAGGCGTCCAGAAGACGGCGATGCACTGGTTCGGGATCGACGTCCGGGTTCAGGGCATGGCGTTCGACCAGACTGCGTACGATCCGCTTGCAGCGGGCATAGGCGGTGAAGTCGTCGGCCCAGCCCGCCTGGCCGATGCCGGCAGCGAGCGCTTTCACGGCGGCGTAGGCGCGGGCCGGGTCATTGCCCTGCGCCGCCAGTACAGACTCGGTCACGTCGTGGGCGAAACCTTCATCGCGCAGAACGCCGTAGAGACGGCGGGTGATGAAATCAGCACAATCCTGCAGGACCGCTTCACTTACCGTGACCGGCTGTAGCGCTGCTGCCGCCCGCAGTCCTGCCTGCACATCGAAGGACTTGCCGGACACGAGCAGATTGCCCACGATGCCCAGGGCATCGCGGCGTAGGCCGAAGGGGTCGGCAGTGCTCTTGGGCGCCAGACCCACCGCGAACAGCCCGACCAGGCTGTCCAGACGATTGGCCAGGTTGAGGGCCATGCCGACGGGACTGAGGGACTTATCTGGCCGTACGGTGTAGGCCTCGCGGATGGCCCGCGCCACTTCCGGCGCTTCGCCGCTGCTCAATGCGTAGATCTCGCCCATGATGCCCTGCAGCGAAGTGATCTCAACCACCATGTGCGTGGCCAGGTCGGCTTTGGCCAGGAGGGCGGCGCGCCTGGCGGCGCGAACCTCATCCGGCGACAAGCCCAGTTGGATGGCCACCGGCTCTGCCAACTGCTCCAGGCGATAGACCTTTGCCAACATCGAACCGAGCTGCTCCTGGAACGTCAGCGTTGCCAGGTCCTTGTTGAAGTCCTCAAGCGGACGCTTGCGGTCGTCACGCACGAAATAGGCGGCATCTGCGTAGCGAGCGCGCAGCACGGCTTCGTTTCCAGCCACGACCAACTCACGGTCGCGATCGGCGCCGTTGGCGACCGCCACGAAGTAGGGCAGCATGTTGCCCTGGGCGTCGACCACGGGAAAGTAGCGCTGGTGCTTCTTCATCACGGTGACCAGCACCGGCGCCGGCAGATCGAGATACACTGGATCGAAGCGCCCCAACAGGTGCAGCGGCTGCTCCACCAGATCGGTGACCTCGTCCAACAGCGCCTCATCCACCGGTACGCGCCCACCTATCGCCGCCGCCGTCTCTTGCAGCCCCTCTGCAACCAGACGCCGCCGCTCGGTCCGGTCAGTCACGATCCCTGCTGCGGTGATGGTGCGGGCGTAGTCTGCGGCCGTGGGGATGGCGAGAGGGGGGCAGCCTTGGGGACGCAGTCCACGACTGCTGCGCCCGCTCGCCACACCTGCGTAGGCGAATGGCGATACCTGATCGCCGTACAGCGCCACGAGCCAGCGCAGAGGCCGGCTGAAGCCGATGTTGCTGCTGTTCCAGCGCATGGATTTGCCGAAGCGCAGACCCGCCAGCAGGTTCTGCAGCAGATCAGGAAGCAACATGTAGGTAGACTGGCCTTCGACCTGCCGGACGGCATAGAGATAGCGCTTGTCGCCTTCCTCGCGGACTTCCAGGCTGGAGGCGGGCACGCCTTTGCTGCTGGCAAAACCTTCGGCGGCCTTCGTGAGCTGGCCCAAGGCGTCGAAGGCGCGGTCGGCAGGCGGCCCGCGGAACTCCTGCTTTTCAGGTAGTTGCCGGGCAGCCAGCCTGTGGACCTGGACGGCCAGCCGCCGAGGTGTGCCGCTGACAGTGACGCCGGCGTGGGCAAGACGGGCGGCAGCCAATAGGGTGGGTACTGCGGTCTGCAGTTGGGTGATGGCATCCCGCAGATCGTGGGACGGCAATTCCTCGACGCCGATCTCGAGTAGCAGGTCAGCTTCCTCCTCACCGGCAGGCAAAGGGGTGGGGGCGGCCACGGGCGCGGTGGCCATGACTGCTTCCTTGTCAAGGAATGGGTACTCCATCCGTTGTCGTTGCTCGACATAAGCTTCAGCCACCCGATGCGTCATGTCGCGCATACGCCGGAAGTAGTTGGCGCGCTCGGTGACGCCGATGGCCCCACGCGCGTCAAGCACGTTGAACGTATGCGAGCACTTGAGGACATAGTCGTAGGCGGGGATCACCAACCCGCGCGCTATGGCAGCCCGGGCTTCCTGCTCATAGAGGTCGTAAAGCTGTTGCAGTCGCTGCACGTCGGCCGTATTGAACGCGTAGTCGCAGTGCTCGATTTCCGGCATCTTCAGCACATCGCCATACGTGTGGCTATCGTCCCAGCGGAGGTCCCAGACTTCTTTGACCCCTTGCAAGAACATGGCGATGCGCTCCAACCCGTAGGTGATTTCAACGGCGACCGGGTCAAGATCGAGGCCGCCGGCCTGCTGAAAATAGGTGAATTGCGTGATCTCGAGCCCATCCAGCCAGACCTCCCAGCCCAATCCCCACGCCCCCAGCGCCGGGCTCTCCCAGTTGTCCTCGACGAAGCGCACGTCGTGGGCGTCCAGGTCGATGCCGATGGCTCGCAGGCTCTCCAGGTAAAGTTCCTGAGGGTTGCCCGGGTCGGGCTTGAGGATCACCTGGTACTGGGTGTGCATCTGCATGCGATTGGGGTTCTCGGCAAAGCGCCCATCATCGGGCCGGTAGGACGGCTCGACGTAACCGACGCGCCAGGGTTCCGGTCCCAGCACGCGTAGGGTGGTGGCAGGGTTGGCCGTTCCTGCGCCCACCTTCTCGCTATAGGGTTGCCAGATCAGACAGCCCTGGCTCGCCCAGTAGCGTTCCAGGCAAGAGATCATATCTTGAAAGTTCAAGGCTTGCGCATTCGCAATCATCGACGATTTCCTCAAAGTGGTGGAGCACTCGAGCGACGTGCAGGCAAGGCGCCGCGAAAACAAAGGCCGCAGAGAGTACAGCAGGTGATTCTAACATCACGAGAGGGTTTGCGCAGCTTAGAGTGGCTGTCCGAGGTCTGCCAAAAGGCTGAAGCAGCTTGGCACGCGGCAGCCCGCCGACTATAATTGTCATGCTCTGTCACAGATGTCACAAGCGCACAGCCACACCACTCGAGGAGATAGCCCATGGATGAACAAAACCATGATGAGGAATTCAATCCGATCGGTACGGTTTGGATCCTTATCATCTTCTTTTTGCTTATTATCGCTTTCTGGGGCTATGCCTATCTGGAACTCCTGGTGCGGTTCTAAAGAGGAGAGGTCGTGATGCACATCCACCGATACGAACGTGCCTGGCTCTATTTCTCGATCGGACTCGTCATCGTCTTTTTCCTGGCGGTGTTCACCGCCGCCTTTGCCGGCGGGATCACGCTTCCGTCTCCGCAAGGGGAGGTCAATCCGGCTGATCTCAGCAACACGGATTTCGCCACGCCTGGGGTGAGGGAGATCTCGCCGGGTAGTTATGAAGCGTTCATCGTGGCGCAGATCTGGCAGTGGCAGCCGAATGAGATCAGGATACCAGCCGGCTCCGAGTTGTCGCTCTACCTCACAAGCCGCGACGTCTTACACGGGTTCATGGTCGAGAACACTGATATCAACCTGATGGTCGTGCCCGGACAGATCTCGCACGCGTCCCGCGTCTTTGACAAGCCGGGTGAGTACCTGATCATCTGCCACGAGTTCTGCGGCGCCCAACATCAAACCATGGCCGGCAAGATCATCGTCGAAGCGCCTGCCACTTCGGCTCCTTGAGAGCACTTTCCCTGAAAGCACTTTCCCTCGGTTCTCCGGAGAGAATGCCCATGTCTGCAAGTCTGAAGCGTGTCTCGCTTTCCTATATTCTGCTTGCCGTGGTGGCCCTGTTCATCGGTACTTTGTTTGGACCCTTCCAGGCGCTCGACCACGCTCGCCTCAATGTCTACCCGCTTCTCCAGGCCGTCCTCCCCTTCGTCAAGAGCTATTATCACGGGCTGAGCCTGCACGGCGTCCTCAACGCCCTGATCTGGACGTTTGCTTTCAGCGCCGGCTTCCTGCTCTTTGCCACCGCCAAGGGACTCAAGCGGTCGTATCCGCACATGTGGGTGGTGTGGCTGAGTTTCGTTCTGATGCTGGTCGGGTTGGTCGTGACCGCCATCCCGATGTTGCTCAACAAGGCAACCGTTCTCTACACCTTCTACCCGCCGCTGCAAGCTTCGCCCTTATTCTACATGGGGCTCGTGTTGGTCGTGATCAGTACGTGGGTGACGGGTCTGGCGCTGGCGCAGATCATCCGTGCCTGGCGCAAGGAGCATCCCGGCGAGCGCACCCCTCTGGTGGCGTTCATGTCCCTGGCGACTTACGTCATGTGGTTCATCGCCTCGATGGGCGTGGCGGTCGAGGTGCTGTTTTTCCTCCTACCCTGGTCACTGGGGTGGGTGAAATACACCGACCCGCAGTTGGGTCGCACGCTCTTCTGGTTCACGGGGCACCCGCTGGTTTACTTCTGGCTGCTGCCTGCGTACGTCGCCTGGTACACCATTCTTCCGTCTCGGGCAGGCGGCAAACTCATCTCCGACCCGTTGGCCCGGCTGGTCTTCCTCGTTTTTGTGGTGCTTTCGACGCCGGTCGGCTTTCATCATCAGTTCACCGATCCCGGCGTTCCTCAAGGTTGGAAACTGCTCCACTCGGTGTTCACTTTCATCCTGTTCCTGCCGTCGATGATCACGGCCTTCACGGTGATTGCCTCGGTGGAGTATGCCGGCCGCCAGCGTGGCGGCAAAGGCACCTTTGGCTGGCTGGTCAAGCTGCCGTGGGGAGATCCGGTGGTGTCTTCCATGTTGCTAGCCGGCATCGCCTTCATGTTTGGCGGGATCGGCGGCATCATCAACGCCTCCTACAGCATCAATCTGGTTGTCCACAACACGTCCTTTATTCCAGGTCATTTCCACTTGACGGTGGGCACGGCTGTCACCCTCACCTTTATGGGCGTCACGTACTGGATCCTACCCCAGATCACCGGTAGGAAGCTTTGGGCGCCCAAGATCGGAGTGGTGCAGGTCCTGTTCTGGTTTGTGGGTGTGATGATCTTCGCACACGGGATGCACTGGGCAGGAATGCTGGGCATGCCCCGCCGGGTTCCGATGACCCTGGCCACCTACTGGCTGCCGCAGTGGAGCTTTCCGTCGCTGTTGACCGCGGTGGGAGGCAGCATCATGTACGTCGGCGGTCTGCTGTACTTCCTGATCGTGGTGGCCTCCTTCTTTACGCAGAAGGTCGAGGTGAAGGAAGATGAGTACGCTTTCGCCGAAGCGCTTTCGCCGGCCGAGCGTTCTCCCGCCATCTTCGAGAATTGGGGCGTGTGGATTGGCGCCGCCATTCTGCTGATCGTCATCGCCTACGGTCCCTACTTGATCACTTACGCCTACAACTTCGTGTCCCCCGGCTACAGCGGCATCTGGTAGTCGGGCGCCAAGTCGACTTGCATCTTCTTATCCTGACCCCGCAGTTCCCTTTCCCGCCCCATCAGGGCACGACGCTGCGCAACTATAACCTGATCGCGGGGCTGGCGGCGCGGCACGCCATCGATCTCTTCAGCCTCCTGGCGCCAGGCGACGATCCCGAAGCCGGCGATGTGCGGGCGCTCGTGCGCACGCTGGTGACGGCGCCGCAGCCAGAACGCGCCGCTTCTGACCGGCTGCGCGACCTTTTCCTGAGCAGCCTGCCGGATATGGCCCTGCGTCTGTGGAGCGCCGAGGCCTTCGCCAGGCTGGCCGAGCACTATGCGGCGAACCCACCGCAGGCGCTCCAGGTCGAGGGTATCGAGATGGCGCCGTACCTTTTGGCCCTGCAGGAAGCCGGGCTCGACCTGCCCATCGTCATGTATGATGCCCACAACGCCGAGACGCTGCTGCAGCGCCGGGCCTTTGTCGCCGACCTGCGGCGCCCCATCCGCTGGCCGGCCGCCGCCTATTCGGCCATCCAGACGCTCAAGCTGGGCCGGTACGAGCGTCGCGTCCTTCTCGCGGCAGACGGCGTGGCCGCGGTGAGCGAGGCGGATGCTGACGCTTTGCGCCGTCAGGCGCCAGGCGCCATCCCCGAAGTGGTCACCAACGGCGTCGACCTGGCTTTCTACGATCCGGCCGCTTCCTACCCGGACCCCTTCCCGAAAGCAGGCCCTCAGAAAGCAGGCCCTCATCTGGTCTTTACGGGCAAGATGGATTTCCGGCCCAACATCGACGGTGTGCAATGGTTTGTGGATCGGGTCCTACCGCGTCTCCGAACTGCCTATCCTGATCTGGGTTTCTGGATTGTCGGTCGCAACCCGCATCCCCGTCTTGGGGCTCTGGCTGGTCGTCCGGGCGTCACGATCACCGGCGCCGTGCCTGACATTCGCCCCTATCTGGCCCATGCCCAGCTCTATGTAGTCCCTCTGTTGGCGGGAGGCGGCACAAGGCTCAAGATTCTCGAAGCCCTGGCAATGGCCCGGCCCGTTGTCTCCACCCGCCTGGGCGCTGAGGGGTTTCCCGTGGTCGACAGCCAGCATCTGGCGCTGGCGGATACCGCTGAGGACTTCGCCAGTCGCTGCCTGGACCTGCTCGGCCAGCCTGTCCAAGCCGCGGCCATGGGGCTGGCTGGCCGCGCTTTTGTCGAAACCAGGTACAGTTGGGAACGTGTGGTTCCCCGGCTAGAGCATCTTTATCTGAAGACCCGGCGTTGGAGCGCCAAATCCCTGGCGGCGCCGCTTGAGGAAGACGATTGAGACGGCGCCGTAGGTAGGGTCACAACCGGTGACGTTGCTGCCGCGACGCCCCCTCTTGGAGGAAGTGCGACCAGGGCCATGACCGGGAACAGCAGATTCACGAGGCGGAGAGAGGGCTTCATCTAGCGCTGGCCTGTTGGGGTGGACGTTGGCGTTGGTTTGGGCGCCTTGTCACAGGCGGGGGCCTGCGGCGCCTGAGCACAGGCTTCGACCAGGTAGGATTGGGGCGGCTTGAGCGCCAGCAGCGCCATCCAGGCGTCGGCAGCGCCGCTGTCGTTGAGTGCGGTGAGAGCGCGCGCGCGGCCGGAGGCGAGGCTGATGTCTTTGCCTGCGAGTTGCAGGCCTCGCTCAAAGCTGATCAGAGCGTCCTGGTTCTGCCCCAGGGCAAGCTGGGCGTTTCCCAGGGCGTCCCAGGCTTGGGGCAGGCGCGGCGCCAGTTCTGTGGCTTGCCTGGCTTCGATCAATGCCGCCTCCGGTTGCCCCTGGGCACGAAGCACATTGGCCAGCAAGAGGTGCGCCCAACTCTGCCGGGGGTTGATGGCGATGGCGCGACGATAGGCGTCGCTTGCGGCCGGATAGTTCTTTTGTCTTTGATAGGCGAACCCCAACTCGGTCCAGACATCGGGATTGTCTGGCGTCAGGCGACCCAGCTCGCTCAGGGCGGTGATGGCCAGGTCCCATTGTTCACCCTGGCGCCCGGCCAGGGCAAGCTCCCAGAGCTTACGTGCTTTCGCCTGGGGGTCCTTTTCCGGCGCCACGACGCGCATCTGGCGTTCGCTCAGCCGTTGGCTCGCCATGGCTCCCGCCGGCGCCCGATAGACGTCGATGCCGGGCTCGAAATGCTCCAGATGGTTGCCGGGATTGATCCATAGGTCATTGGGGGGTCCCAGTTGACTGTAGACCGACTGCGCCACCAGGGTGCGTTTATAGTGCTGGGCCTTGACCTCGACCTCGGCGCCTGATTGCAGGTCGACCATGGGGATGCCCGGTGCGTAGTGGCTGAGGTAGGGCGCTGCCATCGGGACGACGACGAGCGTGCCTGGCTCGTAGTTGGCTTGCAGGTAGGCGCCCAAGGCCCGCCAGTTCTCGTTTTCCGGGGTGAGGGAAGCCGGCAGACCGGGCGCCAGTCCGAGTACCACCAGCGCCGGCACGACAAGTGGCAGCACCTGGCTGGCACGACGCCACTGCAGGCGTCGCCCCAACGTCGATAGACCATCCATGAGCGCCAGCATTCCCGCTGACACCAGCAGCAGCAACGCCGGCAAGGTGTGGATAATGTAGCGCCCGCTGTACCCGTGGTCTTGCCGCGCCAGGACGAAAAGAACGGTGACGATGGGCAGCAGCAGCCAGAGTAGAACGAAGAGAAGAAAGCGGGGCTGCCGGCGGAGCTGGTAGATACCCAACCCGGCCAGCGCCACGGCAGGCCACCCTCCCGGCCAGAGGCCTCCCAGATCTGCGGGGAGTTTGACGAGGAGCCATGCCAGTGACGGGAAGCCGTAGACCGTCTTCGCCACAGTCGCTTGTTGGACCGTACCGCCCACCCCGCTCTGCAAGACCAACTGCACCACCCGCCCGATATAGTTGGGAATGAGCGGTGAGAGGAGAAACACCACAGCCACCCCACCCAGACAGACAAGCCCTACCAAGATCTGGGTCCACCGCCGTTGCGGCGTGACCAGCACCTTGACCACCACCAGGTAGATCGCGCAGCTGGGCAAGAGCGCCAACGCAAACAGATGGGTGTGAACGGTGAGCACCATGCTCACGACAAAAAGCGGCCAGTACCAGGGCTGTTCGAGCGCGCGCAGGAAGAAAAGGATACTGAACAGCGACAGCAACAGAAGCGTGCTATAGGGTCTGACCTCGCGGTTATACCCCAACGCCAGGGGCGCAAGCGTCAGGAGCAGCGCACCCAATAGTGGACCCGGCGCCGGCAGATGGTCGCGGGCCAACCGGTAGAACACCGCCACGCTGAGCGTCCCTCCGAAGCTGGCCGATAGCCGCAGCCAGAAATCCTGCTGCCCAAGTTTCAACAACGCCTTGGTGATCAGGATGTCCATGGGCACGTTGGCGTGGGCGAAGATGCTCTTGAGAAAATCTCCCCTCAGCGGCGTCCCCGCCAGCTTCACCTGAATCATCTCGTCGAGCCAGAACGAAGAGGCATCGAGCAGGACAACCCGCAGCCCAAACGCCACGAGCAGGAGCACCCACATCCCCATGGGCATGCGGTGGCGCCAAAGACCGGGAAACCTCTGTTTCATTGGAGTCATGCCGGAGCCGTGCTTGCAGATCAAGGCGAGCTTTATCGTATTCTAGGGTGGCCCCCGTTGCTTCTGCAAGCGCGCGACCGCCCCTGGGGGGTCATGCTACGCCCAGGGGCGGTCGCACCCTGTCAGTAGATCGCTATCGTCGCCGTCCCGTGATCTCTAACTGTTTGTCTGTGATAATCACCGACTCGACGTACACGTCTTGTCCTACAACCGCAAGGCCATCCAGGTAAGGCTGGACGAGACGGTTGATCTGATCGCTCACCACACCACCCACATGAGCACCGTTGATCGTGATATCCTGAATGGATGGTTGGACCTGCCCATTTTGGGGTGTGACCGTGACGGCCATAGCGACATCGACGGGAAAGAAACCGAGTACAGCCCGTGCCTTGACCCAAAGCCGGCCGGTCTGGGCGTCAATGGCAATGTCCTGGACGGGGGAGGAACCATCGGCGGCAATCGCCCTGCGGGCCTGCTCCGTGAGCTGTTGTTCGCTGATCACGAGCTGGAAGCGATCGCCGCCGCCGGCCACAGGCTGCGTGGGGACAGGCGTGGGCGTCGGCAGCACGGGAGTGGGCGTAAACGTCGCCAGCGGCAGCGGCTCCAGGCTTCGCCCTTGAGGGCTCAAGCCCGAAGGGTCGGGCGCGAGCGTGCGACGGCCGCACGCCGCCAGCAAGAGCAGGCCCAGGACGACACCGATGACGGCGGTCAGGAAAAGAAAGCGTGTCTTGCGCATGAACACTAGGACGGCAAGCCGTAGCTTTCCGTTCCCCCATCGCTGCAGAAGACGAGGATGCTCACTGCGGCCACAGGCTGAGGTACGTCATCAGCCCGATGGACGTATTGTAGAACGCATGTACAAACATCGTGGTGGTGGTGTTGGTGCGCTGACGAACCAGGCCCAGCACCAGACCGATAACCAGAACGATGGCCGTGCTGGCGGTGATGCCATAGCTGCTGTGCAGCAAAGCAAACAACACGGCGGTCAGGATGAGACCGAATCGGGGCTGCAAGCCTCCCCGGAAGACCGATTCTTCCCCCAGGGCAGCGGCGACGCCCAGCGTGATCACGCCGGCAAGCGAGCGTGTGAGCGGGCCAATAAACTGTTCGCCCAATCGCTCGACGTCCTTGTCCCAGCCGATGCCGGTGGTCTTCATCAAGTAGTCCAGCGGGATGAGCGCCAGCGCCATGATGACGCCGATGGCAGTGCCCAGCAGCACCTGGCGCAACGTGGGCCGCACGATGGCCAGTCGCGTCAGGCTCTTGCGGAAACCCCGACGGGCGAGGAAGCCCACGCCGATCAACGCCAGCAGGGCAAAGAGGATCTCCTGCACCCACGTGAGCCCGAGGATGTCGCCGGGCTCCACGGCCCCGCCCATCTCAGAGAGATCGGCCAGGTTGCCGAGGCCAAATGTGACGGTGGCCCACAGGTTGACGATGATGAGCATCGTGTACGACAACGCCACGGCGTGTACAGCGCTGCGGGCGTCGATAGCGATCAGGCGAGCGATCAGGCGGCGCACGGGTGGAAGAAGCAGCAAGATGCCAAGGACGGCCGGCAGCCAGATGGTCATCCCCAGGGTTGGAAGGTTCCGCAGGAGCTGCTGGGCTGCTTCAGGCTGGAGGCCCATCTGGGTCAAGGACTCGATGGCGGCCTGTGGGATCGCCTGGCTTCGCATGACGAAACCGAACACGCTCATCAATACCCCAACCAGGAGAAGGATCGTCCAGATCAAGCCCAGAAGAAAGTAGGCTACCAGGGCGAAGACTCCGCCTGGCTGCCCCTTCTCCCGTTGGCCGTCGGCAAGATTGGCGAACCAGAGGATGAGCAAAAGCGGAACAAAGAGCATCACAATGCTGATAAGGTCCATTGTCCTTTTTCTCCTAGGGCCGGGCTTCCCATTCCTGCTTCAGAATGCTCATGAACAGTAGGTCGTGCCAGCGGCCATGCCGCCATTCCGCCTCGCGAAACCGGCCTTCGTGGACGAACCCGACCGTCGAACTCGACGGCGAAGTTGATGCTGTCGGGGTCCTGATTAGCATCAGGCTACTCGCATTGGTTGAGTCATCGGTCCGCAGTGGGTTTGTTCGCCGTTGCACACACGGGTGGGTCGAATGTCGCCAGTATAGCGGAGCGATTGCAGCCGCCCCAAAACCTGACGTTCTGACCCGCCTTGGCGCGCCCTGGCCCGCCCTGGCCCCGCCTGGCCAGAAGCTCGTTTGGTTGCACTTCCCCTCCCGGCTATACTTGACGCTTACCCACTCATGCTGACGACTCGCAACCGAACCAAACCGTAACCATGCCGCACAACTATCCTTCGTTTGATTCGCTTGATTGGAATACCATCCAACCGCATTTCGATGCCCTGCTCGCAGCTGAACTGACCGCTGCCACCGCGCGCGACTGGTTGCAGGTCTGGGGTGATCTGGTCTCGGTGTTAGATGAGACGAGCGCCCAGATTTACCGTGAGATCACCGAAAACACGGCCGACGCGGCCGCTGATGCCCGCTTCAAGACCCTGGTGACGCAGATTCTGCCTGCTGCTGCCAGAGCCGACCAGGCATTGAAAAAGAAGTACCTGGCGATACCCGGCTACACGCCGACAGACGAAACTGCGCTGCTTTACAAACGTCTCCTCAACGAAGCTGACCTTTTCCGGGAGGAGAATGTCGCCATCCAAAGTGAGCTGCGTTTGCTCGACAAGCAATACGATGAGATCATCGGCGGCTTGTCTGTGATGTGGGAGGGAGAGACCTGCTCCATCCCGCAAGCCAATGCACTCCTGCATTCGCCCGATCGCAGGGCGCGCGAGTCCATCTGGCGCCAGGCGTTGGCCGCCTACCTCGCCCGACGTGAGGACTTGAACACGCTGTTTCTGGACATGTTGGGCCGCCGCCGTCGCCTCGCTGCCAATGCCGGCCTGAAGGACTTCCGCTCCTTTCAGTGGCGGGAGATGGCCCGGTTCGACTATACGCCTGCCGACTGCCTGACCTTCCACGACGCCATCGCCACTGAAGTTGTGCCGCTGACGACCGATCTGTACCGCTCCTTGGCGGCCGACCTGGGTCTGGGAACCTTGCGCCCCTGGGAAACGAGTCTGGAGGGCGCGTGGGTGGTCACGCTCGACCGGCACCCGACGCCCATCGCTCCGTTCGAAAGCGTTGCCGCCCTTGAAGAGACCGGCCACCGCGTGTTCAGCCGCGTGCATCCGCGTTTCGGCGACGACTATGCATCCATGCGCAATGGTTTCCTGGACCTGGCCGCCCGACCCGGCAAGGCGCCCGGTGGCTACTGCAACGGCTTCCCGGTGAGCGGCAAGCCCTATATCTTTATGAACGCTGCCGGCACCGTCACGAACTTCACCACCCTGATGCACGAAGGCGGCCACGCCTTCCATTTTGCCGAATCTTACCGCCAGCAGTCGCTCCGGTGGAACCACGACGGCCCCAAGGAGTTTTGTGAGGTGGCGTCGATGGGCATGGAGCTGCTCACCGCCCCTTACTGGTCCCAGAACCAGGGTGGATACTACTCTGCCAGTGATGCTCGCCGGGCACTGGCCGAAGAGCTGACCGGTATCGTGTGCTTTCTTCCCTACATGGCCGCCATCGACAGCTTCCAGCACTGGCTTTATGCCGAGGCGCCGGTGGAGGTGGATGGCGCCGATCTCGACCGCAAATGGAGCGAGCTGTGGGACCGCTATCTCCCCGGCATCGACTACAGCGGTTTGCAGGCTGAGAAAGAAACCGGCTGGCATCGCAAAGGGCACATCTTCGGAGTGCCGTTCTACTACGTCGAATACGGGTTGGCGCAGTTGGGCGCGCTGCAGATCTGGCGCAACGCCCTGGAGGATCAGGGGCAGGCGGTGGCGCAGTACCGTGCTGCCCTTGCCCTGGGCTACACCCGTTCCCTGCCCGAACTCTTCACCGCTGCCGGCGCCCGCTTCGCCTTCGACCGCCAAACGGTCGGCGAGCTCGTGGCCCTGGTGCGCAGGCAGCTCGACCAAATTGGCGCCTGACGGCGATGGTACCTGCGGCTCAAAGACTCGACTTCTACTACTGGATGCGGCTGGCCCGCACCTTCGACGAGCGCATGCTGGCAGTATGGAAGCAAGGTCGAGGGGTGGGCGGCACATTCAGCCAGCGCGGGCATGAAGCCATTGCTGTCGGTGCGGGATACGCTTTGGCGCCGGAGGATGTGGTGGCGCCCATGCACCGCGACCTGGGGTGCTATCTGGTGCGCGGGCTGTCGCCCCGGCGCATCTTTGCCAACCTGCTGGGCCGGGTGACAGGTGTCTCCGCAGGTCGGGACGCCAACCTGCACGGTATGGGCGACCTGGATATGAACCTCATCGGCTTCATCAGCCATCTGCCGCAATCGTTGCCGGTGGCCCTGGGCGTGGCCATGGCTTTCCGCTATCGGGATGAGCCGCGAGTTGCCCTGACGTTCTTCGGTGATGGCTCCAGCAGCGCCGGCGTCGTCCACGAAGTGCTGAACATGGCCGCTGTCTGGCAGGCGCCGTTTGTGATCATCGCCGAGAACAACCAGTACGCCTACTCCACGCCGGTGGACCAGCAGATGCGGGTGATCGACATTGCTGGTCGGGCGGCGAGCTACGGCCTACCCGGCTTCGTGGTCGACGGAAACGATGTCGAGGCCGTGTACGGCGTGGTCAAGGAGGCCGTAGACCGGGCGCGCGCCGGCGGTGGCCCGACCCTGATCGAGGCCAGGACCATGCGCATGCTCGGCCACGCCATCCACGATGGGGCCGAATACGTGCCCCGCGACCTGCTGGCCGAATGGGAAGCCAAAGATCCATTGCGCCGCTATGAGGCCCGTCTTTTGGCCGAAGGGGTCGCCGATCTGGCAGAGCTGGACGAGATCGGCCGGCGCTGCGAAATCGAGGTCGAAGATGCCATCTCCTATGCTGAAGCCAGCCCCTGGCCCGACCCCGCGACCATCACCCATGGGGTCTACGCTGACTGAAAGGCTCCGTCCATGACCGACTCCACACCCCTTGTTGACAGAAACTGCACGCGTGCTGGCCGCGACGCTCGGGCCCTGACCGGCGCCGAGATGGCGGACCTGGTTCCGCAGACTCCGGACTGGCGCATCGACGACAGCAGCGGCATCGCCCGGCTGGAGCGTGTGTTCACGTTCAAGAATTTCGTCGAAGCGCTGTCCTTCACCAATGCCGTCGGCGCCATGGCCGAGGCCCAAGACCATCACCCGGCGCTGATCACGGAATGGGGCAGAGTGACGGTACAATGGTGGACGCACACGGTCAAAGGATTGCACCTGAACGATTTCATCGCCGCCGCCAAGACCGACCGCCTCTACAAGAATGACCCATCAATTGCCTGATTTTGCGTGATAGGACCACCAGACAACAACCTGAATGCAGGGAAAAAGGGGTAAGACGAATCTGCCCAGTTGCATCGAAATCACATGCGAGCGACGTCCTTGGCTGACCTGCTTAGACGACTGCGAATAGGTCTTCGCCGTACACCATCGCGGCATGTGAGGCTGGAGCCAAGCATGGTCAGTCGGATGTTTGTAATGGTGTCGCGGACGCAAGCGCAGGAGTATTCCTGCGATGACGCCTACCGGTTGATGGATCGCTTCGCCGAAATCGTGGCCCGCGGGGAGGACGCGGCCATGCTGATGCCGCTGGTCCAGAAGCATCTGGAGATGTGCCCGGACTGCCGTGAGGAGTTCGACGCCCTGCTCCAAGCGCTCAATGCAGCTTCTGTGCCGCAGGCGGCCTTGCCTCCTCACCAGGAGAGACACCATGGGGAGTCAAAGCCAAGTGCTCTTGGCAGGGGACGTTGGGGGAACGAAGACTGATCACTGATCACTGATCACTGATCACTGGCCACTACAATTCAAAATCACTCGTGAATGACCGCCGCAGCAGATAGCGGACCGTCTTGTACTCGCGATAGTGCGACGTCTCCGGGACGCGCTCGTCCAGGCGCAGGACCACCTCCTGGCCATTGGCCGCATCCGACTTTCGTGTGAGCACGAACTGCACCCGCCGCTCGCGCTCGCGAGCATTTTCCGCCGTCAGGTCGAAGGTCAGTTCGTGGCTGTCGGAGATGAGAACGCCGGCCTGCGTGTAGATGCCGGCAGCCAGCGTACGCGGCTGCACCTTGTCGGTGATGGGGCCGGTCTGATAGAGCGTGACAGCAAGCTGGCCGGAAGTGATCACTGTGGTCGCGCCGCGCAGGATGTCCACGTCCACCGTACTGACGTCGCTCTCCCGTTTCTTGCTGACCCGCAGCACGGGAATGATGATCTCTTGCAGGCTGGCGCCGCCGTGGACATAGCGGCTGCCGGCTCCCTTGATGCGCAAGCGGTTGATGGACTTGGGGATCAGCATCTCCATAAGCGAAGTGGCATCGCCCTCCACGCCCACCTGCGCCGCCGTGAACTTCTTGAAGCTGGGCGACGAAGTGAACCCTCTGCCCAGCACGAAGCGCCGGTTTCGCACCAGCACCTCCGCCCCCTCCGGCTCGGTGCTGAGGAAGTCGCTCTCCTCCAGCGGTTGGTTCTGGTAGATGAAACCGTGGTCGGCGGTCACCAGGACGTTGCTGGCATTGGCGTTCACCAGCTTCTTGACGGTGCGCACCAGGTCCTCCAGGGTGGCCTGGACAGCCTCGAAGACCTGTTCCTCGGCGTCGCGCTTGTCGCCGGTGAGGTCGATGCGGTCGTGATAAACGTACACCACATCATGATCCCTTACCAGGCTGCGGGCCTCGTCTTTGCCCATTGCCAGCAGGTTGTCGGCCTTGATCGCCCTGGCCCGGCCGGGAAGAGCACGATCCAGGGCCTTGTGACGGTTCTCCAGGCCGATGCTGCTGTTGCCGTCGACCAGCACCGCCTCGCCATTGTCGCTGAATGACAAGACCTCGTGCGGCAGCAGGGCCGCCATCCCCAGCCTCGTGTAGCTGGGCAGCAGGGTCAGGCCCGGCTCCAGGCTGGCCTCATAGCGATCCTCCTGCCGGATCAGCCGCAGGAGCTCCTCGCCAACCTCGTAGCGCAGGGCATCCGAGATGACGACAAAGACCTTGTTGCCTTTCTGCAGGAACTCCTTGCGCACAGCCAGCTCGAAGAAAGCGTCCTGCCGCATAGCAGCGTCCGTTTCCCAACGGTCGCAGGCATCTACCACCGTCTGCCACCGGTCATTGACCTTGAGCAGGTAGTTGTTGGTGTAGAAGTTTTCCACCTGCTCCGCCAACGCAGCCAGCAGGGTGGGCTGGCCGGATTGCCGGGCGTGGTGGACAAACTGGCGATAGCCCTGGTCCAGGCGATACCAGGAGCGCACATACTGCCGGACGCCGTCGCCGAAGGAAGCAACCGTCAGGTCAGCGGCAGCGAGCGCATAGAAGAACTCGGCAGCATACCCAATGGCCTCATAGACGTGCCGATACTGCCCATACCACGGACTCTGTCGCCGCTGGCCAATGACCCGCGCACAGTCCGAGCCCGCCAACGTGCGATTGGCAACCACCTGCACCAGGTCGCTCAGCACCTTGCGGTCCACCGCCTCGAAGATGTCCACGGCCAACAGGTCACGGTAGTCCCGCGGCGCCAGGTCCTGTTCGATGGCCAGGATGCCTGCGCACTGGCCGGACAGGGCCTCGAACGCTTCGTGATGGCGGACGCTGTCCTTCCACCGCTTGAGGAACACCAGGGCGTCGCTGCCCAGCTTCGCCTTCTCCCCCAGCGTCAGGGCGTAGCAGGACTTGAACAACTCGATGGTGAAATCGCGGAGGCCGGGCGTGTCCGACCTGTAGCCGTAGGCTCGCTCCAACTGCTCCCACAGGAAGCCGTCCAGGCCGCTGCGCTGGATGAGCCTGATTTTCTCGTCCTTGTTCGCCGCCAGCTCGGCCAGCAGGTTCTCGAGGATATCGTCCAGCCTGGCTTCGGCCCCGGCGCACACGGCCAGCATGTTCATCCGCACCTGGCGGGGCGTGTCGGCCGGCTGCAGCAGCACCTTCAGCGCCTCCCGCCGGCGAGCGGCCTGCAGGAAGCCGGTGTGCGGCTGCACCACCTCACCGAACTCCGGCCCTAGCCCCAGCTCGCTCAACCACAGGGAGGTCTGGTCGGCGCGGAAGACGCCGTACGCCAGCTCCACATCCAGCAGCCAGTTGTCGACGTCGGCCGGCGGCGGTCCGGCGTGGTAGAGCAGGAACTTCTGCTCCGGCTGCTCCCGCAGGATGCGGTGCTTGACGCCGAACTGGTTGTTGCCCAGTACGATCTTCTCGACCCCCGGCAGCTCCAATGCCGTGAACTCACCCCGCAGCTCGCTCTTGGCGTCGTACCAGAAGACGATGCGGTGGCTCTCGAAGAGCTTCGTCAGAGCAGCTTTGATCTGGCTCATGGGCAGAGGGCAGTGATCGGTGGTCAGTGGTCAGTGGTCAGTGGTCAGTGGTCACTGACCACTGCTCACTAACAACCTTCATTTGCTTGCGACTTTATGGTACCATAGGGACATGGCAAGCACAGTCCACCTTAGCATAGAAGTGCCACGGCATATCTTGTCCACCTTCCGCCAGGAGCCGGACGAGTTTCTGGCTGCCATGCGCCTTGCTGCGGCCGTCAAATGGTACGAGATGGGCCAGATCTCGCAGGCTAAGGCCGCCGAAATCGCCGGGCTTTCGCGCGCCGCGTTTTTGGCAGCGCTCGGCAGGTATGGCGTGACGCCATTCCAGGCCACAGCCGAGGAATTGATCAGGGAAGCCAGCGATGCCTGAACGGTGGGTGCTCAACGCCTCACCTCTGATCGTCTTGGCGAAGATCGACCAACTGCATCTGCTCACAGGCCTGAAAGCTGAAATCGTAGTGCCACAGGCCGTGGCTGCAGAGATCGCCGCCGGACCGACAGACGACGCGACGCGGCGCGGCGTTGGCTCGGCAGCTCGCCCGTGCCCATCGTTCCGGCACCAGTCGAACCCGACGTCCTCGCCTGGGACCTGGGCGCTGGTGAAAGCGCTGTTCTCAGCCACGCTTATCGGAACCAGGGTTGGACTGTGGTGCTGGACGACAAAGCGGCGCGACGGTGTGCTCACGCTCTCGCCATCCCTTGCATCGGCACACTGGGCATCATCCTGCGCGCGCAAAGGGCAGGCTTGATTCCGGAAGCCGTCCCCGTACTCAAGACATTGCAGGCGGCTGGGTTTCATCTCGATGACAATGTCCTGCACACAGCCTTACAGGCGACAGTGGGAGAAGACTGGAAGTAAGCAGTGATCAGTGGTCAGTGATCAGTGGTCAGTGATCAGTGGTCAGTGGTCAGTGGTCAGTGGTCGGTGTTGGCCGTCGGTGGTCGGTGGTCAGCCGTCAGCGGTCGGTGTTGGCCGTCGGTGGTCGGTGGTCAGCCGTCAGCGGTCGGCG